>JAWWPC010000191.1:0-9462 GCA_033851055.1 Kribbellaceae bacterium | reverse complement strand
TCCTGAACAGCCTTGTCGGCGACCGCCAGGGCTTCCCCGAACGGGAGGGTCCGCGCACAATCCAGAACAGTGCGCAGCGGTTCGGTGACCCCGGCCTCGCGCTCGGCGACCGAAAGATCTGCCCAGTGCATCTCGACCGGTGGACCCGGCCGCCGCTTGCGTTTCCTGGGTACTGTCACATGCGGCACGTCAGGCCGGTTCAACACCGGCAGGTCCCAATGCTCGGCCGCGCTGGCGTGAGAGACAACACCGTCCAATCGGGACGCAGCCGATCTTGCCGGATCCTCGCCCGGACGCCCGAACAGGCCAGGCCGGAGCCGAACGATCGAACCGGCCCTGAGCGCGATACGGATGTCGCGATAGGTGGTGCTTGCCAACATCTCAGCGGTGGTAGCGGTGAAGCCGACGTTCGTCAATGCTGTGACAGCCGAAGTCATCCACTCAGGATCCGGCCTGGCGCAGACCAGAGGCTGAGCTTCTCCACACTCAATTCACTCCTGTGGAACAACCTGTGGATAACTGGCTCAGCTGCCCCGTCTGAGGCTGCAACCCAGCCGCACGCTTCGGACGCCGCGGCTCAGCCGCATGCTTGGGAGGCCGCGGCTGCCGGCGCTTCGCAGACAGGCATGATCGACAGCCGTCCACGGCTGTCCCGTCAAACTCGACTGGCAGTACACCGCCCCGGCGCGCCTTGGCGAAGCGCCCCCGCCTGAACACCCAGGAACCGCCCACCGACCCGGCGCCACTGCCAGTCGAGTCTGACCAACCAGACCAGCACCCGCAGCACCCCCAATACGCCGGCACCCCCAACACCCCGGCGTACGCGAGGTCGAGGGCGAGGGCGAGGGGGCCCGACTGGCGACGGCCTTCCCACTCGGGGGGTGACGCGAACGCGGCCGAAGGTTGCGGAGGGTGAGGTCGGGGACTGTGGGTGATGGTCGGCGGAGGTTTTCCCGTGGGTCGGGGCGGGGTGGTCCCCTGCATGGCGGATGCGCTCTAGAGTCGCGTGAGCGTCCCGTCCCGCACGTTATCGCCCGAGGAGACACTGTGTCCCGAAGCTCCCGATCCCGCCGGCTTGCCGCCGGACTGGCCGCGACGGCTCTGGCCTTCACAGCAGCCGGTGCTGCTACCGCGGCCCAGGCTGCACCCACCGCTCCGGCCGCGACACCTGGCCCGTTGATGAACTACGTCGTGAACACACAGGCCGACGACGGCCACGTGAACAAGGTGGAGCAGGCGATCAAGGCCGCCGGCGGCACCGTGGTGCAGTCGTGGAAGCAGATCGGCGTGGTGATCGCGCAGTCCACCAACCCGGGCTTCCGTACCGACGTCCGGGTCGGCCGCAACGGCCGTGCGGTCGAGTCCGTCGGCGCCACCCGTACGGCGGCCGTCAGCGAAGGCCCGGCCGGAGCCGCCGCCAAGACCACGGGAACCACGGCGGGAGCCGTTGGAGCCACGGGAACCAAGACCGGGCTCAACCTCGTCGGTGACACCGAAGCCGCGCCGGTACCGGACCCGCGTGAGTCCGAGCAGTGGGACATGGTGCAGATCAAGGCAGACCAGGCGCACCAGGTCACCGACGGGTCCCGCCGGGTGCTGGTCGGCATCAACGACAGCGGGGTCGACGACACCCACCCGGACCTGGCGCCGAACTTCGATGCGAAGGACTCGGTCAACTGCATCGACAACGGCGTACCCGACACCACCCCAGGCGCCTGGCGGCCGACCACCAGCAGCCACGGCACGCACGTGGCCGGTACGGTCGCGGCCGCCCGCAACGGCATCGGCATCGTGGGCGTCGCACCGGGCGTCCGGATCGCCTCGGTCAAGGTGGTGAACGACGCCGGCTACATCTTCCCGGAGTACTCGATCTGCGGGTTCATCTGGGCCGCCGAGCACCACATGGACGTGACGAACCACAGCTACTACATCGACCCGTGGCAGTTCTGGTGCGACGACAACGGCGACCAGGGTGCGGTCCAGGAGTCGGTGCGCCGGGCGGTTGACTTCGCCACCAAGCGGGGCGTCCTCTCTGTCGCCGCGGCGGGCAACTCGAACATGGATCTGGCGAACAAGACCAGTGACTCGTCCAGCCCGAACGACTCCACTTCGGTGACCAGGCCGATCAATAACGACTGCCTCGACCTGCCGGCTGAGCTTCCCGGCGTGATCACCGTGGCGAGCACCACCCAGGCGGGCGTGAAGAGCAGCTTCTCGAACTTCGGCCTGAACGTGATCGACGTCGCGGCGCCGGGCAGCAACATCCTGTCGACGGTGCCGGGCGGTTACGCCAGGTTCAGCGGCACCTCGATGGCGTCGCCGCACGTCACCGGGATCGCCGCGCTGATGAAGTCGGCGCACCCGGGCTGGAGCCCGCGCGAGCTGGAGAAGCAGTTGCGCAAGGAGGCCGACGACACCGCCTGCCCGGTCACGCCGGACGCGCACTGCACCGGTACGACGGCGAACAACGCCTTCTTCGGTGAAGGCATCGCCGACGCACTCGACGCAGTGAATCGCCACTGAAGCACCAGAACTGAGACAGGGAGTCCCCCGCCCGGGACTCCCTGTCTCCTTTTCCGGCTCTTCTGACTCTTCCGTGGGTGCTTGAGCGCGCGGAACGGCAACTCTTATGGCGCAGCCCGCTCGGGATCGAGCGGCCGTGATCGGCGGAGATTGAGTTCGTATCCCCCATCGCGGAGATGACCACGATTGCTCGACCTCGGCGGTCACCGCCCCGGATTCTCCCCGGGGCCGGACGTGACCCACGGGACCAGTTCAGGACAGCCGGATATCTGTATCGGGGATCACCTATTTATCGGTCATCCCTGATACAGAATTCGGCTTCTTCCTTGAAGCCACGCGCCCCATGATCGCGGCACCCGAATCCCAGACGGCAGCCACGCGATCCGGGTATCTGGGTTCTGCCGCCGCGACGATGACCGTCACGTTCACCGCCGGGCTTCTTGCGGCGAGCAGCCCGGACACAACATAGGTGCTACCGGCTTGTGTCCAGCAGTAGCCAGGTGTCGGGCGTGATGTCGTCGGGGACCGGCCGTACCTCCTCCTTCCAGGCGGATCCGACCGCAGCCGTAACGAGGCGCCGCCAGAATCGGGCCGCCCCGACGTTGTTCTCCTGGAAGGCGATGGACCAGCGGCCAGGCCGCTGATGCAAAAGTTCCAGCGCGGCTCGGTGGCCGACCTCCTGCCTGCGCAGCCCGCGCACGATGAAGAACGCCCCGATCGACGTCGACCCGTCGGGAAGACCTCGCGTCAGCGTGAAGCCGGCCAGCGTAGACCCGTGGTAGATCAGGTACACGCGGCGATCCGGCTCGCTGAAGAACAACGGCAAGCGATCGAAGGCGAACACCCCGTCGGCCCCCGGGGTATACCCCCGAAACTCGGACAGGTCATGGCGCTCCAACTGCCCCAGCCGTTCGACCACAGGCCGATGCTCTTCGCCCACTTCCTGAACGATGACCACGTCTGCACTCACTCCAGTACTCCCATCAGCTGATCCGGTCGTGTTGTTGGGCTCCAAGAGCCCGCCGGCAGTCTCCGCGTAGTCACCATTGAACCGTTACTCTTTCGCGCGGAGGCGAAACCATGGGCTGGTGGCAGGTCGATGCGGACACTTTGGCGGGCAGCCGGTTCGTGATCTCCGAACTGACGGAGGCGGTCGCGAGCCTCATCTCGCTCCAGCGGGCGACGGCCTCGCACTTCGGCGAGCGTGGCTGGCTCGACGCCCACCTACCTGCCTACCGCCGCTACCTGGCTGACGACCCCATCACTGCCCTGCTGGTGCAGGCAGCTTTGAGCAGAAGCTGGATCGCCGACTTCTTCACCCCGACTCCTCCGGCTGAGGATGAGTTGGGATTCGAGCAGGAGGTCGCACGAGTGCGGGCAACCTCGGATCAGACCGCCCGCGCGGACCTGGCCACCGCGGTGGCCAGCGCACTCACTGCTGAACTGCAGCGATCCGACCTGGCCGAGAAGGCTGCTGACCTGCTGGAGTGGGTCTGGGCGGAGACAGCGGCGCCGTACTGGCAGCAGCGCCGCCAGGTTCTCGAGGCCGACGTGGTCGCTCGCACCCGCCAGTTGAGCCTGGGCGGTTGGGCTGCCGCGCTGGACGACATGAGTTCCGAGACCCGCTGGCTCGGTGCGGGTCGGCTGCGGATCAACAACCACGACTATCCGCCGCGGGACATCTCTGGGGCTCAGTTGCTCTTCGTGCCGGTCACTCCGGACCGTGGCTGGGTCTCGTGGGACAAACCACACCGGTACGCCGTTGTCTACGCGTGCTCGGGCGTACTGGCCGAGCACGGCCGGGCACCCGCACCAGTGGCCTTGGGCAGGCTGCTTGGTCCGGCAAGGGCACAGGTCCTTGTTCTCCTCGAGACCCCCAAGAGCACGACCCAGTTGGTGGCTCTGACCGGCCAGGGCCTCGGCTCGGTTGGCCGCCATCTGCAGGTCCTGCTCGATGCCCGCCTGGTCCTACGCCGGCGTGCCGGGCGATCCGTGCTCTACAGCCGCCTCGCTGCCGGAGATGCCCTGGTCAATGCCCAAGAGAGCCGAGAACCCCACAAGGACTAACGAGAACCCCACAAGGACTAAGAGGCGTGGCCGCGCAGCTGGCCGCGATCACGTTCGGACCGGTGACCATAACCGACGCCAACCGCAGCAGTACCTTCATCGTCGAGATCGAGTGACCTTCGGACGCCAAGGAGCCCGGGCGGACGATCCACCCGGGCCCCTCGGCGTACCGGACCTCAGAACATCAGCGCGCGGGCCGGGTCCTCCAAGATGGAGGCCACGTCGGCGAGGAAGGTAGAACCCTTCTCGCCGTCGATCAGCCGATGGTCGAACGACAGCGCCAGCGTGGTGATCCAGCGCGGCACGATCTCGTCGTCCACCACCCAAGGCTGCTTGCGGACGGCACCGAAGGCGAGGATGGCCGCCTCGCCAGGGTTGAGGATCGGGGTCCCGGCGTCGACACCGAAGACACCGACGTTGGTGATCGTGAACGAGCCACCCGCCTGGTCCGCGGGCTGCGTCTTGCCCTCCCGCGCGACGGCGACCAGGTCATTCAGCGCGGCGCACAGTTCAGGCAGGGTGAGTGCATCGGCACCCTTGATGTTCGGCACGATCAGCCCGCGCGGAGTGGCCGCGGCGATGCCGAGGTTCACCGAGTGCTTGAGCACGATCTCCTGTGCCTGGTCGTCCCAGGCCGCGTTGATGATCGGAGTACGCCGAGCCGCCAAGGTGACGGCCTTCGCCACGATCAGCAGCGGCGACACCTTCAGCTCCCGGAACGCCCGGTCACCCTTCAGCCGCTCGACCAGCTCCATCGTGGCGCTGACGTCGACCGTGATCCACTCGGTGACGTGTGGGGCGGTGAAGGCACTGGCCACCATCGCCTGGGCCATCACCTTCTGCACGCCCTTGATCGGGATCCGCGTCTCGGTCTGGCCGGCAACCGGTGCAGCCAAAGCCGGTGCAGCCTGCGCTGCCGCTGCCGCTGCCGCTGGCGCTGCCGCCCTCGTCGTACCGTGCGATTCGACGTCCGAGCGGGTGATGATGCCGCCCGGGCCGGTCGCGGTGACGGTGGCGAGGTCAACACCGAGATCCTTGGCCAGCTTGCGCACCGGCGGCTTCGCCAGCACATGAGCTTCGTTGCTCGCAGCAACCACTGGCTCGGCGACAGCGACAGGAGCAGGACCAGGACTAGGGGCAGGGGCCGGGGGCGCAACCGCGGGCGCGGCCTCGGGTGCGCCGCCCTTACGGGGCCGCCGCTTGGCCTCGGTGGTCTTGGGGCCGTATCCGACCAGGACCGCGGTCCGTCCACCCGGAGCGGCACCGCCGATCTTGCCCGCCTCGATGACCTCTTCACCCGGATCCGGAACGGCGGGAACCAGATCCTCCGTGGCCGTGCCCTCGCCGACCGCCGGGGCAGCGAGGGCACGGTCGCCGGGCGACGCATCCCCGGTGTTGACGGCGATGATCGGCGTACCGACCGGGACGGTCTCACCCTCCGGCACCAGCAGTTCGGCGACGACTCCGGCGAACGGTACCGGCAGCTCGACCAGCGACTTGGCCGTCTCGATCTCGACCACGGTGTCGTTCAGCTTGACCGTGTCGCCGGGCTTGACCTTCCAGCTGACGATCTCGGCCTCGACCAGGCCTTCTCCCACGTCGGGGAGGCGGAACTCCAGGATGCCCATCAGTACTCCATCACCCGGTCGACGCCGTCCAGCACCCGGTCGAGGTCGGGGAGATACTCCTCCTCCATCCGCGACGGCGGGTACGGGGTGTCGAAGCCGGCGACTCGCAGTACGGGTGCCTCCAAGTGGTAGAAGCACTCCTCAGTGACCCGGGCGGCGAGCTCGGAGCCGGTGCCGAGCGACAGCGGCGCCTCGTGCACGACGACCGCGCGGCGGGTCTTCTTGACCGACTCGAAGATGGTGGCCAGGTCGAGCGGCGCGATCGTGCGCAGGTCGACGACCTCAAGGTTGCGGCCGTCCTCGACCGCAGCCTCGGCCGCTTGCAGGCAGGTCTTCACCATCGGGCCGTAGCAGAACAGTGTCGCGTCGGTGCCCTCCCGGACTACCTTTGCCTTGTGCAACGGGAACGGCGCACTCACCATGTCTTGGGAGAGCTCCGCCTTCTCGTGGTAGCGGCGCTTCGGCTCGAAGAACACGATCGGGTCGTCGGACGCGATCGCCTGCTGGATCATCCAGTACGCGTCCACGGGATCACCGCAGGCGACCACCTTCAGCCCGGCGACGTGCGCGAACAACGTCTCCGGCGACTCCGAGTGGTGCTCGACTGCGCCGATGCCGCCGCCGAACGGGATCCGGATCACGATCGGCATCTTCAGCTTGCCCATCGACCGGTAGTGCATCTTCGCGACCTGGTTGATGATCTGGTCGTACGCCGGGAAGACGAACCCGTCGAACTGGATCTCACAGACCGGCCGGTAGCCGCGCAGCGCCAGCCCGACGGCGGTACCGATGATGCCGGACTCGGCCAGCGGGGTGTCGATCACCCGGTCCTCGCCGAAGTCCTTCTGCAGCCCCTCGGTGACCCGGAACACACCGCCCAGCTTGCCGATGTCCTCGCCCATGATGAGGACCTTCGGGTCGTTCTCCATCGCCGCGCGCAGGCCCATGTTGATGCCCTTGCCGAGAGTGATCTTGGCCATGACTATCAGCGCTCCCCTGCTGTGTCACCGAAAGAGGCGGCGTAGGCGGCGTACTGCTCCTGCTGCTGCACCAGCTGCGGGGTCTGCTCGTCGTACACATGGTTGAAGAAGTCGGTGAGCGCCGGGTCCGGCATCGACAGGCAGCCCTCGCGGAGTCGGGTGGCGATCCCGTCCGCCTCGGCCTCGATCGAGTCGAAGAAGCTATGGTCGGCCGCACCCGTGCGGACCAGATAGGCCTTAACCCGCTCGATCGGGTCCTTCAGCTTCCAGTACTCCAGGTCCTCGGACAGCCGGTACTTGGTCGGGTCGTCCGAGGTGGTGTGCGCTCCCATCCGGTAGGTGTACGCCTCGACCAAGGTCGGGCCGCTGCCCTCGCGGGCCCGCTTCAGCGCCCGCTGGGTGACCGCATAGGTCGCCAGTACGTCGTTGCCGTCGACGCGGACGCCGGGGAATCCGAAGCCGGCGGCGCGCTGGTAGAGCGGGATCCGGGTCTGCCGGTCGATCGGCTCCGAGATCGCCCACTGGTTGTTCTGGCAGAAGAAGACGACGGGGGCGTTGAACACCGAGGCGAAGATGAAAGCCTCGTTCACATCGCCCTGGCTGCTGGCCCCGTCGCCGAAGTAGGCGACCGTGGCTTCCCCGTTCTCGGCATCGCCGACGGCGTGGTCGCGTTGCTGGCCCATCGCATACCCGGTCGCGTGCAGCGTCTGGGCGCCGATCACGATCGTGTAGAGGTGGAAGTTGTTGTCGCGCGGGTCCCAGGCACCCTGGTCCACGCCGCGGAACAGCCCGAGCAGATTCAGCGGGTCGACGCCCTGACACCAGGCCACGCCGTGCTCGCGATAGGTCGGGAAGACCATGTCCTTCTTGTTCAGCGCGCGGCCGGACCCGATCTGTGCGGCCTCCTGGCCGAGCAGCGAGGCCCAGATGCCGAGCTCGCCCTGCCGCTGCAGCGCGGTCGCCTCGGTGTCGATTCGGCGGACCAGGGCCATGTCGCGATAGAACCCCTTGATCGCCTCGTCGTCGAGGTCGAAGGAATAGTCCGGATGCTCGACGCGCTCACCTTCGGGCGTCAGCAACTGGACGAACTCGACCTCTTCCGCAGGCTGCGCGGGGCTGACCGGCGCCTCGACGGGCGCGAACACTTCCGGGGCGATGCCCGGGACCGACTCACTCACATGCACTCCTCGGGTTCGGGCGCGGGATCGCCGCGACCGCAACGTTGCACGGGGCCCCGACCCAACCAGCCGGGTGAGGCTACGAGGGACAGACCACGTGGATCCAGGTTGATGCACACCGCCAGGCAGTGAACCTCCTCACTGGTATCACTGCCCATCTTGCCCGACACGGTACCGAGCAGGTTGCTGATCCGCTAACTGTCTGGACGCGGGCTCGTACGCCGGTACGGGGCGGCGTCTCCGGATGAGACACCAGTCCATCCACTGGTCACATCGCCGGCCGGGTTCCCGCGTGAATCCCGTCGATGTAACAACACCGGTGGAATCAGACCAGAAGTGTCACAGGTCCGTACCGATTCACAGCAGATGCTCGAGCTGGGGAGCCAGGCGGGCCGATCCTGCTGACTGGAACCTGCCTCGTGGTGGCTGAAAACCACCTTGTGGCTCGAGCGCGCGGCAGGCTGACGTCAGCATCGTCTTTGTATGACACCCCTGACAACTCGTGAGATTGCCCGATGGCCACAGGCCCCTGCCCTGCCGCCTCAGACCGGGAAGCGCCAGGCGTCCTCGGCGATGATCTGGTCCGCACTGGTGGTGGTGTACCTCATCTGGGGCTCGACGTACCTGGCGATCCGGGGTCGTGGTCGAGGCACACATCCCGCCGATGCTCGGGATGTCCAGCCGCTTCCTGGCCGCCGCGGTTCTGCTCGCCGCCTCCCTCGTTCTCAAGTCCGGTTGGCAGCGACTCCAGGTGACCAGGCGCGACCTGCGTGGTCGGGATGCTTTTGCTGGCGTTCGGTAACGCCGCGGTCGCCATCGCCGAGCAGACCGCGCCCTCCGGACTCTGGTCGTCAGCGCCCTGCGGCGTCGACCTGCCGAGGTCGCCCCCTTCCGGATCGCCTCCGGTTCGCCGGGGAGGTAGTGAGGGGAAGGACCCGGGCCCCCTAGGGTGCCCGGGTCCCCACCGCTGCCGATGCGCGCGGCAGCGGGCTTTGTTGCCCGGCGCGAATCAGCGGGTAACTCCACGCCGGAAATCCGGCAGAGGTGCGACCACATTCCGGCGTCTCGTGGTAATGCCATTTCGGC
>JAWWPC010000176.1:0-12975 GCA_033851055.1 Kribbellaceae bacterium | reverse complement strand
CTAGTGGTGTGTCTGGCAAATAGCTTGGCACTGGCGGTGTCCAGGCGGGCACCTCGCAGCGTTGGAGAAGAAGCCACGATGGAAAAGCATCGAGGCTCCTCCTCCGCCTTGCGATGCACCCACCTGGACACCGCAGCTATTTGCCAGACACACCACTGGCTGCAGCCTCAGAGGCCGGGGACGGATCAGGTGGGCGGGCAGGCGTTGCGGAGACGGATGCCGCTGAACTCGAGGGTGCTGGTGATGACGGTGTCCCAGAAGGCGTGCAAGTTGGGCAGGACGCGGAGCTGGATACCCGCCTCGGCGTGCAGGTCATACAGGTTGCCGACGCGTTCCGGCGGAGCCAGGGGAACTACCTCGCTCGTCGCGACCACAGCCGCCTCGGCTTGCACGAATGCAGCCGCCGGCAACCGGTAGGCGTAGAGGTCGGTGGTGCGCAGCGCGTCGAGCCAGCCGTACTCGATCGCGTGTACACGGGTTCCGCCGCCAGGCCCGATGATGCTCAGCTGGTCCACAGCAGTGGTGGAAGGACCTACCCAGGCCATTGCGCGGGGGCACTGCCGGGGGAACCAGTAGTCGGGGGCGCGGTCATAGCCGACAGCCCATACGTAAGGAGTTCGCTCCGGCGACGTCGCGGCGACGTGCGGGCGGAAGGTGGCGATCGTCGGGTCCTCGGAGAAGTGCAGGACTTCACCGGCAGCCGGACGCATGCGGTGCAGTTTAGTGCTGTCTCATCGCGGGTGGCCAAGCGATCAAGCCGGGCCGGGAGCTCGGTAGATCAGGGGCTGAGGCGGATCAGGGGTTGAGGCCGTGCTCGCGGAGCCAGGGCATCGGGTCGACCGGGTCGCCGCCGTGCGGGCGGACCTCGAAGTGCAGGTGCGGTCCGGTCGTGTTGCCGGTGACGCCGACCGCTCCGACCTGGTCGCCGGCATACACGGTCTCGCCGGGCGACACGCTGAACTTCGACATGTGGTTGTACCAGGTCTCGGTGCCGTCCTCATGCCGGATCCGGACCTGACGGCCGTAGGCGCCGGCGAACTCGGCGCTCAGCACGACGCCCTTCATCACACTGTAGATCGGGGTGCCGATCGGCGCGGCGAAGTCGGTGCCGGTGTGGGTGCGGGCCCAGCGACCGCCGCCCTGACCGAAGGTGGCTGTGATGTGGTAGCCGGAGATCATCATCACGCAGCGGGTGGCGGAGGTGCGGAGTGCCTGTTGAGCCTTGAGTTGCGCGGCCTTGGTCTTGGCGAGCGCCGAGGCGCGTTTCACGGTGAGGGCCCGGGTGGCGTCCAGCTTGGCGGCCCTGGCCTTCGCGGTCCGGTCGGCCGCGGCTTGCTTCTTGCTCGCGTTGCTCTGGGACAGGTCGACCCGAGAGGCGTCCCTGGTGGCGAGCTGACGGCGTTCGATCCGCGCGGTGGTGACCGCGGAGAGTTCACTCTGGCCCATGCTGAGCGCTGCCATGTTGATCGCAGAGTTCGCTTGGGTCGGCGAGGCGAGCGAGCTGTTGCTGAAGCCGACAGCGCCCGCCGCTGCCGCGAGGGCTGCGGTCAAACCGACGATCTGGGTACTACCTGGGGCGTTACGCCGGGCTACACGATGCTTTGCGCTCTGACGCCCCGCGTCTGGCTTACGCGTAACGTTGCCTGGCGCGGCGCGGCTGGCCGCGGCACGGTGCTGGGACACAACGTGGCCTTTCGGTCACAGGGAGGGGCACTGTCACCTCCTAGAGGACTTATTCCCCCGGGGGCTCATGCACCATAACGGATGTGTCACGAGGCGACAAACCCTGCCACGCACTTTTTTGCGTTCACTTCACGAAACTTCTGCATGAGCGCCTGCACGTGCATCTTCAAGAGCCCTACCACGCGGGCAGGCCGAAGGCCCTGGATCAGACGTCCGTGTCCTGCTCGTCGAGGTGCGACAGCGCGCCCGAGATCTGGTGCACCACCTCGCCATGGAACGGTAGTGAGAGGTGACCCACGCCGCGAACCATGACGTTGTCCGCCATGAGGTCGGGATGACGGATCCGGCCCCGGCGTTGTGGCACGATCAACTGATCTACGTCGCTGTAGAAGGCCAGGAACCGCGTCTTGCATCCCGGTGCCGGTTCAGCCAGTTCGGCCATCAGGTCGCTGTCGGGGCGGACCTGCTTCACCAGCGGCCAGGGCAGCAGCCGCGCGGCCATGGTGCCTTGGTGCGGCGTGCCGAGCGTGACGCAGGTGTGTACTCGCTCATCGCCGCCGAGCCGCTGCACGTAGTACCGGGCGATCAGGCCGCCGAGGCTGTGCCCGATCACGTGGATCCGCTCGTAGCCGTACTCCTCGCAAAGTGCCTCGATCTCCTCGCCCATCCGTTCCGCGGTACTCCGGACGTCGAGCGTGAGCGGTGAGTACGAGAAGGTGTGGATCCGGCTGAACCCGCGGCGTAATAACTGCCTGCGCATCAGCGAGAAGACCGTGTGATTGTCGACGATCCCGTGCACCAGCATGATCGGCGTACCGGCGGCCCATACGTCGTGGATCAGTCGACTGCGCTGGGTCGGGGTGAGGCCGCTGAGGGTGAGCCGGTCGACGCGACGCTCGGCGCCGCCCACCAGGCCGACCAAGCCGAGCGGATACATCACGAGGTGGGTTGTGAACCAGCCGAGCTCCACCGCGGCACCTTGCAACACCCGCGGCGATATTACCCAGCGGGCACCGTACTTCAGGCCCTCGAGTGCCTCCTGGATGCTACTCCGGACAGCCTGCTCCGAGAGCTCAACTTTGGAACCCGGGTCCTGCGCCGGGTCCGGCTCGCCGATGGCCTGTGCGCCCATGGCGTTCTCCTCACTCCACCGAACCCCCCGTGCATACCGATGGTCCGCTATTTTGGACGGTAACCGATGCCCGGCCGGCGTGGCCGGGAAACCATCATGTTGTGTCTTATCCGTAAGGTTCGGCTCGGATAGCCTGCGAGTAATTATCCAGGGCACGAACCAGCGCCCGAGAACCGGAGGCCACACATGCCACCCACGAGCCCACTGCGCGTTGTCGTCGCGAAGCCTGGGCTGGATGGCCACGACCGGGGCGCGAAGGTAGTCGCCCGGGCACTGCGCGACGCCGGCATGGAGGTCATCTACACCGGCCTGCACCAGACCCCGGAGCAGATCGTCGAGACGGCGCTCGCCGAGGACGCGGACGCGATCGGCCTGTCGGTGCTGTCCGGCGCCCACATGACGCTCTTCAAGAAGGTCCGGGAATTGCTTACCGAGCGGGACGCCGACGACATCGTGGTGTTCGGCGGCGGCATCATCCCCGAGGCGGACCTGCAGCCGCTGGCGGAGCTCGGCGTACACAAGATCTTCACCCCGGGAGCGACCACCGTGGAGATCGTCGACTGGGTCCGCGGCCATGTCGGTGACGCGTCCGCGCAGCCGAGCTGAAGCGTTTCTGCTCCAGAAACCGCTGGTTACTAATCGGTAATACCGAATCGTTAAGCCGCACCCGGTTGTGCCCGTGGTCGAAACGCGGTCGCATACAGCCATGCGTTCTCCGTTACGTAACCGGGAGCGGCAGTGTGGCTTAGGACACATCGCCCCCCGATGTCGGTTACTGTCCGGACTGGGCCGCTCGCAGATCGGTGGGGGACTGTGGACGGCGCGCGCAGACCAAGTGAAGTCATCGGAAGAGGGCAGGTGCACGATGAGGTTTGAACGATCACACTCGCGCAGGGCAGTCGTTGTCGCCGTTGCCGGCGGCATGGTGTTGCTCGCCTCGGCGTGTGGCGGCGGCGGGGGCAGCAGCAGTTCGGGCGGTAGTACTCCCGCCGCGCTGGACGGGCGCGGCCCGATTACGTTTGCCACCGGCAAGGACACCTCTGGATTCCTGCCGAAGCAGGTCGCGGCATGGAACTCGCTGCACCCGACTGAAAAGGTCGAGGTGAAGGAGTTGCCGGAGGACGCCGACGCGCAGCGCCAGCAGATGGTGCAGAACGCGCAGGCCAAGTCGGACGCGTTCAGCGTCCTCAACATGGACGTCGTCTGGACGTCGGAGTTCGCCGCGAACCAGTGGATCGTCCAGCTTCCGGAGGACAAGTTCCCGGATCTGTCCAAGCTGATCCCGGCGACGGTCGAGACCGCCAAATACCGCGACAAGCTGTACGCCGTCCCGATCACCTCCGACGGCGGGCTGCTCTACTACCGCAAGGACCTGCTGGCGAAGGCGGGCGTGCAGCCGCCGAAGACCTGGGCTGAGATGACCGCGGCCTGTGTGGCGGTGCAGAAGCTGCCCGAGGCCAAGGGGATGGGCTGCTACGCCGGTCAGTTCGAGAAGTACGAAGGCCTCACGGTGAACTTCTCGGAGGCAATCAACTCCGCGGGCGGCGTGATCGTCGATAAGGACGGCAAGCCGAACGTCGACACCCCGCAGGCGTTGGCCGGTCTCGAGGAGCTCACCAAGGCCTTCCAGGCCGGCGTCATCCCGAAGGCTGCCATCACCTACAAGGAAGAGGAAGGCCGTCGCGCCTTCCAGGAGGGCAAGCTGCTCTTCCACCGGAACTGGCCGTACGTGTACTCGCTCGCCAGCAAGACCGACGGCTCCTCGAAGATCGTCGGCAAGTTCGGAGTCGCACCGCTGCCCGGCCAGACCGGCCCCGGCGTGTCGTCCCTCGGCGGTCACGACTACGCGATCAGCGCCTTCGCCAAGAACAAGGCGACCGCGGTCGACTTCATCAACTTCATGGCCAGCGAGGCCCGGCAAAAGGCGAACCTCGAGGCCACCTCGCAGGCTCCGACCTTTGCGTCGCTGTACGACGACCCGGCGTTGACCAAGCAGTTCGCCTACCTGGCGCCGTTGAAGGCCTCCATCCTGGGCGCCCAGCCGCGTCCGCGCGTGGTCAAGTACGGCGATGTGACGGCGGCGATCCAGCAGGCGGCGTACGACGCGCTGACCAACAAGACGCCACCCAAGCAGGCCCTCACCGACCTGCAGGCCAAGCTGAACACGCTCATCACTCAGTGACCGAACCCGTGGGGCCGGTGTGTGGCGATCCCGCTGCGCGCCGGCCCCGATCTGTCCGTACCCGGGCTGCCCGGGAAGCTGAAGGAGGCCAGAGGTGGCTGACACCGCCCCGGTCAATACCAGATTGAAACTGAAGGAAGGAAAGCGTCCGCGCCGGTTCAACGAGGGAACGGCTCGGCTTGCTGCGATCCTGCTTTCGCCGACGCTGCTCGTGCTGGCTCTTGTCGTGCTGTACCCGATCATCGCCGCGTTGCGGGAGTCGCTGTACACGAGTGGTACGAAGCTCGACGCGAACGGTTTCATCGTCAAGGGTTCGACATTCGTCGGGCTCGACAACTACACGGCGATCTTCAAGGGTGAAACCGGCCAGCGGTTCTGGAACGCGGCCTACAACACGACGTTCTTCACGATTGTGTGTGTGGTTCTGGAGACAGTGCTCGGCGTTGCGATGGCGTTGATCATGCACAAGGCGTTCAAGGGTCGCTCCGTGGTCAGGGCGAGCATCCTGGTCCCGTGGGCGATCCCGACAGTCGTGTCGGCGTTGCTGTGGAAATGGATCTTCCAGGCCGACGGGATCGCGAACACGCTGCTCGGTACCCAGATCCTGTGGTCGACCGAAGGCTGGCAGTCGCAGCTGTCGGTCGTTGTGGCCGACACCTGGAAGACGGCGCCGTTCATCGGGTTGCTGGTGCTGGCGGGCCTGCAGACGATCCCGGCCGAGGTGTACGAGGCCGCGAAGGTGGACGGTGCGAGCGTGCTGCAGCAGTTCCGGCAGATCACGTTGCCCTTGGTGAAACCGGCGTTGCTGGTCGCGGTGCTGTTCCGGATCCTGGACACGCTGCGGATCTTCGACCTGCCGTTCGTGCTCGTCGGGCCGCACAAGGACTCGGTGGAGACGTTGTCGATGCTGGCGTACGACGAGGCGTTCAACACCAGATACGGGCCGGCCGCGGCGTACGCGACGGTGTTGTTCCTCTACGTCGCGACAGTGGCATATGCGTTCGTGAAGATCCTTGGCGCCGACGTGATCGGCGAGGCCCGAGCGAAGCTGCCCGGCGGCAAGAAGAAGCGTCGATTCAGTGCCGGACCGAGCAAGGCGAGCGAGATTCCGGTCGCCGGCGGGATAGGTGGTGCGTGATGAGCATGAATGTGAAGGCCGCCGAGGCCAGTCCGCTCCGCCGGTGGGCGCCGCTGGTCGGTGTCGCGGTGATCGTCCTCTACTGTCTGGCGCCGTTCTACTGGATGGTGGTGTCGGCGTTCAGGCGGCCGAGCGACCAGTTCTCGAACTCGATCATCCCGGCGCCGTTCTCGATCCAGAACATCAAGGACGTGTTCAGCGCCGGTAACGGGTTCGGCCGGGGCCTGCTGAACAGCCTGATCGTGGCCGGGACTGTCACGATCCTGACCCTGGTGATCGGGATGGTGGCGGCCTACACGCTGGCCAGGCTGGACTTCAAGTTCAAGAATGCGGTGCTGGCGATCATCATCACCACCTCGATGTTCCCCGGGATCTCGCTGGTGGTGCCGTTGCTGAAGCTGTTCATCGACATCAAGTGGATCAACACGTACCAGGCGATGATCGTGCCCAGCCTGTCGTTCGCGCTGCCGCTGGCGGTGTGGAACCTGACCGCGTTCTTCCGGCAGATGCCGCGGGAACTCGAGCAGGCGGCGATGGTGGACGGCTGTACGCCGGCCCAGGCGTTCCGCAAGGTGATCATCCCGCTGGCTGCGCCGGGGGTGTTCACCACGGCGATCATCACGTTCATCGCGGCCTGGAACGAGTTCCTGATCGCGCTGAGCATGACCAACAAGAAGTCGATCCAGACGGCGAACGTGATCATCCAGCAGTTCGTCGGCACCACCGGGCGTGACCAGCCGTTCGGCAGCCAGATGGCTGCGGGCGTCGTCGTCACAATTCCACTCGTGATCGCTGTCCTGCTGTTCCAGCGGCGTATCGTCGCAGGTCTGACAGCCGGAGGTGTGAAATGAGCTACGGAGACGAGCGGAACCGGCGCGATCGCGAGGACCGCGACCGCCGGCAGGAGCAGGAGCGGCAGGAGCGCAGCGACCGCGAGGAGCGGGAGCGCCGCGAGCGTGAGGACCGCGACAGCCGCTAGGCAGGCACGCTAAAAGGAGGCTGGGGCCGACAAGCCCCAGCCTCCTTCCCTTTGGACCGTGCCAGATCGGCTCGGTTGCCAACAAGACGGGCCTCCACGGGACGACCGCTTTGAACGGGCACTGGGAACCGCGCCAGATCAAGGATCTGGTCAACGGTGACACCGTCCGCGAGTCGGGCAGCGGCCCGCACAAGGTCGCGGCGATCGTGGTCGACGGCGGCCAGGTGCTCGCGGTGTGGGGAACCAAGCCGGTCGAACCAACCGACCGCAACGCCAGCATGATCACGATGTCCCGCGAGCGGGCGGACACGCGAACCGAGCTACAACCGCGCCGCTGCGGGGAGGTGACATCTTCCGCCGGATGAGAACCCGGCCAACCAGGAGACGAGAACCGTATGAACCGCCCCATCGTGTTGCTATGCGCCCTCATGGCGCTAGTAGGCAGCATCCTCGTCACGACCGGCCCGGCGGCCACCGCCGTACCCGCGGCTGCCACCGCCACCCCCAACCAGACCCACCCCGGTAGCTGGAAGGTGCTGAACTGCCCCGGCGTCAACCCGATCCACGAAGGCATGCTGCCCAGCGGCAACGTCGTCATGGTCGCGGGCTCCGGCTACAACGGCGAAGTGTTCAACCAGAACATGGCCGACCCCACGCTCAAACTGTTCAAGGCGTGGATCTGGAACCCAACCTCGGGCGCGTGTCCGCGGGAGATCCCGCTCCCCCAGGACAAGGATCTGTTCTGCTCGGGCATGGTCAGCCTGCCCAACGGCCGCATCCTGTTCTTCGGCGGCACGAAGAAGTACGGCATCAGTGGGTCGAGGCTCTACACCCCCGACTACTACAACGGCATCCCCGACGCCTACGTGTTCGACGAGGCGAGCGAGTCGTTCACCAAGGTCCCGAACATGTCGGTCGGCCGCTGGTACGGGCAGGCCCCGGTCGACGGCTCGGGCACCCCGTGGGTGTACTCCGGCCTCGACGAGAACGGCGCGCTGACCAACAAGGTCGACAAGTTCAACCCGGCAACGCTGACGTGGTCGCCCGGCCCGGCGACGACGTTCGGCGTGCTCCCGTTGTACGCGGGTTCTGTGCTGCTGCCGTCGAACAACATGGCCTACACCGGCACGTACTTCGGTGACCGCAACAACCAGAACCCGAAGGCGTGGAACCCGCGCACCGGCGCGGCGACCCAGGCGGCGATCCCGGGCCTGCTGGCGCCGACCTGCCGTGACCAGGGTTTGACGCTCAAGAACGCCTCACAGGTCGCCGTCATCGGTGGCGGCTGCGGCGCATCGGCGACCGGCCAAGTCAGCCTGCTCGACGTCTCGCAGGCCACGCTCGCGTTCAAGAACGGGCCGTACCTCGGGTACGCCGCGCAGCACCTGTGCGGCGCCGTGCTGCCGGACCGCAGCTATTTCGTGTCCGGCGGCTCAGTCCAGAACGTCACGACCCGGCTGGAGGCTCGGCGCCTCGGGCTCGGCGCGACCGCCTGGCAGACCCTCGCCAAGCCGACCGTGCCGAGGCTGTACCACTCGACGTGCCTGCCGCTGCTGGACGGCCGTGTGGCCACCATGGGCACGAACTACCGGAACGGCACGGTCGAGTCCCGGATCGAGATCTACACCCCCTGGTACGCCCAGGGGCAGGGCCTCGTCAGGCCGCAGATCACCTCGCTGTCGACGCTCGCGGCTCCGCTCGGCGCGAGGATCAACGCGACGAACAGCTACGCCTCGATCAAGTTCGCGACCCTGACCAAGATGCCGACGTCGACGCACTCCAGCGACCCGAACCAGTTGCTCTGGCCGGTGAAGAACGACTGGACGGCGTTTGGCCATGTGTCGTTCCAGCTACCGACCAACGGCGCGGTCACCCCGCCAGGGAAGTACATGCTGTCCCTGCTCGACTGGCGCGGCGTGCCGACGGTCTCGAAGGTGTTCACCATCCTCCCGAAGGTAAGCGTGTCCGCGTCCGTTGCCGTGGGCGCCGGTAGCCCGGCCGCTGCGGTCCCCTGCTGCTGCTGCTGACCGATGGTGTGGGAGAGCGCCGGCAGCCACTCGTCAGCGAGGCCGTGTCAGATCGTCAGCCAGACCGCGGCGTCGACCGGCAGTTTGCCGTCCACCAGCGGCTCGCTGGAAAGGAGTACGTCGGGCGCCGCTGGCAGCTCGGCCGGCTCCTCACTGAGGTTCACCACACACCGGAAGCCCGGATCACGGGTGAACGACAGCACACCAGCCGGGGCATCGTCGTCCCAGGCCAGCTGTCCGTCGCCCAGCGCCTCGTGCTCGCGCCGGATCCGCAGTGCCGCCTGGTAGAGCGCCAGATGGCTGTCCGGGACCTTCGCTTCTGCCTCCGCTGTGAGACTGGCCCAGTCGGCGGGCTGTGGCAGCCACGGCTGGCCTTCGCCGGGCCCGAACCCGTACGGCGGCTTGCTGCCGCTCCACGGGATTGGGACTCGGCAGCCGTCGCGGCCGCGCACGGTATGGCCGGAACGCTCCCAGGTCGGATCGTCCAGCACCTCCTCCGGCAGGTCCTCTACCTCGGGCAGGCCCAGCTCGTCGCCCTGGTAGATGTACGCGCCACCAGGCAGGGCGAGTTCCAGCAGGGCCGCCGCGCGTGCCCGGCGCAGCCCGAGTACCAGATCGGTCGGCACGGCGCCGGCGGGCATCCCGGCTTCCTTCTGGTCCCGGCCGTAGCGGGTGGGGTGCCGGATGGTGTCGTGGTTGCTCAGCACCCAGGTGGCCGGCGCACCGACCGCCCAGAGGTGCTCGGTGGTGTGGTCGATCACCTCGCGGAGTTCCTTCGCGTCCCACGGGCACTGCAGTGCATCGAAGTTGAACGCGGAGTGCAGTTCGTTCGGCCGCACGTACTGGGCCAGCCGGTCGGCCGGGGACAGCCAGGCCTCGGCGACGAAGATCCGCGGGCCGAGCGGAGTATCGGCGTACTCGTCGGCGATCCGGCGCCAGCGCTGGTGGATGACGTGCACCCCTGGCTGGTCGTACGTCGGATGGCCCAGGTACTTGTCCCGGGTGACCTCGCCATTCGGGCCTGGGACCACGTCGGGCAGCGACGTGTCCTTCGCCATCGAGTCGGCTACGTCGATACGGAACCCGTCGACGCCCCGGTCGAACCAGAAGCGCAGGATCGAGTCGAACTCCTCGATCACCTTCGGGTGGTCCCAGTTCCAGTCGGGCTGGCTGATGTCGAACAGGTGCAGGTACCACTGCCCGTCGTCGATCCGGGTCCAGGCCGAACCGCCGAACGCGGCCGGCCAGTTCGTCGGCGGGTCCGCGCCATCCTCGCCCTTGCCTTCGCGGAACCAGAAGAGATCCCGCTCGGGCGAACCCTTGCCCGCGGCCAAGGCTGCCTTGAACCACGGGTGGTCCCAGGAGCAGTGGTTCGGCACCAGGTCGATGAGCACCCGGATGCCGAGCGCGTGCGCCTCCCGGACCAGTTCGTCCGCGTCCGCGAGGGTGCCGAACTCCGGGTTGATGTTGCGGTAGTCCGCTACGTCGTACCCGCCGTCAAGCAGCGGGGACGGGTACCAGGGACTGATCCAGATCGCGTCGATCCCGAGGCCGGCCAGGTACGGCAGCCGGGCCCGGATCCCGTTCACGTCACCGGTGCCGTCCCCATCGGCGTCCGAGAACGACCGGGGGTACACCTGGTACACCACGGCACTACGCCACCAGTCGTCAGCTGGTCTGGTTCCTGCCTGCCCAAGTGGCTGGATCGATGGCTCAGTCATGCGCACCAGCCTTTCACGACGTACAAGCTGGCTGTGAGAGTCGTCTCAGCGTGTACCCCGACTGTCGCGGCGGGCGCGGAGGTGACTAGTCTCGGGCCGCGGCCTACCCGAACAGGCGAGAGAGGGACCACAGTCGTGGATCTGATGGAATACCAGGCGAAGACTGTCTTCGCCAAGCACGGCGTGAAGACGACGGTCGGTGAGGTCGTCCACACGCCCGAGGAAGCCCGCGCGGCGGCCGAGAAGATCGGTGGCCGGGTGGTCGTCAAAGCCCAGGTGCTGACCGGCGGCCGCGGCAAGGCCGGCGGCGTCAAGGTCGCCGACACCCCCGAGGACGCCGAGGCGCGCGCCCGGGAAATCCTCGGCCTGGACATCAAGGGTCACATCGTCAAGCGGCTGAACATCGTGCCGGCGGCCAGCATCGCGGAGGAGTACTACTTCTCCTTCCTGATCGACCGGGCCAACCGCAACTACCTGTCGATCGCCAGCGCCGAGGGCGGTGTCGAGATCGAGGAGGTCGCGCACACCGATCCGGACGCGGTCGCCAAGGTCTCCATCGATCCGGCCACCGGTGTCGACGCCGCGTTGGCCCGCGAGATCGCGGTGGCGGCGAAGTTCCCGGCCGACGTGGTCGACGCGGCGGTCGAGCAGATCGTCAAGCTGTACCAGGTCTTCATCTCCGAGGACGCCTCGCTGGTCGAGGTGAATCCGCTGGTCAAACTGGCCGACGGCTCGGTCGAGGCGCTCGACGGCAAGGTCACCCTGGACGAGAACGCGGACTTCCGGCACCCGGACCACGCCGAGTTCGCGGATGCCTCGGCGGACGACCCGTTGGAGGCGAGGGCCAAGGAGAAGGGGCTCAACTACGTCAAGCTGGACGGCTCTGTCGGCATCATCGGCAACGGCGCCGGTCTGGTCATGAGCACCCTCGACGTGGTCGCATACGCCGGTGAGGAGTTCGGCGGCGTCAAGCCCGCGAACTTCCTCGACATCGGTGGCGGTGCGTCCGCCGAGGTGATGGCGAACGGCCTGGAGATCATCATCTCCGACCCGCAGGTGGAGAGCGTCTTCGTGAACGTCTTCGGCGGCATCACCGCCTGTGACGCGGTCGCGAACGGCATCGTGCAGGCCTTCGAACTGCTGGCGTCGCGCGAGGAGCACGTGGACAAGCCGCTGGTCGTACGGCTGGACGGCAACAACGCCGACGAGGGTCGCCGGATCCTCGACGAGGCGAAGCTCCCCGGCCTCGAGCGGGTGGACACCATGGACGGTGCGGCCAAGCGGGCCGCCGAGCTTGCGGCTGCGAAGTAAAGGGATACGGGACAATGTCGATCTTCCTCAACAAGGACAGCAGGGTCATCGTCCAGGGCATGACCGGCTCCGAGGGCACCAAGCACACCACCCGGATGCTTGCCTCCGGCACCCAGATCGTTGGTGGTGTCACCCCGGGCAAGGGCGGCCAGAGTGTCAACTTCGGCGGCTTGGCGGTGCCGGTCTTCGGCTCGGTCGGCGAGGCCGTCAAGGAGACCGGCGCCGACGTGTCGGTCGTGTTCGTGCCGCCGAAGTTCACCAAGGGCGCGGTGATCGAGGCCATCGACGCCGGTATCGCGCTGGTGGTCGTGATCACCGAGGGCGTGCCGGTGCACGACACCGCCGCGTTCTTCGCGCATGCGCAAGCGTCCGGCACCACCCGGATCATCGGGCCGAACTGCCCGGGCATCATCACCCCGGGTGAGTCCAACGTCGGCATCATCCCGGCCAGCATCGCGGGCCAGGGCCGGATCGGCCTGGTCTCGAAGTCCGGCACGCTGACGTACCAGATGATGTACGAACTGCGTGACTTCGGGTTCTCCTCGGCGATCGGTATCGGTGGCGACCCGATCATCGGGACCACGCACATCGACGCGCTGCAGGCGTTCCAGGACGACCCGGACACCGATGCGATCGTGATGATCGGCGAGATCGGCGGCGACGCCGAGGAGCGCGCCGCGGCGTTCATCAAGGAGAACGTGACCAAGCCGGTCGTCGGATACGTCGCGGGCTTCACCGCCCCCGAGGGCAAGACGATGGGCCACGCCGGCGCGATCGTGTCCGGCTCGTCCGGTACCGCCGC
>JAWWPC010000319.1:0-4297 GCA_033851055.1 Kribbellaceae bacterium | reverse complement strand
ACAAATCAACGTAATCAGTTCCGAGATTCTGAAGTGATGAATCGATCCCCGCTGCAACACGGTTGTGCCACGTGTTGTCAAGCTTGGTAGTCAACCAGATCTCATTACGAGGAACTCCAGACGCCTTGATACCGGCACCGACTTCAGCCTCATTACGATATCCATGCTACGCTGCAATTAGCTTTGGTTCTACAGACAAGAGACGCTTTGTCACGAACCGCAGTGTCAATATGTCTGTACCCTTTGCGGAGAGCGATCTCTACGGCATTGCCAACCTCATTGGGCTTTGATTGCCAAGTGCCAAGCCCGACTGCCGGGATCTTGTCGCCGGTGTTTAGTGTGAAGGTCTTCCTGTGATAATAGCCGCGTGAGCTATACAATCGAGCTTGAGGCAGTTGCCCTGCCACGGTTCTGAGTCTTCGCAGGCTTCTGCATCGACGTGAATTGGTTATAGCGCAGCAAGAGTGGGGAAGCTTACGAGGTAACCTTAGAAGTCATCTTCGCTGAGGCCTATGTTTGTTGTGCAATTCCTGCTCTTTGACTTGAGAACGGACGTTACGAGACATGAGTGCCCGAGTGTCCACGTACTTATACGACTTGCTTGGTAATGCAAAGGCAAAACAGCCCACTCACTCGAAACCTTGCCTTGCCAAACTTCCACAAAGAGTGATTAGTATGCTTCCAGTGCCGGTGTCTTTATAACTGTGCCCGATTTTTCGTGGATCAACGTAACCCGAAGGTGGAGCTTTCCAAAATATCTTCAAAAAGTGGCCATTCTCCATCCCACTTTTCGCCCGTTCCGCACTCTGCAATGCACCAATCCAGAAGTAGATACGATCCGCACGAATCACAGCGGCTTGATGTCATGTTGACAGTGTGAAGACTAAGCCATGCCACTCTTTGATCCACGACAAGGTACGCTTATCTTAAGGTTTGGAGCGGGATCACAACTTGTACCTCGATGTAAGTAGGTGCGAACAGTAATCCTGAGGCTTACGCCTTCCTCGCCTAGTTTCTGGTAAACTACAAGTAGATTACAGGGATACTCTAAGGCTCTGTTTGGCAAAAGTAATCTGGCCAGATTACAAAAATAATCTGTTCTAGATTACTTTTACCAAACAAGTAACCAGATTACACTACCCTAGATTACTTTTCTAATAATCTGCCATACAAATAGGATCAAGTAGGTTTTCGTAGATTATTCAAAAAATAATCGCAAGTAAGCCTCAATTGCAGCTACATTAACACCCCACTTTTGCTACCAGTTTTTCAATCCACGATTCCTCTACAACAATACCCCCTAATATGGATATATCTGATTGGGATAGTGATATTGATCTTGAGGATATTATTCCTGCTATTGTAATAGGGGCTGTGCAAGCTTCAAAGGCACAGAAAACTCCTCGGAATACTGGACAACCTGGATGTGAATATCTACAAGAATTGCTTGAATGCAACAATCCAAAACGCATATATGATGTTCTACGTATGCAAAAAGAGACGTTCCTTGAGCTTAGCAATTGGCTAGAGATAAATTCAAAGCTTGAATCATCGCGGAATATATCAATTCAAGAGCAGCTAGCCATGTTCCTTTGGACGATTAATTATAATGCAGGGAACCGGCAAGTAATGGAACGATTTCAGCATTCAGGAGAGACTGTTAGCAGGTAACATTAATATACCTTTGATTTATTTATTCTATTATAATAATATAATACTAATAAACTAATTCTTATAGATACTTTCACGAGGTCCTTGCTGCAATGCTTTTACTACACCAGCACACTGTCAAACTCCCTACAATTGAAACACCACTGTCTACACAGATCACAGATAACCCGAAACGAGCTCAGTATTTTACTGACTGCATTGGAGCCCTTGATGGCACACATATCGCAGTTCATTTGCCTGCAAGTGTGCAGCCAAGATATCGAAACCGGAAGCATTACCTCTCTCAAAACGTCCTTGCAGCATGTAACTTTGACATGGAATTTACATATATATTAGCTGGCTGGGAGGGCTCTGCACACGATTCAACTGTACTACGAGACGCACAATACAATCGAGATTTTAAAACACCTCCAAAAAAGTACTGGTTAGGTGATGCTGGATATTCCAATTCTGAAACAATTCTAGTACCATACCGTGGTACTCGATATCACCTAAAAGAGCAACGATTAGCTGGCAAAAAGCCAGAGAATTCAAAGGAGTTATTTAACTTGCGGCATTCCTCTTTACGGAATGCTATTGAGCGGATATTTGGGATTTTGAAAAGGAAATATCATATACTACAATCCCCACCAGAGTACTCTATTGATACTCAAACTCGTGTTATTTTTGCATGTACTGCACTTCATAACTGGGTCCGTTTTAGTGAAGGAGACAGGGCTGATATTCTTCTTGAATCAGAAAGCACTTTAGGTAAGAAAGTACAAGATATTCAGCCAGCTATAGTATATCCAGAAGGGGCTATTACTTCTAAGAAAATGGATGCTTTCCGGGATCAATTAGCTGAAAAGATGTGGGCAGATTATCAGAGATATCTTTACAATAGCAATACAATAGAAGAAGATTAAATACAAAATCAATCAAGCTCTCTCTTGTAGCTCTGTACCTAGATTAATCTCAAGCCAACGATCACGCCTTTCAACGCTTGAAATAGCTAGAAAAGAGCGTGCCTTGTGTTCATCCTCAAAAAAAGTACAACCAGCAATAAACACCATTGTATCAAGTCTATCCCCATACTCTGTCTCAAGTAACTGGACTGCCTTTTCTTGATCACTCTTGTGCTCCTCTCGTAACCTCCTTCTGCGTGCCATTTCAATAGATAAGCTAGTAATAGCATGTCCAAGATCAATCTTCTTTACTACTTGTGCTAGAGTCCCCTCATCCTCGTCATCAGATCCTTGTGTTCTGACCCGCTTTCTTGACTTATTATAATGCATTTTTGGACCAGAATTTGGGACTGGTGATACAGAAGAAGTCGAGTCGTTCAAAAGGCGAGGGTCGATAGGGAAGACAGTGCCCTCATCAGAGTCGAATATACTAATAGCACCTTTGCCAGTAGCTTGAGCTTCGTGTAATACCTCTGAAAAGAGCTCTCGATGAGGCATAATATGAGTCTTATGCCATATAATTCGTGGGTATGTCTTGTTTAGGTTCTCCCAAACGTAATCGTGAGCCTCAAATTTCTCTTTCTCCTCCTTCCATCCAAAGCCTGACTGATCAGATAGAACAAGCCAGTGTTTCCACTTCTCCTTAAGATCACCCCATTTGTTCTTACACTTGTCGTATGTCACAGGCAGAGAGCCCTGATAAACTCGTGCTACAACATTTGCAGCTTCTATCCACACCTCCCTCTTAAACCCATTATCTGCTGCCCTGCCGTCTTTCCAAACACCATAGATGTACTCTGCAAGTGCCTCTATCATCTCTGCAGACCATTTTAGCTGAAGGGACTTGTCTTGTCCTATAGAATCGTCGACAGGAGCTTCATCGGAAGGGTCGGGGGATGGAGGTCGAGTGCTAGAAGGCTCAATTTCGACGTTTTCAGGGGGGCCTAGAATGACTTCTGAATAAGTGGTTGTTTGTATCACTTCGGATTGTGATACGCGACATATGTCATGTATTGATTCAGTTGGTTTGGATGTAGTTGTCTTGTCTAGAGTGAGGCTCTAAGCCTCGCTATTATAATACACTCGTTTCGCGGTGTATTGTTCACCCATTCCATATAGTAAGTTGATCCGTTCCGAGTATTCATACAGTGGTTTTGTAGGCTCTGGTTGCCCTTTTACCACCCATTATACCTATTAATCTGTGCTCTAATTTGCAGATTATTTAGGAGGTTACGACAGAGCTTTCTGGGTTATTAGGAAACACGTAAAAAAAGCAACGCGTTTAGTGGATTTTATGTAATATATTACTAATAATAATCTGACTCTAGATTACTTCTGAGATTACACAAATAATCTCAAAATAATCTCAAAATAATCTAGGTGTAATCTGCGATCAGATTACTTTTGCCAAACAGGGCCTAAGTAGCCGTGAGCAGGCCCTTAGTAACAAACACCCCACTTACGCTCGTACAAGTGGATCCTGAAGCTGCGGATAATAAGCTCAACTCTTGTCTTGCCTCTGTCATGAAATCGGGAAGGTTGCCCTGGCCTTCAAATCATCACCGAGGACTCTGCGCTCAGGCATTTCAAAACTTGGGATCATCACCAGAAATTGTCCTCCGCTCCGGAAGTCTGAGCTTTCCAAGAGCCCAGTCACCACTTTACTGGCAACAACGTCGTGA
>JAWWPC010000138.1:0-22314 GCA_033851055.1 Kribbellaceae bacterium | reverse complement strand
ACCGCCTTCTCGATGCCGTCCTCAGCCGCCTTCCGAGCCTGGGGCATGACGCCGAGGATGCAGCCCGACGATGCGTTCGACGGCTTGGTGTTGTGCAGTTGGGTGATCGCCGTCGTGAACTGCGGGTACTGCGCCACCCAAGCCTTGTCCTGCGGCAGGTCCAGCGCCTTAGAGTTGATCGGGAAGTACCCCGTGCCGGTGTGCCAGGCGGCCTGCTGCTCCGGCGACGAGGCGAACTTCACGAACTCCCACGAGGCGCGCTTCTCCGCGTCCGAATGCCCGACGCCGTCCACCCACAGCGAGGCGCCGCCGATGATCGGGCCACCGGTGTCACTGGCGTTGAGCTTCGGGAACGGCGCGGTCAGCACAGTGAACTTGCCCTTGGCTGCGTCCAGGTAGCCGCGCAGCGAACCAGTCGACTCCAGGTGCATCGCGGAGGTGCCGGACTTGAACACCGCCTGCGCGTCGTCGGTCTTCTTGCCCGTGTTCGGCATATAGCCGAGCTTCACCATCTGCTGGTACCAGGTGGCCACCTTGACGCCCTGCTCGTCGTCGAACTGCACCTTGGTCGCCAGATCCTTGCGGCCGTTCTCGTTGTCGCAGTACGTCGTACCGGACTGGGCGGTGAGCTGCTCCAGGAACCAGCCGTAGATCGCCGCGTTGAACCCGTACTGGACGGTCTTGCCGCCCTGCTTGATGGTGAGCTTCTTGGCCGCAGCCATGATCTCGTCGAGGTTCGTGGGCGGCTTGTTCGGGTCCAGCCCGGCCTTCAGGAAGGCTTCCTTGTTGATGTAGAGCAGCGGCATCGAGGTGTTGAACGGCATCGAGTTCAGCTTGCCGTCGATGGAGTAGTAGTTCGCGATGTTCGGCTCGATCGAGTCCAGCGTGTAGCCGTCCTTGTCGGCGAAGCTCTGCACCGGCACGGTCTGCTTGGAGTCGATCATGAACCGCGAGCCGATGTCGTAGATCTGTACGACCGAGGGCGTGTTGCCCTGCTGCACCGAGGTCTTGTACTTGGTGATCGTCTCGTCGTAGTCGCCCTGGTAGACCGCGGTGACCTCGATCTTGCCGGTGTTCTGGGCGTTGAACGCCTTCACGAGCTTGTCGATGGCCTCGCCGTTGGCGCCCTTCATGCCGTGCCAGAAGGTCACCTTGGTGACACCGGTGGCCTTGTCCAGCGTGTCCGCGGCGGGTGCGGCCTGTCCGTCGCCCGCGTTGTTGTTGCTGTTGTTGGAGCTTCCGCCGCAGCCGGCGGCGACCAGCGCCACCACTGCGAGCAGAGCTGCCGCGGTCGCCGTTCGCCGTTGTCTGACAGGTCGCATCAATTCGCCTTTCTCTTGACCCCGAAGAGGGTTCATCGGATCGCGCCCGCGGTCAGCCCGCGGACGATGAAGCGCTGGCCGAAGATCACGATGGCCAGCGTGGGAAGGATGGACAGGGTGACGCCGGCCAGGATCAGGCCGGGGTTGGCCGCCTCGACATCGTTCAGTTGGCTGATGCCGATCTGCAGCGTGCGCCGGTCGGCGGAGTCGCCGATCAGCAGTGGCCAGAAGAACTGGTTCCACCCGGCCAGGAAGACGTACAGTCCGACCGCCATCAGGGCCGGCTTGTTCAGCGGGACCAGGATCTGGCGCAGGAACCGCCAGTGCCCGCAGCCGTCGATGGTGGCTGCGTCGCGCAACTCGGTCGGGAACTGCAGGAACGACTGCCGGAGCAGGAACACCCCGAACGCGTTTGCCAGGAAGGGCAGCACCAGCGCGATCATCGTCCCGGCGTACGACGCGGTGAGGCGCTGGCCGCCGAGTTCCCAGCCGGTGATGGTCAGGTAGTTCGGCAGCACGATCGACTCCCACGGCACCATCAGCGTGGCCAGGAAGAGCCCGAACAGCACGCTCCGGCCCCACATCTTCATGAAGACGAACGCGTACGCCGCGAGCACGCTGGTGATCAGCTGACTGAGCGTGATCACCGAGGTCTGCAGGATCGAGTTCAGGTACTGCCGGCCGAGCGGCGTACCGGAGCTGCTGGCGCCCTTGTAGTTGCCGGTGAAGACCCCGTGCGGGAACAGGTCGGGTGGGTACGCCGAGATCTGGCCGGGCGACATGATCGAACCCGCGATCACGTAGTACACCGGGAAGATCACCGCGAGCGCGGCGACGATCAGGACGGCGTAGGTGATCAGCCGTCCGGGCGTCAGCTTCCTCACTTGTAGTGCACCCGCCTCTCCAGCACGCCGAACTGGATCGCCGTACAGGCGAGCAGGATGACGAGCAGCACGATGGCCTGCGCGGAGGCCGCCCCGAAGTCGCTTGCGTTGTTGGCGAAGGCGGTGTGGTAGATCGAGTAGACCAAGGTCTTGGTCGATTGCTCCGGACCACCCTCGGGGGTCAGGATCTTGATCTGGCCGAAGCCCTGCAGCGACTGGATCGTGGAGATCACCACCAGGAAGAACAGTTGCGGCCCGAGCAGCGGCACGGTGATGTAGCGGGAGGCCCGCCAGCCACCGGCGCCGTCCAGGGTGGCCGCCTCGGTGATCTCGCCGGGGATCGCGCCGATGCCGGCGGACAGCACCAGCACGTTGTAGCCGATGCTCATCCAGACGGTCGTGATGGCGACGCTGATCAGCGCCCAGCCCGGGTCGGTCAGCCAGCCGATCCGATCCACCCCGAACCGTCCGAGCACGCCGTTGGCCAGCCCGATCGCGGGGTTGTAGATGGTGGCGAAGATGACCGAGGCGCTGGCCACGGAGAACGCGAACGGCAGCGCGAAAGCCGTCCGGAAGATCCGGATCCCCTTGATGTGTTGCTCGAGCAGCAGCACGATCAGCAGACCGCCCAGTACGCCGGGGATCACCGTCAGTAGGACGAAAGCGAACGTGACCCAGAGGACGTGCCGGAACTCGCTCGAGCCCAGCATGTCCCGGTAGTGCTGCAGGCCCACGAACGCGTCCGGCCGGCCGAACAGGTCGGACCCGTGCAGGGACAGCGATACCGACTTCCCGAGCGGCCAGACGATGAAGAGCGCGAAGATCACCGCGCAGGGCAGCAGCATCAGCCAGGAGGCCAATGAGGCAGCGGATGGCCGGCGGTTCATCCGGGCCGGTGATGCCGGGGAGGGCCGGCGGTTCGTCCGGGCCGGCGCAGTACTTGTGATCAATCGAATACCTTCCAGTCAGGGCGCAGTCTTGCACCCGCCCAGGGCCTGGCGCTGCCAGGCGCACGTGTCGGTGCACTAGGCTCAGGCGTCGTGAAGGTTCTTGTCATCGGCACGGGTGGCCGTGAACACGCACTGGTCTGGGCGTTGAGCCAGGATCCTGATGTCGAGCAGGTCATCGCGGCCCCGGGTAACCCTGGCATCGTCGCCTTACAGCCGGCGTACGACGGGCAAACGATCGATTGCCTGCCAGTGGACATCACGGACCACCCCGCGGTGGTCGCGCTGGCGCGACAAGTGGGCGCCGACCTGGTGGTCGTCGGGCCGGAGGCGCCACTGGTCGCCGGCCTGGCAGATCCGCTGCGCGAGGCGGGCATCGCCGTCTTCGGCCCGTCCAAGGAGGCGGCCCAGATCGAGGGGTCGAAGGCCTTCGCCAAGGACGTGATGGCCGCGGCGAGCGTACCGACCGGAAGGGCCTACGTCTGTACGACGGCGGAGCAGGCGGCGGAGGCCATCGATGCCTTCGGCCCGCCGTACGTGGTGAAGGACGACGGGCTCGCCGCCGGCAAGGGAGTGGTGGTCACTTCCGACCGCGAGGAGGCGCTCGCACACGCGGCCCGCTGCGAGCAGGTGCTGATCGAGGAGTACCTGGACGGGCCGGAGGTGTCGCTGTTCGCGATCACCGACGGCGCCACGGTGCTGCCGATGCAGCCCGCGCAGGACTTCAAGCGACTCGGCGACGGGGACGAAGGGCCCAATACCGGTGGCATGGGCGCCTACACACCGTTGCCCTGGGCACCGGAAAAACTGGTCGAGGAGATCACCGAGACGGTCCTCCAGCCGACGATCGACGAACTGCGCCGCCGCGGTACGCCGTTCAGCGGCCTGCTCTACGCAGGCCTGGCGCTGACCTCGCGCGGGATCCGGGTGATCGAGTTCAACTGCCGCTTCGGTGACCCCGAGACGCAGGCCCTACTGCCGCTGCTGCAGACGCCGCTCGGCGGCCTGCTGTACGCCGCTGCCACCGGCAAGCTGGGGGACCACGGCCCGCTGAGCTGGCGCTCCGGCGCAGCGGTCGCCGTGGTGGTGGCCGCGAAGAGGTACCCGGAGAAACCACGCAGCGGCGACGAGATCTACGGGATCGAGCAAGCCGAGGCCGGTGGCGTCCGCGTTTTCCACGCGGGCACAGCCATCGAGGACGGCGAGGTCGTCACCGCCGGGGGTCGGGTGTTGGCCGTCAGCGCTACCGGGAGAGACCTCAACGAGGCCCGTCAGCGCGCGTACGCCGGCATCGGTCAGATCCGCATCAAAGGATCCCAGCACCGAACGGATATCGCCTTGAAGGCTGCCCGCGGCGAATCCTGACGTCATTCGGGGTCAGACGATCCCGTTCTGGTAGGCGTAAATGACCGCGTGGATTCTGTCGCGGAGCGCGAGTTTGGCGAGGACGCGGCTGACGTGGGTCTTGACGATGCCCTCGGTGACGAAGAGCTGGTCAGCGATCTCCTGGTTGGACATGCCCTTGGCAATTAGGGTGAGGGCAATCAGGGTGAGCACGTCTCGTTCCCGGGCGGTCAACAGGGCCAGCCGGGTGGTATCGGCGGTGCGTGGTGCTGTGTCGACGAAATGCTGGATGAGACGGCGGGTGACGGACGGCGCGGCGACGTTCTCGCCGGCCGCGACGGTGCGGACGGCGGTGACCAGGTCGATGGCGAGGAACTTTCAGCAGGAAGCCGGCAGGTCGCCTCGATGCCGTCGATGCCGTCGATGCCGGGCATTCGGACGTCCATCAGGACCCAGGGCCCCCGGCAAAGTCGTTGATCAGCAGCGTCGCTCCGACAGGTTGCAAGCCAGGTTCAGTTGGTAGCACGACGGGTGCGGGGCGAGGGTCGAGCTCGAAATCTGTAGATCGGAATCGATATGACATGTCGATTCCGATATACAGATTTCGGCTTCGGCCCCAGCGGCAGGACCCCGGCAAGGTCGTTGATCAGCGGGTCTTGAGGGTCTGCAGCACTCGCTGAGGTCGTTGGGCTTGGTGTCCTACAGCGGCGGTGATGTTGGTGGCGCCGGTGAGGGCAGGATGCCGGCCAATTCAACGTCTTGCCGTCGACCGCGACCAGCGTCCGCCCGCCTGCCGGCGGTGTGGTGCGTCGCCGGGCCCAGGCCCCCAGCGCTACCCACTCACACCGACGCGCCAACCACCCCTCAGCATCGTGAGGACGACTTTGGCTCACCGCTGCACTGACCATCGGCGCACTCGCCGACCTATACCCCGCCGCCCGCCTCCCACCCACAGATGCCCTGCGAGCCGTCTGAGACCGGCGTCGAGCGGACGCCGGACTGTCGTACGGAAGGGTGGGGGACTACGGGATACGCACCGGCATCGCACTCAAAATCGCCGCCCGCGGCGAAGAATGACCTCGCTGTCCAGGGCCAGACCCGCTACGGCGGTGCCGAACGCGAGGAACCGCCGGGCCCTGGGAGCAGGCCGGCGGTTCCTCGCTTCGAGCGGACGCGGACCGTCGTACCGGGGGTGTGGGAGACAATGGGGCACGTGCCGATCTCCAGGAAGCCCTTGATCCCGAACGTCCTCGCCGCCCGCTATGCCAGCCCGTCGATGGCGGAGCTGTGGTCGCCTGAGCACAAGATCGTGCTCGAACGACAGCTCTGGCTGGCTGTGCTGAGCGCACAGAAGGACTTCGGCGTCGCCGTGCCGGACGGCGTGATCCAGGACTATCAGGCAGTCTTGCACCAGGTCGACCTCAGCTCGATCGCGGCCCGGGAGCGAATCACCCGGCACGACGTGAAGGCGCGGATCGAGGAGTTCAACGCGCTCGCCGGGCATGAGCATGTGCACAAGGGCCTCACCAGTCGGGACCTGACCGAGAACGTCGAGCAGTTGCAGATCCGCGCGGGGCTGGAGCTGATCCGGGACCGCGCCGTCGCCACCGCCGTACAGCTGGGTCGGAAGGCAGCGGAGTACGCCGCGCTGGTGATGACGGGCCGGTCCCACAACGTGGCCGCGCAGGCGACAACCCTGGGGAAGCGGTTCGCCTCTGCCGCTGATGAACTGCTAATCGCGATCGCCCGGCTCGAGGAGCTGATCGACCGCTACCCGCTGCGCGGCATCAAGGGCCCGGTCGGTACGTCGCAGGACATGCTCGACCTGTTCGGCGGACAGGAGAAGCTGCTCGCCGGGCTCGAGGCCGAGGTCGCTCAGCACCTGGGGTTCCGCCAGGTCATGACGAGTGTGGGCCAGGTCTACCCGCGTTCGCTCGACTATGAGGTGATCACGGCCTTGGTGCAGCTCGCCGCTGGGCCTTCGAGCTTGGCGACCACGATCCGGTTGATGGCCGGGCACGAGCTGGTCACCGAGGGGTTCAAGGAGGGCCAGGTCGGTTCATCGGCGATGCCGCACAAGATGAATACCCGGTCCTGCGAGCGAGTGAACGGCCTGACGGTGATCCTGCGCGGCTACGCCTCGATGGCGGGGGAGCTGGCCGGCAATCAGTGGAACGAGGGAGACGTCTTCTGTTCCGTCGTACGCCGGGTTGCGCTGCCGGACGCCTTCTTCGCGCTGGACGGGTTGTTCGAGACCTTCCTGACGGTGCTGGACGAATTCGGCGTGTACCCGGCGGTTGTGGCCCGGGAGCTGGAGCGGTACCTCCCCTTCCTGACCACCACGAAGGTGTTGATGGCCGCGGTGAAGAACGGCGTCGGCCGGGAGACCGCACACGAGGTGATCAAGGAGCACGCGGTTGCGGTGGCGCTGGACCTGCGCAAGGGGTCAACCGAGAACGATCTGTTCCGCCGGCTCGGCGAGGACGGCCGGCTGGGCCTGACCGAGCAGCAGATCACGGAGATCGTTGGCGAGCCGCTGTCCTTCACCGGCGCGGCCGTGGCCCAGGTCAACGAGCTGGTCCGTCGAGTCGATCAGCTGGCCAAGCGTTACCCGGAGGCAGCGGGCTACACGCCAGGTGACATCCTCTAGTGCGCCGCACCGGCTGTTCGTGCGTTAGCTCCGGTGCGGCACACTAGCGCACCATGATCGATGCGCTCACACTGACGCTGGTCGGCCTCTCGCTGGCCGCGGCGGTCTTCGCCGGGGTGCTGGCTGCCCTGGACCGCCGGATCAACTGGTGGTTGCTGGGGCTGCTCGGCGTGGTCGAGGTCGCCCTGGTGGTCCAGGTGGTCGCCGGGATCGTCCAGTTGACCGGCACCGATCGGCACGTGTCCGGCCTCATCTTCATCCTCTACCTGGTCGGCTCGCTGGTGATCCTGCCACTGGGAGCGCTGTGGGCGCTGGCCGAGAGCAGCCGTTGGGGTGCGGGCGCGCTGGCGATCGTCTGCCTGGTGATCCCGGTGCTCGAACTCCGCCTGCACGACATCTGGACAGCCTGATGGCCGAGCCCGACCAGCCGGACAAAATGGGCCGGTCGGGCGGTGCGGAGGCGACCAAGCATGGGCCTGGCCGGGTGCTGATCCTGGTCTACGGCGTCTTCGCGCTCGCGGCGACCTCGCGGGCCGCCGTACAGATCGCGACGCAGTTCTCCGAGGCCAGGATCGCCTACCTGCTGTCGGCCGTTGCGGCGGTCATCTATTGCGCGGCCACCTTCGCCCTCGCCCGGGCGACAGACGTCTCGCGCCGGGTCGCGGCCGTAGCCATCGCGGTGGAGTTGGTCGGCGTGGTCGGGATCGGGGCCTTCAGCTACGCCGCGCCGGAGGACTTCCCGGACGCGACGGTGTGGTCCCACTTCGGCCAGGGCTACGGCTTCGTCCCGCTCGTGCTCCCCGTCCTCGGCCTTCTCTGGCTCCGCCGTACGCGCTGAGTCCGTGCCGCCGTCAGCTTCCCCGCGTCGGTCCGGGCGGTCCGGGCGGTCCGGGACTAGCGTCCACCCCCGGCATCGTCCGGAGGGCCGGCGATTCCAGCCGGCAGCCCCGCTCTGCCGGGGTCGTCCAGGGGGAGGGCGATGTGTACCGCGGTGCCCGCACCGGGCGGACTCCGCAACGAGATTCGGCCACCGAGCGCCTCGACTCGGTCCTTGAGCCCGACCAGGCCGGAGCCGCGGCCGAAGTCCGCGCCGCCGAGCCCGTCGTCGCTGACGCAGACGCGCAGGACGCGGTCGTCAGCGGCCACCTCGACCTCCACGTGGATCACGGAGGCGTGAGCATGTTTGGCGGTGTTGGTCAGCGTCTCAGCGACCACGTAGTAGACGGCGATCTCGATCGGCTCGGGCAGCCGCTCGTCGACGCTGGCGTCGAGGCGGACCGGGACAGGGGAGCGGTGGGCCAGCGCCATGAGCGCCGGGCGCAGCCCGCCCTCTGCCAGGGCCGCCGGGTGCAGGCCGCGGGCGATCTCACGCAGCTCATCGAGCACGCCTCCAACCTCGGTGGCGACCCCGCCCAGCCGCTGTACCAGCTCGCCGGCCTCGGGTGGCGCCGCCGCCAGCGCCGCCCGGAGTTCGAGCACCAGGGACACCAGGCGCTGCTGGGCGCCGTCGTGAAGATCGCGCTCGATGCGGTGCCGGGTGTGGTCGGCGGCGGCCACGATCCGCGCCCGCGAGGCGGTCAACTGGGCCTGGCTCTCGGCGTTGGCGATGGCGGTCGCGACCAGCTCGGTGAACCCGGCCAGCCGCTCCTCGGTGTCGGCCGGCAGCGGCTCCTCGTGCGTGTACGCCACAAACATGAAGCCCCACAGGCGGCCCGCGACGCTGATCGGCGCGCCGACAGACGAGTGGATGCCGATCTCGCGGGCGAACTCGCCGGCCAGGCCGCTGGCGTCGCCGTACTCATCGATCCGCGCCGGCCGGGAGGTCTCGAGCACCATCGTGGTCACGTTCCGCCCGCCGAGGCTCCACCGGGTGCCGACGGGGACGTGCCCGGCGCCGCCGGCGCTGTTCCAAGTGCCGACCATCGTGACCGTGGCGTCCGGGTCGTACCGGCTCAGTTGGGTGAAGTCGACCTTCAGTAGCCGCCCGGCCTCCTCGGTGACCGCGGCGAACACCTCCTCCGGCGGGGCCCCGCGGGCCACCAGCGTTGCCACCCGCCGCAGCGCGGCCTGCTCCTCGGCGAAGCCCCGCAGCTCCACCCGCGCCAGCGCGTTGGCGACCGCGGTCGCGACCAGCTCGGCGAAGCCGGCCAGCCGTGCCTCAGTGTCCGCCGGCAGCGACTCCTCGTGCATGTATGCCACCAGCATGAAGCCCCACAGCCGGCCCTCGACGCTGATCGGCACGCCGACCGCCGAGCGGAACCCCCACTCTCGTCCGACGTTGGCACCCGCGCCCGAGGCGTCGCCGTACTCATCGATCCGCGCCGGCCGACCGGTCTCGAGCACCATCGTGGTCACGTTCCACCCGCCGAGGCTCCACCGGGTGCCGACGGGGACAGGCCCGGCGCCACCGGTGCTGTTCCAGGTGCCGACCATCGTGGCCGCGCCGTCCGGGTCGTACCGGCTCAGATGCGTGAAGTCGACCTTCAGCAGCCACCCGGCCTCCTCGGTGACCGCGGCGAACACCTCCTCCGGCGGCGCCGCCCGGGCCACCAGCGTCGCCACCCGCCGCAGCGCGGACTGCTCCTCGGCGAACCCGCGCAGCTCCACCCTCGCCTGCGCGTTGGCGATCGCGGTGGCGACCAGCTCGGTGAAGCCGGCCAGCCGCGGCTCGGTATCCGCCGGCAGCGGCTGCTCGGACGTGGACACCGCACTCATAACGCCCCACAGCCGACCCTCGACGCTGATCGGCACGCCAACAATCGAGCGGGCCCCGCGCTCGCGGGCGAGGTCTGCGGCCGGGCCGGTGGCGCCGGCGTAGGCGTCGATCCGCGCCGGCCGGGAGGTCTGGAACACCCTCGTGGTCACGTTCCGCCCGCCGAGGATCCACCGGGTGCCGACAGTGAAGGCCATGGCCGCGCCGGTGCTGTTCCACGCGCCGACGGCCACCGCCGTGCCGTCCGGGTCGTACCGGCTCAGGACCGTGAAGCCGCAGCTCAGCAATTGCCCGATCTCCGCGGCGACTGCGGCGAACACCTCCTCCGGCGGCGCCGCTCGGGCCACCAGCGTCGCCACGCGCCGCAGCGCGGTCTGCTCCTCGGCAATCCGCTGAACGCGCTCCTCGGCTGCGCGGACGGTCCGGGACAGCGACTCCGCGTTGTGCGCGCTCGACCGGGCAGCCGTCAGGACCCCCGCCCGCGTGGCAACGACGCCACCTTGTCACCCGCCGTCATCCGGTGCCGACCGGTGGCTGCGCACTCGGCAGCCATGATCAAATCGCCTCAATCGTTCGGTTCGCACTGGGCGGTGCATCCCCACTCGACCGGTCACAACAGCCGCCGGGTGGTGAGTGCCCGCGTTTGTCGTTCAGCGCCACAGCGATCGCTTCGGCGATGCGGAGCAGCGCCCTTGAGTGTCGCGCTTCCAGGTATACGCCGTCAGCCGCGATCACAAAAACCGGCTGGGGAGCGTGACCCCCTCAACTGAAGCCGATCTGTCCCGCATCATCTGGACTCGGACAGCACACCTGGATCTGCTCGATATGAGCTCCACACCAACAGAAGAAGACGGCCGCTCCGAGTCTGTGCAATGGTAGATCGGTAGGCAGGAAAGGGGACGTTCGGCCCCCTGGTTCGCCGACCAGCGCCAGGTCCGGCTTGCTCGCCGGCGCGTTCGCTTCCTTGTGATCACCGAGTACGAGGCGTGATCACCGCGGACTTAGGCGTAATCACCCGAAGACGAAGCGTGTCACGTCACTCGCATCACGTCAGTTCTGGCGTCCGTGCGATGCCTTTCACCTAGAAAGGGCTGTCATGCAGGTTGATGAGCTTCTCAAGCCGTTCGCGATCAAGGAGTTCCACCCGTTCCCGCGGGCCCTGCTAGGTCCGGGAAGCCACGAGCAGATCGGGCCGGAGGCACGCAAGCTCGGGTTCAAGCGGTCGCTGGTGATGACCACCGGGCTGCGCGGCACGGACATCGTGCACAAGATCGTCGAGTCGATGAAATCCCACGGCATCGAGGTCGTGGTCTACGACAAGGTCGAGTCCAATCCCAAGGACTACAACGTCATGGACGCGGTCGCGCTGTATCAGCAGAGCAACTGCGACAGCTTCGTGTCCATCGGCGGCGGCTCCTCGCACGACGCTTGCAAGGGCGCCCGGGTCTCGGTGGCGCACGACGGCCGCAACGTCAACGAGTTCGAGGGCGTCAACAAGTCGGAGAACCCGAAGAACCCGCCGCACATCGCGGTATCCACCACGGCGGGCACCGGATCCGAGACGTCGTGGGCGTATGTGATCACCGATACCACCACCGACCCGAACCGCCCGCACAAGTACGTGGCGTTCGACGACTACTGCGTGACCACGCTGGCCATCGACGACCCGGTGATGTACTACGACTGCCCTATCGACTACACCGCGCAGTGCGGGTTCGACGTGCTCGCGCACGCCTCTGAGCCGTACGTCTCCCGGCTGAACTTCGCCCCGTCGCTGGGCCTAGCGCTGTATGCGGTCAAGCTGACCGCCGAGAACCTGCTGCCCGCGGTGTGGAACGGCCAGGACCTGGCCGGTCGTGAGGGCATGATGTACGCGCAGTACATCGCCGCGCAGGCGTTCAACTCCGGCGGGCTGGGCATCGTGCACTCGATCTCGCACGCGGTCAGCGCGTTCTACGACACCCACCACGGGCTGAACAACGCGATCGCGCTGCCCCGGGTGTGGGCGTTCAACCTGCCAGTGGCGTACAAGCGGTTCGCGGACATCGCCGGCGCGATGGGCGTGGACACCCAGGGCATGACCGATGTGCAGGCCGCCGAAGCGGCGCTGGCCGCGTCGATCCGGCTGCTGCGTGACGTCGGCAGCCCAGAGCGGTTCGTGGACGTCAAGCAGGACAGCTACTCGAAGAACCGGCTGGGCCAGGGGCCGACCAAGTTCTACGAGAGCGAAAACGTGATCAAGGGCGACGACGCGGACGTGGATCGGATTACCAACCACGTCCTCGGCGACGCGTGCACCCCCGCCAACGCCAAGGAGTGCACCTTCGAAACCGTCCGCCCCGTGATCGACCACTGCATGAACGGCGACCTGGATGACCTGCTCAGCTGAGCCGTCCCTCGTCGTCAGATCTGGCGGAGGGAGCAGCTAGGTGCCCGAGCCATCCGACCCGTTCGAACCCGTCACCGATGGGTTCGAGTCCGTCGACGCCGTTGCCGAGGCGTTGCGCGCGCAGGGCTACATCGCCGACACGCGGCTGGCGACGACCGTCTTCTTACTCACCCGGCTTGACAAGCCACTGCTGGTGGAAGGACCTGCGGGGGTGGGGAAGACCGAGCTAGCCAAGATGCTCGCGGCGGCCACGGGCAGGCGGCTGCTGCGGCTGCAGTGCTACGAGGGCCAGGACGAGACCAAGGCCCTGTACGAGTGGGATTACGGCAAACAGCTGCTCTACACCCAGATCCTGCGGGAAAAGATCGGTGAGGTCGTCGCCGACGCCGCCGATCTGCACGAGGCTGTCGAGCGAATCGGCGCGCAGGAAAGCGTGTTCTTCTCCGAGCGTTTCCTGGCCGCCCGCCCACTGCTGGAGGCGATCCGGTCACCGGAGCCGGTGGTGCTGCTCATCGACGAAGTCGACCGCGCCGATGAGGCCCTTGAGGCCGTCTTGCTCGAGACCCTCGGTGAGTTCCAGATCTCGGTGCCCGAGGTGGGCACCTTCAGTGCCGGCGCCCACCGCCCGTACGTGCTGCTGACGTCGAACAACACCCGGGACCTCGCGGCGGCGCTCAAGCGCCGGTGCCTGCACCTGTTCCTGGACTACCCGTCCGCCGAGCGTGAACTGGAGATCGTGCAGTCGAAGAAGACTGGGCTCGCGGACGCGCTCGCCGAGGAGCTGATCAACGTGGTGCGCGGGCTGCGCGAGCTGGAGCTGCGCAAGGCCCCCAGCATCTCCGAAACCATCGACTGGGCCCGGACGCTGGCTGTGCTTGGCATAGACGAACTCAGCGCCCAGGTCCTCAGCGACACCGTGTCCGTGGTGGTCAAATACGACAAGGACCTGAAGAAAGCGCTCGACGCACTCCCTCGGCTGGTCGACCCGAACGCCCACCCACCCGGGGCGCACGACCACAGGCACGGTCAGGGAGACGGTCATGATCATTCGGATCTTGTCCGGTCCGACCATGCCCACGGCGAGGACCCAGGCGATGCGGACGGCCGCGAGGTGCGCGCGGCCAGGGATCAACCCGGCCGGCACGGCGCAGGCGTGTATGGCACCCCGGGCCACGCGAAGGACGCCGCGAGGGCCGCTGCGGTGCGCCCCCGAAACGTGCCCCCCGGACAGGGAAGCCGGTCGTTCCGGCTGGGCCGCAAGCGGGCGCTGTAATGGAGGCGAGCGTTCACCGCTTTATCCGGCTGCTGCGCCTGCGGGGATTGCGGATCTCGGTGTCCGAGGCGGTCGACGCGATGCGTTGCGCCGGACAGCCGGGCATCCTCACCGACCCCAAGCTTCTTCGGGAGGCACTGCGGCTCGCACTGATCAAGGACCGGCGCGACAATCCAACCTTCGACGAGGTGTTCAGCGCGTTCTTCGCGCTGATCAAGGTAGGCGAACCCGGCCACGGGCACGGCCACGGCCACGGCGACCTGTTCGACGAAGGTGCCTTGGAGGAGTTCACGTTCTCGGAAGAGCTGAGCGAAACCCCTCAGCAGGGCCACAGCCACGACAAACCTGTCAGCATCCGCGACTACTTCGACCCGGAGGATCTGGCCCAGCAGTACAACCTGCACCAGGAAGCCAACAAGATCGATCTGGCAGCGATGACCGAGGAGATCGTCTTCTCCAAGGACAACCAGTCCCTACAGGTCTCCGAGGGTAGCCGGGTGCAGATCGAGACCGACCGGCTGTCCGGGGCCGGGCTGCCAGGCGAGCTCTCCACCGCGGCTGGGACCAAGGTCGACGCGGACCTCTCGGTGGCCCAGCAGGAGGCGCTCCTGGGTTGGCTCACCGCCGCCGAGGACGCGGCCGCCCGCGCGGCGGGCACTGAGGACGACGCGGCCGCGCTACGGCACAGGCTGGCCGGAGTGTTGGCCAACCTCCCGGAGGCAATCAAGAAGCACCTCGAGCGGCTGTTGGAGCTCGAGCAGCGCATCATCGACACCGGCGACGGCGAGAGACGAGCCGTCCAGGTGGACCGAGCCGGCGAGACCGAACGGATGCAGCTGGAGGACTCGCTGCGCCGGCTGGCCAAGACCCTGCGGGGCGCGTTGACCCATCGACGCCGGGTTTGCCCGCGTGGCCGGGTCGACTCGGGACGCACGATGCGCCGCAACCTGCGCTACGAAGGCGTGCCGTTCAACCCGGTCACGGTCCGCCGCGCCGAGGACAAGCCACGGCTGGTGGTGCTGGCCGACGTGAGCCTGTCGGTGCGGGCAACCGCACGGTTCACCTTGCACCTTGTGCACGGGCTACAGGACCTCTTCGCGCAGGTGCGCTCGTTCGTGTTCGTGGCCGACCTCGCTGAGGTCACCGAGCTGTTCGCCGACCACCCCGTCGAGGAGGCGCTCGGGTTGGTGTTCGGTGGCGACCTGCTCGACGTCGACGCGAACTCCGACTACGGGCTGGCGTTCGGACAGTTCCTCGACGAGCACTCCTCGGCGGTGAATCGCCGCACCACCGTGCTCGTGCTCGGCGACGGCCGGGGAAACGGCAACGACCCCAATCTGGAGGCGTTCATCGAGATCACCCGGCGAGCCCGCGAGACGATCTGGCTTACCCCGGAACCGCGCTACTCGTGGGGCCTGGGTCGGTGCGACCTGCCCGCCTACGCCGAGCACTGTGACCGCATCCGCGTCGTGCGCGACCTCACCGGTCTCGAACTGACCGCCAACGAGATGGCCGGGAACCTCATCGGACGGTAACTTTCCCGTTGCGTCTGAAGAACCTTGCGCCCTAGCACAACCTTCTTCGGACGTAAAGGAATGACTGCCAGGGAACTGCCAGGTAGGACGAGGGGTGGGTTCAGGTTGAGCCGACACCATCGGTGACATGCAGATTTCAGGTCATCCTCGGGTCGAGATCGTCGTACCCGTTCGCAATGAGGAGAACGACCTCGGTCCTAATATCAGGCGGTTGCGGGCGTTTCTGGACGGCTCCTTCCCCTTTCCTGCCGAGGTCTGCATCGCCGACAACGGCAGTACCGACGCCACCTGGGAGATCGGCTGCCTGCTGGCGGCCGAGGTGCCAGGGGTCCGGGTGGTCCGGCTCGAGGAGCCGGGCCGGGGTCGCGCGCTGAAACAGGTCTGGTCCGAGAGCAGCGCGGATGTGCTCGCCTATATGGACGTCGACTTGTCGACAAATCTCAACGCCTTGCTGCCGCTGGTCGCGCCGCTGCTGGCCGGTCACAGTGATGTTGCCATCGGCACCCGGCTCCACCGCGGCTCCCGCGTCGTACGGCGGCCGAAACGTGAGCTGATCTCGCGTGGCTACAACCTGCTGCTGCACGGCCTGCTGGCCAGCCGCTTCTCCGATGCGCAGTGCGGCTTCAAGGCGATCCGGGCCGACGTCGCGGCGGAGTTGCTGCCGTTGGTGAAGGACACCAGTTGGTTCTTCGACACCGAACTGCTGGTCCTCGCCGAACGGGCCGGTCTGCGGATCCACGAGGTGCCGGTCGACTGGGTCGACGATCTGGATTCGCGGGTCAAGATCGCGAGCACGGTCATGGATGACCTCCGCGGCATCGCGCGGGTCGGCACCGATCTCGCCCGCGGCAGGATCCCGCTGGACAAGTTGCGCGCCATCTACGGAAGGCCGCCGCTCGCTGATCCCAAGACGACGCTCGCTACCCGGGTATTGCGGTTCGCAGCGATCGGTGTGCTCAGCACAGCCGCGTATGCCCTGCTCTACCTGGTCTTACGTGGCGTCGTACCGGCCCAATGGGCCAACGTGCTGGCATTGCTGATCACGGCTATCGCAAACACTGCCCTCAACCGCCGAATCACCTTCGGTGTCCGGGGTACGGAGAACCGTGCCCGGCATCAACTCCGCGGACTGGTCACCTTCGGGATTGGCTGGACCCTGACCGCGTCGTCGCTCTGGCTGCTGCACACCGCGCACGCCGTACCGGCTAGAGGGCTGGAGATCCTCGTCCTCACGGTGGCCAACCTCGCCGCCACGGTGGTGCGGTTCAGCCTCTTCCAGAGCTGGGTCTTCGACGACGAAGCGCCCACCCTACCCGACCTCGAACCCCTTGACACCGCTCTTCTCGATCAGACCCGGAGCAATTCATGAGCACAGTCACCAGCCCGACCACCACGAGTGGCGCGCCGCCCCTGGGAGCCGGTCGCCTCGGTGCCAAGGGCCGCGCCCTGATCACGGAGTCCGTAGTCGGCCGTGACGGCGTCCTGTACGTCGGGTTGTTGTTGCTGACGGCAATCGCCTACCTGTGGGGCCTTTCCAAGAACGGATACGCCAACGAGTACTACGCGGCCGCGGTGCAGGCCGGCTCCACCAGTTGGAAGGCATGGTTCTTCGGCTCGTTCGACTCGTCGAGCTTCATCACTGTCGACAAGACCCCAGGCTCGTTGTGGGTGATGGGTCTGTCCGCGCGGCTCTTCGGCTTCGGGATCTGGAGCATGCTGATCCCGCAGGCGCTGATGGGGGTGGCGAGTGTCGGGTTCGTCTATGTCGCCGTACGCCGCTGGTTCTCGGCGAACGCGGCGCTGCTCGCGGGCGCTGTGCTGGCGCTGACCCCGGTCGCGGTGCTCATGTTCCGCTTCAACAACCCGGACGCCTTGCTGATTTTGCTGCTGGTGGCAGGTGCGTGGGCCGTGACCCGGGCGATCGACTCGGTCCGGCGCCCCGGCTGGTGGATGGCCCTGGCTGGTCTGCTGGTGGGGTTCGGCTTCCTGACGAAGATGCTGCAGGCATTCCTGGTGCTGCCGGCCTTCGGTCTCGCGTACCTGATCGCAGGCAAGCCCGCCCTCGGCAAGCGGATCGTGCACAGTCTGCTCGCCGTCGGGGCGATGGTGCTCGGCGCCGGCTGGTGGATCGCGATCGTCCAGCTGACGCCGGCCTCGGCCCGTCCCTGGGTCGGTGGCTCGTCGACGAACAGCATCCTAGAGCTCACCCTGGGCTACAACGGTCTCGGCCGCTTGACCGGTAATGAGACCGGATCGGTCGGCGGTGGGGTCGGCAACCGCAGCTGGGGCGGTGCGACCGGTCTGCAGCGGCTGTTCGGTGGCGAGTTCGGTAGCCAGATCAGTTGGTTGCTGCCCGCCGCGCTGTTGGCGATCGTGGTCCTGGTGGTCGCTGCCGGCCGTGCGCCCCGCACCGACCGGATCCGCGCCTTCGCCGTACTCTGGGGCGGCTGGCTGGTCGTCACCGGCCTGGTTTTCAGCTACATGCAGGGCATCATTCACAGCTACTACATGGTGGCGCTCGCCCCCGCCGTCGGCGCCCTGGTCGGCGCAGCGGCAATGGTGCTCTGGCGTCGCCGGCACGAAATGTTGCCCCGCGCGACACTTGCCGGAGGCGCCTTGCTGACGGCCGGCTGGAGCTTCGGCCTGCTGAACGCTACTCCCACTTTTCAGCCGTGGCTGCGCTGGGCCGTGCTGATCCTCGGTCTGATTGCGGCCGGACTGATCCTGCTCCTGCCGGAACTCAAGGGTCGCAGTACGACGATCCGCCGGTCTGGGGTATTTGCAGCCGCATTGTTGACGGTGAGCGCGATGGCCGGCCCCGTGGCGTACTCGGTCGACACGATCAGCACGGCACACTCCGGTGCACTACCCTCGGCCGGTCCGGTGGGCGGGCGCGGCGGTTTCCCCGGCGGCGGTGGCATGGGCGGCGGCCGTCCCGGCGGCGGCATGGGCGCACGTCCCGGCCAGGGAACCGGTAACGGCGCCCCCGGCACGGGTACGACGAACGGCACTCCGGGTGCCGGTACGGCGGGTGGCGCCCCCCGCGGCGGTGGGATGGGCGGCGGCGGATTCCTCGGCGGTGGCGGCATCAGCCAAGTGTCGAGTGACCTGATCACAATGCTCCAGCAGGGTGCGAAGGGCTACACCTGGGCGGCGGCGGCGGTCACTGCCAACGGCGCAGCGCCGGTGCAGATCGCAGCCAAGGTCCCGGTGATGGCGATCGGCGGCTTCAACGGAACGGACCCGGCGCCGACGCTGGCCGAGTTCCAGCAATTCGTTGCCCAGGGCAAGGTCCACTACTTCATCGGCGCTACTGGCCGTGGTGGGTTGGGCGGTGGCGGGGATGGTGAGAAATCGAACGACATCACCACCTGGGTGCAGCAGACCTTCAAGGCCCAGACCGTCGGCAGCAGCACCGTCTATGACCTCACCACCGGCTGAGCCGACCTGACTACGAGAAGAACTGGAGCAAGCGATATGTCGCACGACACCACGCCGACCGAGCAGCAGTGGCAGACAGCCAGGCAATCCGCTCAACCGGGTCAGCCGGGTCAACCGGGTCACTTGGGTCAGTCGGGTCAAAACGGTCAGCCGGGTCCTCTGGGTCAGCCCGGTCCACTGGGCTACGCAGGTCAGCCGGGTCAGCCGGGTCAGCCGGGTCAGCCGGGTCAGCCTGATCCTGGTCGGGTCCAGCCGGCCGGTGGGCATGTCAAGGAGTCGGTGAGCGGGAAGCCGAGCGGCCTGGTCATGGCCGGCGCCGGAACGATCCTTGCGGTACTGGCCTTCCTGGGCGGAATAGCGGTCGGACATGCGTCGGGCAACTCGGGATCGACCGACCCGGGGCAGTTCGGCGGTCCTGGCCGGTTCCAGAACGGTCAGGTCCCGCAGAACGGTCAGGTCCCGCAGAACGGTCAGGTTCCGCAGAACGGTCAGGTTCCGCAGAATGGCCAGGTTCCGCAGAACGGTCAGGTTCCGCAGCAGGGCCAGGGCACCCAGCAAGGCGGCACCCAACAGGGTCAGGGCATCCAGCCGGGTCAGGGCTTCCAGCCCGGCCAGGGCACCCGGCCGCGCCGTTTTCCGCAGAACCAGAACGGCCAAGGAACTACGCCCGGCGGGACTGGTTCCGGCATGCAGGAGTCATGACATCCACGGGTACCCGAGGCAACGACTTCCGGGCCAGAGGCAACAGGTCAACGGTCAGACCACGGTGACCTGACCGCCGGGCCGGGTCCGGTCTGAACCCAGTGTGAAAGCGTGCCGGCCGACCTCCTAAATCGAAGTCGGCCGGCATGCTACGGTTCGCAGCCGTCATGGTCGGGGAAGGATCTGCGCCGTGGAATGGTCGAACGTCACCTGGTTCCTGACCGGCCTCGGCGCAGTCGTCGTACTGCTGACCCGGGTCCGGCTCGGTGGCCGTGGCGCGGGCGAGACCGGACGCGCCAGCGGCGTGGCCGCGTATTCCTCGGCTCTGCTACGCGCCCACACGGTCGTCGGGATCGCCGCCCTCGGGCTCTGGATCGTCGCCCTGGTCACCACCCGGCAGGAGATCGCGTTCGTCGCTCTGGTCGCCTGGTGGTTGCTGTCGATCGTCGGACTTTTGCTGCTGGCCCGCTGGTTGCCCAGCGGCGGCCGACATTCGGAGGACAAGGCGACCGACGCGTGGGGTGAGGGGGCGGGGCTGTCCGTCCTCGGGCATCTGGGCATGGTGATCGGCGTCGCCTACTTCACCTTCGTCGTGTTCACCCAGCGACTCTGAGTGGCTATCGAACCACCTGGGGTGATGAAGCAGGCCTGACAGAACGGCCTTCACGCTTCGTCGTACGCCGGCCTCGAACTCGTTTTCCGACAGGGTCATGCCCGCGCCGGCGACCCGGTCGTACATCAAGCCGTCCAGCATCGACGCCACCGGCCAGGCGGCAGCCTCGGCATCGGCGATGCCCATCGCGGCCAGCAGTTCGCCCAGGCTCTCGCGGAGTTGCCTCCCTGACGTCGTGATCACCTCCCGGAGCGCGGGCCGGCGGCCAGCCTCCAGTGATAGCTCGTACCGCGCGACCAGGTCGTCGTGGCGGTGCCGAACCAGATCCACGACCATGCCGACCAGCAGGCTTTCCGGGTCGGCAGCTGGCGGCATCTGGCCCACGGCCGCGGCGTCGTGGTCGAGCATCCGGTTCACGCAGGCTGTCAGCAGCGCGTCGCGGGTCCGCAGGTAGTACGACGTCGAGCCCGGCGGCAGGCCGGCCTCGGCATCTACGGCGCGGTGGGTGAGACCGCGGAGTCCGCGGGTGGCGACGAGACGGATGGCTGCGTCGGCGATGGCGGCCCGGCGGTCGTTCCCCAGCGGCACGGTCTTGGTCACGCCTGCACTCTACTCACCGCTCCTCTACAGATGTAGAGTAACGCCCATGAGCGAAGCGATCGTGGTGGGAGCAGGGATCGGCGGGGCAACGGCTGCGGTCGCGCTCGAGCAGCGCGGCTGGCAGGTCACGATGCTGGAGCGGGCGCCGGAGTTGGGGGAGGTCGGCGCGGGCATCTCCGTCTGGCCGGGTGCGGTGGCCGTGCTCGAGGGACTGGGCGTCACCGACGTCAGGAAGACGTCCGCCGAGCCCGGCCCGGCGGGGCTGCGGCAGCCGAACGGGCACTGGCTGGTCGACGCCGGCAACATCGGGGTGGAGACGCCGGTAATGATCCACCGGGCCCAGTTGCATGACCTCATCACCGCCCGGTTCGGCACCGGCATCACAGTGCGGACCGGCGTCACCGTGACCGCGGTCGCGCTGCACGAGTCAGGCGTGACGGTGACCTCGGCCGACGGTGAGGAGTTCCGCGCCGACCTCGTCATCGCCGCTGACGGGATCCACAGTGCGGTGCGGTCTGCGCTTTACCCGGACCAGCCAGGACCGCGGTACTCGGGCTACACGGCGTACCGAGGTGTCTCGGCGGTCGAGATCGCGGATGGTGGCGGTGAGACCTGGGGAACGGGCCTGCGGTTCGGGCATGTGCCACTCGTGGACGGGCGGATCTACTGGTATGCGACGGCGAACCAGCCGCGCGACAAGCAGGCCGGTCTCGGCGGTGCCCATGGCGATGTGACGATCCTGTTCGGCGACTGGCACGACCCCATCCCGGCGATACTGGCCGCGACTCCGAAGGAGGCCGTGCTGCACAACGACATCCTTGATCTGCCGCTGCCGTTGGCGCCGTTCGTGAGCGGCCGGGTGGTGCTGCTGGGCGATGCCGCGCACGCGATGACACCGAACCTCGGACAGGGTGCTTGCTCGGCGATCGAGGACGCCGGTGCGCTCTCCCGGCACCTGCACGAGGCCCCCGACCTGGCCACCGCGCTGAGCCGGTACGACGCCGAGCGACGACCCGCGACGGCCAAACTGATCAAGCGGTCGCGGCTGATGGGCAGCTTCGGCCAGGTCGAGAACCGGCTGGTCCGTGGGCTCCGGGACGGCCTCCTGGGTCTGGCCGGGCGAGTGGCCGGGTTCGCCACCCGGCGCCGCCGGATGGAACAATCGCGGAGGTGATCACTCCCCCGAAGGCTGCCGACATCGCAGGCGCGAAGCATCTCCACTCCGGCAAGGTCCGGGACCTCTACGAGCTGGAGTCCGGCGAACTCCTGATGGTCGCCAGCGACCGGACGAGCGCCTTCGACTGGATCCTGGAGCCACCGATCCCGGACAAGGGCAAGGTGCTCACCGCGATGAGCCTGTGGTGGTTCGAGCAACTCGACGTGCCGAACCACATCCTCTCGACCGACGTGCCCGCCGTGGTCGCCGGCCGCGCGGTGATCTGCGAGAAGCTCGAGATGTTCCCGGTGGAGTGTGTCGCGCGCGGTTACCTGAGCGGCTCCGGTCTGGTCGACTACAACGCCACCGGCGAGGTCTGCGGCATCCCGCTCCCGCCCGGCCTGGTCGAGGGCTCCCGGCTGGACGAGCCGATCTTCACCCCGGCCACCAAGGCCGATCTCGGCGAGCACGACGAGAACGTGGCGTACGACGCCGTGGTGGCGACGGTCGGGGCGGAAACCGCGGACCGGCTGCGCAAGCTGACCCTGGAGATCTATGCCCAGGCCCATCAGAAGGCCGAGCAGCGCGGCATCATCCTGGCCGACACCAAGTTCGAGTTCGGGGCCCGCGCGGACGGCACGATCGTGCTCGCCGACGAGGTGCTGACCCCGGACTCCAGCCGGTTCTGGCCGGCCGACCAGTGGCAGCCGGGCAAACAGCAGCCGTCGTACGACAAGCAGATCGT
>JAWWPC010000098.1:0-20167 GCA_033851055.1 Kribbellaceae bacterium | reverse complement strand
CCGAACTGGCGGATGATCGGTCGCACCAGGCCTGCTGCCGACCCTCCGGCGTACCGCGCGGATGTCCGATAGCAGGTTGTTGCACCAATAGCGTGTTACGACCTGCGATCGGCGACAACGACCCGCTCTCGGTGCAACAACCTGCTATCGAGCTTAAGGACAGCGGTCAGGGACTCAGGATCTTCTGCACCGCTGCTGTAGTGATCGGGTGGTAGCCGGGCCGGGCCGCCTCGAACACCTCTGCCGCAAACTCCCCACCAGCCGGAGCGTGCACCAGAGCCCGATAGACCGGCAACACGAGCTTCATCCGGCCGACCCGGGTCAAGAAACGGGCCAACTCGTCGTACGCCGGCGTGTAGGAGCTGGCTGCAACGATCGAGTACCAGCGTCGCGCGATCTCGCCGTTCGCCGTACCGGTGAAGCCGAACTCCCGGTCCAGCGCCCGCAACTGTGAGGCCTCCAGCACATCCGGCAACGCCACGAGGAAGCGCAGCCACTCCTGCGTAGTCCAACGCCCCGCGCCAACCGCTAGCTCACCACTGGCCAGCCAGTTCTCCCGAGCTTGGTCGACGAGCTCGAACCGCTCCGATGCGGCCCGCTGGGCGAACTGCGGGATGCCGGGCCTGTCCAACCACGCTGCGACCTCGGCAGCCGACACCACGCCGGGGTGCGGAGCCAGCAGGTTCTCCCGCAGATGCACGACGAAGTCATCCGTGCGAATGCTTCGGAAAGCGAACCGGTCGAAGTAGCCGCGCAGGAACGGGTCGAACACCTCACGGGAGAAGCGCTGCTCGAGCCACGACAGAAACCAGGCCCCCTTGAGCGGGCCGAGCCCCGACGTGCCGTGGTACTGCGTCCGGTGGTTCAACCCTGGCAGCTCCACGGCCTGTTTCGCCGGCGACAGCGGGTCCAGCTTCAGGACAGTCGAGTGCTGCTTGATGGCCGTCTCCATCACTGCCAGCTCAGTGCCATAGACCGCCTCGACGATGCGGTTCTCCACGTACGAGGTGAAGCCCTCGTTTAGCCAGATGTCGTCCCAGCTGTCTTGGGTGACCAGGTTGCCGGACCAGCTGTGCGCTAGTTCGTGTGCCACTACGCTCACCAGCGACTTGTCGCCGATCACCACCGTCGGAGTGGCGAAGGTCATCCGCGGGTTCTCCATCCCGCCGTACGGGAAGGAGGGCGGCAGCACCAGGATGTCGTAGCGACCCCACCGGTACGGCCCGAACAGCGTCTCGGTGACGCGCATCATCTCCTCGGTGTCCTCGAACTCGGCCGCGGCCAGCTTGGCCATCTCCGGCTCCGCCCAGACTCCAGACCGCTCGCCGGTCGGCTCGAACACCAGATCCCCGGCAGCGATCGCCAGCAGGTACGACGGGATCGGCTCCGGCATCACCACGTCGTACGAGCCGGTACGCCGCGAGGTGGTCCCGTTGTCCGCGCTCATCAGCACCATCAGCTCAGGCGGTGCAGTGATGTGAGCGGCATAGCTGAACCGCACCCCTGGGGTGTCCTGGACCGGCACCCAACTCCGCGCGTGAATGGCCTGTGACTGGCTGAACATGAACGGCAGAACACCACCGTCAGTCATAGCCGGCTCCAGCCACTGCAAGCCGGTAGCAGTCGGTGATGTCCGGTAGCTGACCCGTACGCGTTCGTGCAGGTTCGTCCGGATCGTCAGAGCTGACCCCAGTTCGTCGTCCGGCAAAGCCAGGCTGAACTCCAGCGGCTCCCAACCGTCGCCGGCCGAGCCCTCTACTGCGAAGACAGTGAGGTCACGCGTGTCCAGCACGAGCCGGTCCCCCCGGCCGCTCCAGGCAAGCGTGTGGGTTGCCGAACCAGAGACCACCTTCTCGGTGAAGTCCAGGTTCAGGTCCAGCTCGAGGTGGCTGGTTCGGACCAGGATCGGTTCGGAGTACGAGTAACGGTCGTGGGTCACAGGGGGCTCCCGTTGGGCAGAGGTCGTCCGCAGGACACTACCCACGCGACAGGCATATGTCGTGGACTAATCAAATGTCGTGACCTATTAGAGCCACGGCGGAACTGTGACAACCCACTGGCACACTGTGCGTCATGATGCCGGAGCGCAGCGCTGACCTGAACCTGCAGCGCAGGCCGTTCGGATCCTGGCTGCTTGGACCGGCCGATCAGAGTCCCCCGAAGCTGCGGATCCGGGTCCAGTCGCTGTTGAGCGTGCTGTCGATCGTGACGAATCTGATCGGCGCCTCGGTCGTGTTCGTCCTCGCCGTCTTCGTGCTACCCGGCCCGCCCAGCGACGCCCGGTTGACCGTGGTTCGGGCGGTCGTCGTTCCGGCGTACTTCGTGGTGGCGATGGTGGTGGGTTCGATCTGGAGCGCATTGCTCGCCCTGAGGGTGACGAAATGGGTGCTCGAGGACCGCCCGGCGACCCGGCGTGAGCAGATCGCCACCCTTCGCCTGCCACTGCAACTCACCCTGATCGAAGTGGTCCTCTGGTTGATCGCCACGGTGTTCTTCAGCATCCTCGCGGCCATCCTGCAGCCGGCGAGCCTGCCGCACATCTTGCTGACGCTGCTCGACGGTGCCATCGTCACCGCCGCCTACTCGTACCTGTTGTCCGAGTTCGCGCTCCGCCCGATCGCGGCCCGGGCACTCGCCGACGATCCACCGCCGAAGCGGCTACTGGCGGCGGGCCTGGCGGCACGCACCGTGTTCTTCTGGGCCGTCGGCTCGGGTGTCCCGGTCGTCGGTCTGATGCTGGTCTCCGTTTTCGCGCTGATCGAGGGTGATGTCAGCGCCACCCGGTTGTCCGTGATGATCCTTACCATCGGAGCCATCGTTCTGCTCTTCGGCTGGATCCTGACGCTGTTGTCCGCGAGGTCGGTGGTGGCTCCGGTCCGCTCGGTGCGAAACGCCCTGACGGTGATCGGCGCCGGCGAGCTGGATGTCCGGATTCCGGTGTTCGACGGCACCGAGCTGGGCTCGCTGCAGGCGGGCTTCAACCGGATGGCTGCCGGGCTGCGCGAACGTGAGCGCATCCGCGACCTGTTCGGCAGGTACGTCGGTCCGGAGGTGGTCCGCGAGGCTCTGACCGGTGATCCGCTGGTCGGCGAGGAACGGTTCGTCGCGGTCCTGTTCGTCGACCTGGTCGGCTCCACCAAGCTGGCGGCGACCCGGCCGCCGGGCGAGGTGGTCCAGCTGCTGAACCGCTTCTTCGCGCTGGTCGTCGACGAGGTGGACGAGCACGGTGGGTTCGTGAACAAGTTCGCCGGTGATGCCGTGCTGGCCGTCTTCGGCGCGCCGACCGAATTGCCGGATGCCGCCGGCAGCGCGCTGCGAGCCGGGCGCGCGCTGGCGGAACGGTTGCGCGAGGAGCTCCCCGAGGCGGCAGCGGGCATCGGCGTCACCGCTGGCGTGGTGGTGGCCGGGACGATCGGCGACGTCCGGAGGTACGAGTACACGGTCATCGGAGACCCGGTGAACGAGGCAGCACGGCTGACCGAGCTCGCCAAGGCCGTTCCCGGCCGGGTCGTCGCCTCGATGACCGCTGTCCGCGAGGCCGCCCCGGCCGAAGCGGCACACTGGCGCGCTGGCGACGAGGTCCTGGTCCGCGGACGGAATCATCCGACCCAGCTGGCCGTCCCAGGGACCTAGCGACCGCCGGCCACGTCCACCGACGTCCCTGTCATGTACGACGACCGGTCGGAGGCGAGGAACGCGATCACCGCGGCCACCTCCCCAGCACGACCTGGACGGCCCAGCGGCGGAGATGTGCCGATGCGGTCCAACCGGCCCGGCTCATGAATCTCGGTCTCGATCAGCCCGGGCCGCACCCCGAGTACGCGGATGCCCTCGCCTGCCACCTCGTTCGCCAGCCCGACGGTGAGTGCATCCACCGCCGCCTTGCTGGCCGCGTAGTCGACGTACTCGCCGGCGGCGCCAAGGACAGCAGCCCGGGAGGAGATATTGACGATCACCCCGCCCTGCCCGCCTCGCGCGGTGGACAATCGGCGTACGGCGGCTCCCGCGACCAGGAAGGCGCCGGTCGCATTGATCCGGAAAACGCGCTCGAGCCGCGCCAGATCGTAGTCGGCGACGCGCCCCGTCGGGGAATTCACGCCGGCGTTGTTGATCACGGCACCGAGCTGGCCCAGCTCGCTGGTGACGGTGTCGAAAAGCCGCTCGATGTCGGCCGGTTCCGACACCTCAGCCTGTATGGCGACAGCTCGCCGGCCGAGTTTCTCGCACTCCGTGACCACCGCGGCTGCTTCGTCGGCCCTGGTCCGGTAGCTCAGCCCGACGTCCCAGCCGTCCTCGGCAAGAGCGATGGCGGCCGCGGCGCCGATCCCTCGGCTTCCGCCGGTGATGAGGGCGGTGCCCCGCCTGTCTTGATTGCCAGTCATGGGCCCAAGCCTCTCACCGGGCCGGCTTCGTCAGTTGCAGCTGGGTCTCGCTGTCGGAGAAGCCGAGCGTCCGGTACAGCCGGATCGCCAGGTACTCCGGGTCGGCGACCATCACCAGCGTGTGAACATCCAACTCCGTCAGCCCATAGGTCGACGCCTGGTGCACGAGCGTGCTGGCCAAACCCCGGCCACGATCGCCCGGATGTGTCTGCACATTCTGGAACCGCGCGACACCGGTCCCATCCGAGACCAGCCCGAGCGATGCCTGCAGCCGGTCGCCGGCATACGCGCCGAACCAGGTTGCATGGCCGGCCTCCACCAGAACCCGCTCGGCGGCGACCTTCTTCCGGGTGAAGTCTGCATAATCGGGAAACTCCGCCCAGGTGGCCGCCATCGTCAGCTCGAACAACTGTTCCCAGTCGTCATCGCTTCGGAGCGACCGGTACGCCGATTCTGTGTTCGGCCGGGTCGGTTCTTTGACCTGGGAGGCGGTCATCACCGTGCTCCGTTCGATCTCCAACCCGGCTGCGACCAGTTCGTCCTCGGCGCCCGCGATGCCATCCACGGTGTCGATGCCCAAGGCAACATGCTTGGCGTCGGGCAGCTCATGGTGGAACAGTTCGAGCCGGGATGCCGTGTCGCCGGGAGCGAACGCCGTCCGGAACAACAGGTGGTTACCCCACCAGAAGGACGGGTTCGCGGGCGTCCGGACGACGACGTACTCGCCGCGGTCGGTCAGCTCGCTGCCGCTCAGCTCGAGCAGCATCAGATCGGTTCGGTAGCCCAGGCTGGTGATCTCCACCGTTACATCGTGGTGACGTCGTCAAGACGATTTGCGTGACGGCTTCCAGCGGGGTGGCCCGCTCCCCTCGGCGGCGGTGGCGATGTTGCGTTGCATGCCGCCGAAGACGAGTCCGTGGAATGGCTTGATCGCCCACCAGTAGAGATGGCCAGGCAGGCCTTGCGGATGGAACAAGGCGCGCTGCCGGAACACGGTTCCGCCGGTGTCGTTCTGGTCGACGATCAGCTCCAGCCAGGCGAGGCCCGGCAGTCGCATCTCCGCTCGGAGCCGGAGCAAGTGCAGGTCTTCGATCTCTTCAACCCGCCACCAATCCAGCGGATCCCCTACCGACAGGTCGTTCGGACTACGCCGGCCGCGGCGTAGGCCCGGCCCACCGAAGACTCGGTCGAGTGCTCCCCTCGCCCGCCAGCCCAGGCGCCAGGAATACCAGCCGTTGCGTCCGCCGATGCCTTCGATGACAGACCACAGCTGTTCCGGTGAGGTATCGACCACGCTCTCGCGCTCGTCGACGTACAGGGAGCCGCCGGACCAGTCTGGATCGCCTGGTAGAGGGTCGCTGGGCGCACCCGCCGTGGAGGCCGAGGCCCAGGTGGTGCTGACATCCAGGTCCTGCACACGTTTGAGGGCCAGCTCCACCGCTCGATCGAAGCTGGTGAGCCCGAGCTCCGGGTCGGCGACGTACTGCTCGATGTCGTGCTCCTTGCAGACCACCTCGTGGATCAGGCTGTCGACGAGCGGCCTCGCGATGCTGCTCGGCACCGGCGTCACCAGACCGACCCAAAGACTCGAGAGAGACGGCGTGAGCAGCGGCAGCGTGACGATCCGCCTGGGTGCGAGGCCGGCCACTGCGGCGTACCGCTGCAGCATGTCGCGATAGGTGAGAACGTCCGGCCCACCGATGTCGAAGCCGCGGTTGACCTCAGCCGGCATGGCGGCGCTGCCGACGAGGTAGCGGAGTACATCCCGCACCGCAATCGGCTGGATCCTGGTCGCCAGCCAGCGCGGCGCGACCATGACCGGAAGCCGGTCCGCAAGGTAGCGCAGCATCTCGAAGGACGCGGATCCCGAACCCAAGATGACTGCGGCGCGCAGCACGGTGGTAGGAACGCCGGAGGCCAGCAGGATCTCGCCCACCTCGCGCCGGGAGTCCAGGTGCGGCGACAACACCTCTCCCTCCGGGTAGAGCCCGCCGAGGTAGACGATCCGGCCTACGTGCGCTTCGCGAGCGGCAGACCCGAAGATGAGCGCCATCCGCCTGTCGCGGGACTCGAATCGCTTGCCCGTACCCAGAGAGTGGATCAGGTAGTAGGCGACGTCGACACCGTCCATCGCTGCAGCCAACTGTTCCTTGTCGCCCGCGTCGGCCTCCACCACCTCGATGTCGTCGTACCACTCGCGGTCCTGTAGGTGTCGCGGGTTCCGAGCCACCGCACGGACGCAGTATCCGGCCGCGAGCAGCTCGGGTACCAACCGTCCGCCGATGTATCCAGTGACCCCGGTGACGAGAACTAATGGCGAGCTCATAGGCCACAGTCTGCTGCGCCCACCCCGCAGGGTCATGCCGGAGCGCGGCCTGCCCAGAATTGTTCCAGCGGATTGACATGCAGCCATTCGACTGCCTATTTTGTTTAGGCAGCCAACTGGCTGCATGTACATGGCGGTGAAGATGATGGACGACGACGTGTTCAAGGCGCTGGCCGATCCGAGTCGGCGCCGGTTGCTCGATAGCCTGAACGGCCAGAACGGCCAGACCCTGCGCGAGCTCTGCGCCGGCCTGGAGATGGCGCGGCAGTCCGTCAGCAAGCATCTGGCGGTGCTCGAGGCGGCCAACCTGGTCACCACGGTATGGCGCGGCCGGGAGAAGTTGCACTACCTGAACGCCGAGCCCATCAACGCCATCGCCGACCGCTGGATCAACCAGTACGACCGCCGGCGGGTTCAACTGTTCGCCGACCTCAAGACAGCATTGGAGCGCGGAACCATGTCCGACAACGACTTCGTCTACACGACCTACATCAACACCACCCCGGAGCATCTCTGGCAGGCGCTGACCGACCCTGCTTTCACCCAGCAGTACTGGGGTGTCGCGCACCAGACGGACTGGCAGGTCGGGTCGTCGATGGCCTGGAAAATGGGCGATCTGACGATGGCCGGTCCCGGTCAGGTCGTCCTGGAGCACGAGCCGTACCGACGATTGGCCTATACCTGGCACACCATCACTCCCGAGTTCGCCGAAGCCGTCGAAATGACCGACGAGGACTTCGCCGCGATCAGCAAGGAGCCGCTGTCTAAGGTGAGCTTCGATCTGGAGCCGGTCGGGGAACAGGTGAAGCTGACCGTCATCCACGGCGGTTTCGAGCCCGGGAGCGCCCTGAGGGCGACGATCAGCGACGGCTGGACGAAGCTCCTCTCCGACCTCAAGAGCTTTGTCGAGACCGGGCCGAGCGAGACCGGGCCGGGCAAGACCGGGCAGGGCGAGGGTCGACGGGGCGACCACGCCGCGGAGGCAGCCTCGGAGTCGAGCGAGCCCGAGGCTGTCCGAACCAGCTGATGGGAGCGGTTACGGGCGGCGGTGCAGCAGCAGCGGCAGGACCGCGTACGCGCCCGCTTCCCGCAGCTTGGCGGCGGCGACGGTGATCGGCCATTGCGAAGAGGACGCGTCCACGACGAGCAGCACCGACCGGTCGCTGATCGCCTGTGCCGTCGCGGGATCGACGCTGATTCCGTCGCGCCAGACCTTCGCCTCCTCGGCGGAGGACAACCCGTCGTCAAAGCCCGCCGAAGTCACCGCCAGCTCCGCCCGCTCCAGCCGGCCGATCTCCGCCAGATGGTTCGCCACGTCGGTAGTCAGTTGACGGAACCCGGCCGCGGGCAGCGTGACAACCACCTCGGGTCGGCGGGACCACGCGTCGCGCCACCGTGACAGCGCCGCCACGCAGCCGGCCTTGAGCGAATCCAGCCCGGCCGGGTCGTCGGCAGGTTGCTGACTGAAGGTCGACCGGATCACCTCGCGCCATTCGGGGGCGTCGGCGTACACGATGGATCGACCTGGTTCGGCCATCAGTGCGGGTGGGATCCGGCCCTTGGCGCCGAATGCACCACCCGGCCACATCTTGCGGGGCTCCAGCACGTGCGTCTCCCCCCGGAGCAGCCTGGTGATTGCTCTCACCGTCTCCGGATCGGGGCCGGCGGTGAGTGGCTCGGGCAGCAGGCCGAGACACACCGAGCAACGGCCGCACGGTTCCGCCGAGGGGTCGTCCAGGGATTCCTGGAGCAGTTGCATAAGGCAACGATCGCCGCGGGTGTAGGCGCGCATGATGTCGGCCTCGCGACGCCGGACCGCCACAATGCCGTCATAGTGATCGGCATCGAAGGACCAGTCCGCGGCGGTCCGGACCCACCCGCGCTCGACTCGCTCCACCGCGCCGTCGACCGCCAACTGCTTGAGCATCAGTTCGACGCGGCCCCGGCGCAGCCCCGTCTCGGCCTCCAACGACGGCACCGTCGCCGGTTGATCCGGGCCGTACGCCTCAAGGCCCTGGAGCAGCCGGTTCACCTGGTCCGGGACGGGAATCGTCGCGGTCGCGAAGTAATCCCAGACACCTGAATCGGCGTCCGACGGCAGCAGCGCGACCACGGCATGGTCGATGCCGCGGCCCGCACGCCCGACCTGCTGGTAGTAGGACACCGGCGACGGCGGCGAACCAACATGCACGACGAACCCCAGGTCGGGCTTGTCATACCCCATGCCAAGCGCGGAAGTCGCTACCAGTGCCTTGAGTTCGTTGTCGCGCAAGGCGTCCTCGAGGTTCTCCCGCTCGGCCGCCTCCAACCCACCCGTGTACGCCGCGACCGGGACAGCCGCGCCATGTACCTCCTGGATCGCGGCAGCCAGTCGCTGCGCATCCGAGACCGTCAGGGTGTAGACGATGCCCGAGCCTGGCAACTTCGGCAGGTGGTCGACGACCCACGCGAATCGATCCAGGGGCGACAGCGCATTCACGACCGACAGTTGCAGGCTCGACCTCGCGAGCGGACCGCGCAGCACCAGCGTCGACTCCCCCAGTTGATGCGCTACATCCTCGGTCACCCGGGCGTTGGCCGTTGCAGTGGTCGCCAGTACGGGCGTCTGCGGGTTCAACTTCTGCAGCACGTCCGACACCCGCCGATAGTCAGGCCGGAAGTCGTGCCCCCAGTCCGACACCGCATGCGCCTCGTCGATCACCAGCAGACCGATCTGGCCGGCAAGCCCGTCCAGCACCCGTCGCCCGAACCCGGGGTTGGCCAGCCGCTCAGGAGACACCAGCAGTACGTCGATAGCGCCGGAGCGGAGGTCCTGCTCGATACCGGACCAGGCGTCGAAGTTGGAGGAGTTCAAGGTGGCGGCACGTAAGCCCGCCCGCGCGGCGGCAGCAACCTGGTCCCGCATCAAGGACAGCAAGGGCGACACCACCAGCGTCGGACCGGCGCCCTCGGACCGGCGGATCGCGGTCGCCGCCCAGTAGACCGCCGACTTACCCCAGCCGGTCGCCTGCACGACCAGGACTCGCGCACTCGGCTCGCAAAGGGCGGCAACCGCTGTCTGCTGGTCCTCACGCAGGCGCGCGGTGTCGCCAGCGATCGCGCGGATCACGCCCGCAGCGGTCGCCGCTCGATCGTCGGAAAGCAGTGCCAGTCCTGGTTTACCCATGTCCCCGACCCTAGACGGCAGCACCCCCACTCTGCCGCCACCCCGCGACCACCCTGTGGACAACCCCCGCGCCCAGCTGACTTGCCAGCACCAGAAACGACGAATCGCGAGGAGGTCGTCGGCTCTCCCCCGTCTGTCCGTGCGGCCGGCTCCGCGCGCTGTTGTCCACCTTTGTGCACCGCTCAGCCATCAGCCCGCGAAAAGGCGGCTGAGCCATGCACAAAGGCACCGCGAACACATCTGCGCGCCCGCAGCGGGATATGCCCGGCGGGCACCACGCCGCGAACCTCTCGGCGGATCTCTCGGCGGATCTCTCGTGGGATCTCGCGGGGGATCTCGCGGCGGACCCGGCCGAGGGGCCGCCGGCTTTATGCCCACATGCCGCCTCCGTCGCCCACGCGCCTCGCCGCGCCACGCGCATCGCCGCGCGCATCGCCACGCCGCGCGCCTCGGCGGTGCCTCAAACACGCTTTGTGCATCGCTCGACCGCATCTTTCGGAACCAGCCGGCTGAACCGTGCACAAGGCACCAGGGACCTCGCCCCGGACCTCGCTCGCCCCGGACCTCACCGCGAACCCGCCCCGGACCTCGCTCGCCCCGGACCTCGCCGCGAACTTCGCCCCGGACTTCGCCCCGGACTCCAACGAAGGGCCCGTCGGCTATGCCCACATGCCGTCGCCCCTGTCCCCCACGCGCTGCGCGCCACGGCGGTGTCTCACCACGCTTTGTGCATCGCTCTGTTGGAGGCCATCGGAATCTGCCCGCTCGCGGCCGCCATGTCGCGACCGCAGCGATGACGGAGAGTGAGCGGTTGCTGGGTCCTATCGCCTTGGGAGTCGCCCCAGTTGTCGCTGTCAGCCGCAGGTTTGTCGACTCGATACCTGATGCCAATCCGCGACATCGACAGCTCGAAGCTTCGCTCGTCGAGCCAGGTGCGTGCACCTATCGCGGCTACTAGGACGATGGGTCCACCGTTTCAACCCCGGAATTGGAACGGCGCCGCAGCGTCAATCGCGGCGGAATGACACACCCCGGATGACGCTCGGTCGTGGGCACAGGTGCCTGGAAGCAGATGAGACTCTCAACCGAATCCGGCACGGGACGCTACGCTCCCGAAAGCCCCGTGATCACAGTCCGTGTCCCGCATCCACGGGCAAGGCGCGTGAGAATCCGAAGGCCAGAGTCACACAGATCGACGGGTGCCAACTCGAGTTCACGAACCGCGACGCACTCATCGCGAATCTGAACGCCTCTGGAACGGTGACGGAGCCCTGCCCGTGGGTAGGCACGGCAGCCAAAAATGCGTGGAGCACCAGCGAAGCCTTCGTCCAGTTCATTGGCTTCGAAGGCCGGTACATCGATTTCGTTGGCGCAATTGCGGAGGCGCAGCACAGCATGCCGCTCCTGCCGGGCCTCGCGCGTGCCGCAGGCAACTGGCGCGGCGTCACCCTGGGCGTCGCCGACGCACTCGCACAGCGGTTCATCGCAGGCAAGGCCACACCCCCTTCGCCTGCCGACGTCAAGAACTTCGCCTCGGAACTTGGGATTAGGGACATCTCAGGTCTTGCGACGCTTGCCGCCGAAGTCCATGACTTGATCTTGCGGGTCGCCCAGTTGCACGTGGGGTACTCGTTCGACCCGGCTCCGCGGATAGTTTCAGTAGCCACGCTTAGCGCTCTTTCGGTCCAGCGCGACGTCACTTACAGTGAATCGCTCGGCGCAGCTGTAACCCGTGAGGGCGCGATCATTGTGTCTGTTTGAACTAGGTCTGTGGGTGGGATAGATGGCGGTGTCGTGCGAGGAGTTCGACGGCCGGCGGAGATAGCAGCCATTTCGTACGAGATCGACAAGGCAAGGAAGGAGCACTCCTCGCATCGAGGCGGAGTAGCTCGATGCGCACCGCGTCAATCTGGCGGAATGTTCGTCTCTGTGACCGGAACGCATCATGAGCGCCTGATTCATGACGCTCATGATGCTGCGGCGGGCGGCGATCGGTTGAAGACGAAGCGCGACCGGGGTCGGGTAGTCGGCGATCGTGGGAGATAGTCTTCGGTCCGTGCGGGACCGGAGTTGAGATGGGACTTTTGGTTGTCACCTAGGCCCGGTGGTGAAGCAGACAAGCTCGGGAACCGTTACGAGGGAGCTTGGGCGGTTAGACACGCGCTTTACTGCCTGACAAGCCAGAGTTCCTCGATCACGGTTGAGGACCTCGACCCTGAGCTCGCGAAGGCCTCGGAGTTCACGTTCGTCGACGGCGACGTCATCCAAGTGCACCAGGTGAAGCGGCAGTACGGGAACAGCAACTTCTGGAGCATCAAGGTCCTAGCCGGTCGTGGTGTGTTCACGGCTGCTGAAGCGCACGTGGCTGCCGGTCGCGAGTTCCACTTCGTGTCGCTTATCCCGTGCGGTTCGCTGCGAGAGCTGAGTGACCGTGCCCGGAACTCAGCCGACTTAGCTACCTTCACCCAGAAGTCGTTGGAGTCGAGCGAGGAACTTCGGGCGGCCTTCGATGAACTCTCAGCGGCTGACGTATTGGGCAATCCGCTGCAAGCATGGTCGACGTTGCGCGGGATGTGGTTCGAGGTTCGAGACGAGCGCGAGACCCGTCACGACAACAGCCTGTTCGCTGAGCTGACGTTGGAGGGCGCCAGCGGGCACCTGATGGCGCTCGCCATCGGTGACGTGCTCGAGTCAAAGCTCGGCGTCCAGTTGACCGGCGATGACCTGCTCGCAGAGCTGGTCAAGCACAAGGTCACGGCCCGGCCTGCGGGTACTCGTGCTTCGGTGCGGGCGCAGGTCGCTGGAGTGACGGAAAGCTGGCGGCGCACCGTGCGGCGGGAGCTGCTCGACCCGGCGATCGTGCGCGCGGAGGCTGGTCAGCTGGTCGAGTCGTTGGACGCGGGCCGGTTCAGCCTGGTGGTCGGGACCGCCGGTGACGGTAAGTCCGCGGTGCTGGAGCAGACTACTGCGGCTCTGGAGGCTGCCGGCGGAACCGTTTTGGCGTTCCGTCTCGACCGACTTGGTGCATTCGGGTCGACCACTGACTTAGGTCGCCAGTTGGGCTTGGACATGTCTCCGACCACGGCGTTGTCGTTGGCGGCTGGGCAAGGGCCCGGATATCTGGTTATCGACCAACTCGATGCGGTGAGCTTGGCGTCTGGGCGTATGCCGCAGAACTTCGATGTCGTTGCGGACTTGGTGGCTGAGGCGGCGTTGCTGCCCGCGGTGGGTGTCGTAATGGCGTGCCGCGGGTTCGATGTGGACAACGACCATCGAATCCGAACGCTGACTTCTCGCCGGGACATAGCTCGCATAGACGTCGGGGAGCTGCCAGATAAGGCGGTCGACGCGGCGGTTGCCGGCATGGGCCTGGACCCCGGCGCGCTGACGACGACACAGCGGACCTTGTTGCGTACTCCGCTACACCTGGTCCTGTTGGCCGGCATCGCGACCGAGCCAGGAGCGTTCTCGTTCCAGTCACGAGGCTCGCTGTTCGAGGCGTTCTGGGAGAGGAAGCGTCAGACAGTCAAGGAACGGCGTAGCAACGTCAGGTTCAACGACGTCGTCGAACGGGTTGCGAATACTGCGAGTGACCGTCAGACACTCGCAGTGCCGGCCGAGGTCCTGGACCCCGGTGACCTCGTTGAGGATGCCCGCGTGCTGATCTCCGAGCATGTCCTGGCCAGCGAGGCGGGCCAGGTTGCATTCTTCCACGAGGCCTTCTTCGACTACGCATTCGCCAGGCAGTGGGTATCGCGCTCAGAGTCGCTGGTCGAGTTCTTATGCCGTGACGAGCAAGAGCTCTTCCGCCGGGCGCAGGTTCGCCAAATTCTCCACCACCTACATGAGAGGGAGGCGGGCCGGTTCAGGTCCGAGGTCGAGGCGACGTTGGTCAGCGGCGCGGTGAGGTTCCACATCAAGGAGACCATCATCGCTGTCATCGCGAACCTCCAGTCACCCACGGCAGAGGAAGCGGAGATGGTGCTGCGAGTCACGGCAACGAAACCGTCGTTTATCGACCACCTGTGGCAGCAGCTGCGGCGACCGACCTGGTTCGCCCGACTGCTGACTGACGGCGTACTCGAGAGGTGGCTGGACAGTGCAGACTCCGGCGACCGGGACCTGGCCGCGCAGTTCCTGGGCACTCAGGTCGGGCACGACGCGGCCCCGGTTGCACGGCTGTTGACAGCTCGTCAAGACGCTGCCCAGTACCCGGCGTGGCTTCGCTGGACCGTGCGTTTCTGCGACATCGAGGACAGCGAGGAGATGTTCGACCTCCTGATTGCCGGTGTTAGCTGCGGCCTGTTCACCGGGTTCGAACAGGAGATGTGGATGAGCGTGAAGAATCTCGGCTCAAAGAAGCCCCTTTGGGCGATTGAGCTGCTCCGCGCCCACCTCGTTGAGCGCCCAGACGCGATGGTCCTCGACGAGGACGGTCACGTCGCAGCGCTCACAAGCAGCGAGTACAGCTTGACCGAGTTGGTGCGCGACGCTGCGCGAGTCGAGCCGCGCGCGTTCTTGGAGATGATCATCCCGTACCTACGCTCGGTCATGGCCGCGACCGCCGGTGACCCAAAGCATGACGAGATCGTCCATGACCGGCATTTCTCTGCTCGCTTCGCCGACTCCGAGACGTACGAGCGGGAACTCGATGATGCCCTTCTCAGCGCCACGATCGACGCCTTGGAGGGGCTGGTGGTCACCTCTCCGGACGCGGTGCGCCCCCTGTTGGAGGTTCTGGCAGCTGACATGTACGAGACATCGCAATACTTGTTGTATCGCACCATGACCGCCGGAGGGCCGGTGTTCGCCGAGTGGGCGGGAGACCTGCTGCTCGAAGGGGGCCGCCGGCACCGCAGCGGATACATCTCCGGGTCGCGATGGGTGGCGCGCGAGCTGCTGCGTTCCATCGCACCTCACATCAGCACCGAGAAGCACGAAGCGCTGGAGGACGCGGTCCGCGACCTGCTGAACACGTATGAAAACAACCGCAGCCGCGGCCGAACAGCGTTCTCGTTCCTGTCGGCGCTCGAAGAGTCACGGCTGACACCCGTCGGCGCTCGACGCCTAGCCGAATACCGACGCAGGTTCAACGAGCACGCCCCCGCCCCACCCACCGGCGTCACGGGCGGCACCATCTCCTCCCCGATCACGCCCGAATCCGCGGAGAAGATGGCCGACGAGCAGTGGCTCCAGGCCATGGTCAGGTACTCCTCGGAGGACACCGACTGGGACACGTTCACCGGTGGGGCACGCGAGCTCTCGTCGGTGTTCCGCGACCGCGTCGCCGCTGAGCCGCTGAGGTTCGCCCGTCTTGCGTTGTCGATGAGCGCTGACCTCAACTCCTACTACACCTCCGCGCTGTTGATGGGTCTTGGCGACGCCCAGATCGCACGCGACGACGCCGAAGTCCTGTTCGACGCCGTCCGTCACCTCGGCGCCCTCGGGCAACAGGACAACGATCGTTGGCTCGGGTGGGCGCTTCAGAAGCACCGCCGCATCGTGCCGCTCGACCTGGTTGCTCTCATCCTGGACCGGGCACTGCACTCACCAGACCCCGCTGATAACACTCCCCGCTTCACCCGCAGCGACAAAGACGGCCAGCAGGTAAGCGACCTGCACAGCAACGGCATCAACACCGCTCGCGGAAGTTTGGCCGAGGCGCTTGGCGACCTCCTCGTCTCCGACAGCGAAGGTGAGCGGACCGAGCTCGTTCGGCCGCACCTGGTCGAACTTGCCAGCGACCCTGTTGTGTACGTGCGTGCGTGCGTAGCGCACACCATCAGCGCCTGTCTCCGGTACGCCCGCCACGAAGCCATCGAAGCGTTCGCAACGCTCATCGACACCGACGATGTGCTTCTGGGTGCCGTGCACACGGGTCGCCTGATGGTCTACATCGGCCGAGTGAACCCAGAGGTCGTCGAGCCGGTCATCCGCCGGATGCTCAACTCCGAGGACCCCGAAGCCAAGCGCGGAGGTGGTCAGCTTGCGGCGACCGCAGCGTTGGAGTGGGGCCACCTCGAACTGCTCACAGCCGCGTTGTCCTTCGATTCGTGGGTCCGAGGTGGCGTCGCCGCAGTGTGCGCGAACAACTTCGACAAGACCTCGAACGCAGACCTGGCGACCCAGACCCTGGCAACGCTGATGCACGACCCAGACATCGACGTTCGCAAGTCTGTGGCCAAGGTGGCGCCCCGCATGCGCGAGGAGCCGCTTCGCCCGTTCGCCGAACTCCTGAGCGCCCTCATCGCCTCACCTGCGTACGCGGAGGCAACACCGCAACTGTTCTTGACGTTGCAGCGTGCGCCGGACCGAGTCGATGACCTCGTTCTCAAGGCCGCACAGCGGTTCCTTGAGATCTACGGCGCCGAGTCGGCAGACGCACGCACCTCCGCATACGGCGACTCGCACTACGTCAGCGACCTCGTCGTTCGTGGGCTCGCCCAGTCGAACTCCCGCGAGGAACGCGGTGGGCTGCTCGACGTTCTGGACCGGATGTTAGAGCTGGGCGCATACGGGATCAGCGACGCGATCCGGACCGCCGCCAGGAGCTAGCAACACAGCAAGTGAACGAGTGGACGTGGCCTGTGGCTGGCGCGGCCCACGTCATTCTGGGCGGAATGACGCTCGCTGCACCGGTTGCCACAGGACAGCTTCGTCGCACGCGGGCAACGGGCTGTCATCGGCAAATCCGGTAAACGACGAGGACACGCAGGCGAGGACGACGTCCTAGCCGGCGCCGATCCTGACCGCCTCCAAGCTGGACCGAACGAGACGGTTTCGGCGCGGCCACGCCAGGATCCCGTAGTCACGTTCCGTGACGAAACTGGCCGTCTCCTGGTAGCCGCTGATGGCCGCGAGTAGGCAGATTCCGATGGCCGCCAACATCGCTCGGCCGTATCTTTCGGAACCAGCCGGCTGAACTGTGCACAAAGCCGCACTGACCACGTGACAGACCTCGCCTCCGTGCACAGTGCAGCCGTTGCACCCAGTCTCGGGTGAGCGGGCTGAGCACAAAGACCGTGTCGGCGCGCCACCTCGGGCACCATCCAGCCGTCGGCCCTCGCCCGGGATGAACCTCTAGCTGAGAGTGGGAAAGCCTCGACTTCAGGTTGACGTCAAGAGCAGAAGCTGGGGTGACGGGGCTGCCCGGACGAGTCGACCAGTCGTCGTGGACCCGGGCCCTTGGACGCCAGCACGTCGTACGGGTTGGCCAGACTGCAGCGGTCGAGGGATAGACAGCCGCAGCCGACGCAGTCCTTGAAGTCGTCCCGCAACTGCTCTAGCTGGGTGATGCGGCTGTCCAGCTCTTCCTGCCAGCACTCGGAGATTCGTTGCCAGTCCTGCCGGTTCGGAGTCCGGCCGTCCGGCAGCAGGGCCAGGATCGCCGCCACGTCGGCGAGCGGGATGCCGACCCGCTGGGCGATCCGGATCAGGGCGACCCGGCGCAGTGTGTCGCGCTTGTACCGCCGCTGGTTGCCCGACGTACGGCGGCTGACGATCAGTTGCTGCCGTTCGTAGAAGTGCAGCGCCGATACCGCTACCCCACTGCGTTGTGACAGTTGCCCGACTGTCAACTCACCCGGATCGACGTCCACGAGCGCCCCTCCACTAGAACCTCAACTAATCTCGAGGCTACCGAAGGAGGTCAGATTGGGGAGAGTCGCCTGCCGATAGACGCCGACATCAGCGCGGCCGCTGCGCAGAGCCCGCCAGCCAGATACCAGGCCAGGTTGTAGCTGCCCTCCGCATCGCGGATCGCTCCAGCACCGGTCGCAGCGATCGCTGCACCCACCTGGTGCGACGCGAACACCCAGCCGAACACGATCGGCCCGTCCACTCCGAACCACTCGCGGCACAGAGCAACGGTCGGCGGCACGGTCGCGACCCAGTCGAGCCCGTAGAAGATGATGAAGACCCACATGCTCGGCTCCGCCGTGGGCGACAGAAGCGACGGCAGCACCAGCAGCGACAACCCACGCAGCGAGTAGTAGGCGATCAGTAGGTAGCGCGGATCCCAGCGGTCCGTCAGCCACCCCGACGCGATCGTGCCGCCGATGTCGAAGACCCCGACCAGCGCAAGCAGCGAGGCGGCCGTGGTCGGCGGCATGCCGTGGTCGTGGGCCGCAGTGACGAAGTGTGTCCCGATCAGCCCGTTGGTAGAGGCGCCGCAGATCGCGAACCCCCCTGCAAGCATCCAGAAGGCCGGTCGACGCGCGGCATCCCGCAACGCGGTCAGGGCTCGCAGCGCGCTACTACCTGTCGCCTGCACGCGCTGGCCTGCCGTACTTCCCTCCGGCGCCCCGTACGCCGTCAGGCCCACATCGCTGGGGTAGTCGCGCATGAACAGCAAGACAAGCGGCACGACAAGGAGAGCAGAACCCGCAGCGACCAGGGCGGGCACTCGCCAGCCGTGATCAGTAGCAAGCTTGGCGATCAGCGGTAGGAAGATCAGTTGACCTGTCGCCCCAGCGGCGGTGAGGACTCCCGTCACCAGGCCGCGACGGCGGACGAACCAGCGGCCCGTGATCGTGGCCACGAAAGCCATCGACATCGAACCGGTACCAACGCCGACCAGCAAGCCCCAACAGAGCCAGAGTTGCCAGGCCGACGTCATGAAGATCGTCAGCCCGCTGCCCAACGCGATCAGGGCCAGCGCACCGGCGACCACCCGGCGCAGTCCGAGCCGATCCATCAGCGCCGCCGCGAAGGGTGAGATCAGGCCGTAGAGAAGAAGGTTGATCGACACTGCCGAGGAGATCGTCGCGTGCGACCAGCCGAACTCCTCATGCAGCGGGTCCAGCAGCACACTCGGCACGGACCGGAATCCGGCCGCACCTATCAGGGTCACGAAGCCGACGGCCGCGACGGGCCAGGCGCGGTGCAGCCTGACCGTCTTCTTCTGCAGGGTCTCAGTCACCAGACGAGCATGCCGAAGTTCCTGACCTTGAGCCAGTGGCCAGAGTGCCACCATGTGTCAAGATATGGCCATGACTCGTCGGCTCGCCTCAGTCCGTCCCCATCGCGTCGCTGTGTTGGCTCTGGAACCAGTTGTCGGCTTCGACCTGACGATCCCGCCCACAGTGCTCGGCTCGGCCACCCGCTCCGACGGCACCGAGCTGTACGACGTACAGGTGTGTGGGCTGGAGGCGGCGCCGGTCCGGGCCAGCGCGGGCTTCACGATCATCCCCGACCACGGCGCCGAACTGCTGGCCGAGGCAGACACCGTCATCATCCCGGGCACCCAGATCCCCCAACCCCGGTTCGACGGGACCTTGACCGGTCAGCTGGCCGAGGCCCTCCGCACGATCCGGCCAGGCACCCGGATCGCGTCGATCTGCACCGGCGCCTTCGTGCTCGGCGCCGCCGGGCTGCTCGACGGCCGGCCCGCGACCACGCACTGGCGCTACGCGGACAAGTTCCGCACGCTCTATCCGAAGGTCCTGCTGAACGAGAACCTGCTGTTCATCGACAACGGCGACGTGATCACCTCGGCCGGCCTTGCCGCTGGGGTTGACCTTTGCCTGCACCTGGCCCGGCGCGACTACGGCAGCGAAGTCGCCAACCGCGCCGCCCGGCACTGCGTCGTACCGCCTTGGCGTGACGGCGGCCAGTCGCAGTTCATCGAACGCGTCGTTCCGGACGTGGGCACCGAAGGTACGGCACCGACCCGAGCCTGGGCCGGGGAGCGGCTGGAGCAGGAGCTGACTCTTACCGCGATGGCTGCACATGCACGGATGAGCGTCCGGACGTTCAGCCGGCGGTTCAAGGCAGAGACGGGCCAGTCCCCCGGCGTCTGGCTGCTGCAGCAGCGCATCCGGCATGCCTGCCAGCTGTTGGAGAACACCGACTTGCCGGTCGAGCGGGTCGCAGAGTCAGCCGGCCTGGGTACGGCGGCCTCGCTGCGCCACCATCTCCGCTCCGAGCTCGGCGTCTCCCCGCTGGCCTATCGCAAAACCTTCCGCGCCAGCTAACCCTCCCGCGACGCGCGGCGAATCCTGCGACGCGACGCCGGTTACCTCCTGCGACAACTCGACATGACGGCACGGCGCTGTGGGGAACACAGAGCGGTGGGCAGCCCGACGCGGTGGGCAACCCGACGCAGTCGGCGACACGACGCAGTGCGCATCTAGGCATCCAGTACGACGAGGTCGTGCGGGCGCTGGTTGAGGGGCTCGACCCCGTCCGCGGTGACAACGACGATGTCCTCGATCCGGGCACCCCAGCGACCAGGCTGGTAGATGCCCGGCTCGACGCTGAAGGCCATGCCCGGCTCGAGCAGCAGGTCGTTGC
>JAWWPC010000089.1:0-3211 GCA_033851055.1 Kribbellaceae bacterium | reverse complement strand
TGGCCTACCGGGCAAACCGTCGACTCTGGTTCAGCAGATGCGGAAAAGCGGTCCGCGGGGTGTGAAAGGGAGAGTCGCACCCGCCGGTACCAGCCATGCGTGCTCCCGGCGGACGCGCACCACGTCGCAGTCGCCGTCGGTGATGATCAGGATCGGCCCATCCAGCGGGAAGTCGTCCGCTCGCTCCAGCAGATCCACCCCAGGCTGCAGGACCGTCCCGCCCCGTCCGCGCACCTGCACCCGCCCGGCGATCTCCTCGACCGGCACGAACCCCGCGTCGTACGCCGCAGCGTCGCAGAACACCACCCGTGCTGCCGGGACGTCCCGCGCCAGCGAATAGGAAGCGATCGCGCCCAACGCTTTGCCAAGCAACACGCGGTCCATCGACCCGGACGTGTCCAGCACCACCCCGTACGTCGGCAGCCGGTCGAGCTGGACGGGTCGCACCCACCCGGGCCGCGGGATGTCCGGCGTACCGGATTGGCGGCGGGAGGCGCGGGCGTAGGTGCGGCGGCGTTCGGCGGCCGGCACGTGTTCTTCGAACCATCGGGCCAATTGCGCGTCCCAGGACAGCGGTGGATGATCCAGCGCCCGGATCTCCTCGACCAGCCCTGACGGCAGCAGCCCGCGCGAGGAGTCGTGATAGGCCAGGCCGGTGCTCAGGGCACGCCGGTAGATGTCATCCAGGTCCATCGCCCGCCGTCCCTCACCGGCATGCGGCAGCGGTGCGCCGAGAACGTCCGGCAGGCCTCCGCCGCGCAGCGTGGCCAGCTTGCGGTACCGCCGCAGGTCGGTGGTGATCCGGTCGTACACCGCCTCCACCGACAGTCCCTTCAAGGAAGCGTCGTGCAGCCCACCGTCGGGCATGGTGCCGACACCCATCTCGAGCAGCCAGCCGTTGATCACCAGGTCCGCTGCGACGTTCCACAGGAAGTGGTCGCGGCCACCGACCCTCTCACCGTGGTGGAGCGCGGCATGCAGCATCTCGTGTGCCATCACGAACCGCCACTCGGCAGGCGTCAACGACGCCAGGGGGTTGACGTAGATCTCCCCGGCCGCCGCGTTCACAGCGGCGACGTGGATGTCCCACCCGCGGGCGAGTTCCGCCTCAGCGACAACGGTCATGCTCGCGGCCAAGGCACCGAGCAACGGGTACGACGAGATGAACCAGCCGAGCGCGGCATCCCAGTCGGAAACCTTGCCAGACCAGTCGGACAACGACAAGCGAACGCCGCCGGCCACCTCGACCGCCGCGGCCGCAGCGTCGGAAAGGCCGGCCGCGAACCACTCCGTCCACGCCGGCGGGTCACCCCAGCCGGTCCACCGCTGGATCACCACGTCGGATCGGCCGCCGGCCACACCCAGACCGCCGAACTCAACGGGTACGCCGACAGCCCGCCAGTGCCGCGCGAGTTCCTCCTCGTCCGTTCCAGGCAGTACGTCGGGCAGCGGTACGACGGCACGGCCGATCCCCACCGACCGCAGGAACCGGTTCACCGCGACATCGCAGGCTGCTGAAGCGGCATGGTCCAGGACGGGCCGGTTCGGGTCGGCGTGCCCGAGGCCGAGGTGGATCAACAGGTGCGCGAAGACCCAAGCCCACTGCTCCGATTCGGCCCGGCGGGTAGGGTGCACCTGGATCAAGCCCGTCGAGTCGACCACCGCCCAGCCATCCGGCGGGCAGCGGCTGTTCTCGATCCGGCGCGGCTCGACCCTCCAGCTGACCATCGGCGCGAACAACGGATGACCGGCGACCGCGGCCCAGCCGGACCGGATCGCCTCCAGCGCCGGATCCCGCTTCGCGCCACGCTTGGAACGGGCCATGATCAGGACCGGGCGGCTACGAGCCGCGGCAGGTCACGCGTCACCTCGACCAGGAACCAGGACGGCAGTACCGGCTTGCCGTCCTGGTCGGACGCGATCACGATCTGCGCCACCTCGAGCGAGATCTCCGCGAGCTCGACCAGCAATGCCTTCCCGCGATGCGCCAACTGCTTGGCCGCGGAACTTGCCGAATCCTTGTCAGCGGCAAGCTCCTTGACCAGCCGGGCCCGGAAGGTCTCCGCCAGGAAATACAACAAGTCCCGGTCCTCTGCCGCTGCCGGCCAACCTGCGTCGCCCTTCAGGACAGCCTCCAAGCCGAAGGCGTTGCGGACCGTCTTCACGAACGCGCGGAAGGTCGAAGCATGCGCGGCCGTAAGGGTGCCGAAAGCAAGCACCCGCAGCATGTCGTCGTCGATCCCGTCGCCGTAGGAGTGCAGCGCGTCCGACAACATGTGCCAACTCCGTGGCGTCGAGAACGGCTCCTCGGTCTTCGGCGGCGCGGTCCACAGATGGTCCGGCCGGTTGCGCAGATAGTCCAGCACCCAGGGGTGTATCCCTGCTCCGCCGGCCCACTGGATCCAGTCGCCGGCCGAGGCGCGCAGATGAACGTGCACCAGACGGTTCAGCAGAGCGCTCGCCATCGGTCGTGCGAGTGCATTGTCGGTGGCGCGGTTGCCGGCACCGATCACCACCGAGCCGGCGGGCAGCTCGTACTCCCCGATCCGCCGATCCAGGATCAGCGAGTAGAACGCCTTCTGTACCTCGGCGGACGACGCGTTCAGCTCGTCCAGGAACAAGCAGTAGGGCTCGTCCCGCGCGATGCTTAGCGGTGGCGCGAACCGACTCCGCCCATCCACGATCTGCGGTACCCCGATCAGGTCCTCGGGCGCGAGCTGGGTGCCCAGCAGAGTGACGCATTCCAATCCGAGCGAGTTGGCGAAGGCCCGCACCAGACTGCTCTTGCCGATCCCCGGTGCTCCCCAGAGGAACACCGGCCGAACGACGGCGACGTGCAGCAACACCTCCGGCAACTGCGCCGGAGTCACCGTGATGGCAGCCTGCATCGGATCCTTTCCGAGTCGATTCGTCCCCCGAGGGTCTCGCAGCGGGGTGCGGCTGTCACCTGGTTTTTGATTCAAAACGTTTCCATTAGTCGGTGCAAAACGGACCTCCGCTAAGGTGCCGCCCTTACGGGCCGAAGTCGGCGCCGAACGGGGTCGGTCCCATGAGGTTCCGGTTACGGGAGGTCGCTGCCGCCTGCGTCCTCGCCTTGCTGCCGACCAGCCGCGATCCCGGCCGCGACTGAACCCTTGTCAACGGACCCGCCGGTGCATCTCGGCGAGGGTCAGGCAGTCGGTGATCGGCGCCTCGCTCAGCAAGAGCGGCG
>JAWWPC010000050.1:0-19300 GCA_033851055.1 Kribbellaceae bacterium | reverse complement strand
GGCGCCTGGCGCGAGGCCCGCAAGTTCTACAGCCCGCAGGAGCAGGCCGCGCTGGAGTTGACCGAGGCGATCACCCTGATCAGCGTCGACCACGTCCCGGACGAGGCCTACAACGCGGCCGCCGAGGTCTTCGACGAGAAGGAACTGGCGCAGCTGATCGGCCTCATCATCACCATCAACGCCTGGAACCGGGTCGGTGTCACCGGCCGTCTGGAGCCCGGCCACTACAATCCCAGCTGATGACAGCCGAGACCTTCCGGGCACTGCACCACGGGCCCGCTCCCTTAGTTCTACCGAACGCGTGGGACCCGGTCAGCGCCCGGGTCGTCGCCGAGGCCGGCTACCCGGCGATCGCCACCAGCAGTGCGGCGGTCGCCCGGGTGATCGGGTACGACGACGGCCAGCAGACGCCCGCCGCCGAGATGTTCGGCGCCATCGCACGGATCGCCCGCGCCGTCGACGTACCGGTGACGGCAGATCTGGAAGCGGGCTACGGCCTGGCTCCGAAGGAGTTCGTCGAGCGGTTGCTCGAAGCCGGCGCCGTCGGCTGCAACCTGGAGGACTCCGACCCGGCCACCGGCTCGCTGACCGATACAGCACGGCAGGCCGACTACCTGGGCTCCATCCGCGCCGCGGCCGGTGCCGACCTGGTGATCAACGCCCGGATCGACACCTTCCTGGCCGGTGGATCGGTTGCCGACGCAGTCGCCCGTGGGCGGGCTTACCGACGGGCGGGCGCGGACTGCGTCTACCCGATCTTCGCCCCGCTCGACGCCGTCGCCGAACTGGTCTCGTCCATCGGCGGTCCACTGAACGCGCACGCCAAACCCGACGGCCCGACGGCGGCCGAGCTGATCGCGGCGGGCGCGACCCGGATCTCCTACGGAGCCAGCCTGCACACCTACTTCACCAACGCCCTGCGAGACCTGCTGCCGACGCTGCGCTGAGTCAGGACGCAAGCGTCACCGGATGGTGATCGCCAGCCGAGAGTCCGCGCCCTTCCCATACTCAGGGTCGCTCCCCCGGATCAGTACCGAGTGCTCCGTGGCCGTGGCACGGTAGAGCCGGAACAGCCCCGGCACCACGAGTTCTTGCGGCTCGAACTGCTTCAGGTCGGGCAGCCGACTGTTGTAGATGGCAACGGCCGACTCGAGTTCCTCGTCCGGCACTTGCACGGCCGTGGCCGTCAGATAGACGGCCTCGGCTTTGCCGACCACCGCGTGCGAGTCGAAGATCGCGATGCTGACGTCGGAGCGTTGCGCGAGGTTCCGGGAATGCCGGGCCTGAGGCGAAGACACCCAGTAGAAATCTGTGTAGTCGTGGGGCGTGTAGTAAACCGGACTGACCCAGGGCTTGCCGGCGGCGTCGGCAGTACCCAGCGCCAAATAGAGGCTGTCCCTGATCAGCTCCCTGGCTACGTCGGCGTGATCAGGCATCGTTGGTCTCCTTAGCCGCCCAGCAACCGTTGGGTTCTTGTCGCGGCAGCTGAGCCAGCCATCGTCGTGACGGTCGATCGACTCGAAGTGACCGACCTGCGGAAGTTCCGTCAGCGTAACCGCGCGATAGGCGAGGATGTCGGGTATGACGAGCTATCGCGCCCGGTTCGATGCCACTGTGACCTTTACGAACGGCGGTGGCCTGCAGGCGCAGGAGTTCCTGGTTGACGTGCCATCGGCCGAGGTGACGCCTGCCGAGGTGGCGGACCTGTTCCTGGCATCGCTCGGCCTGCTGATGGCCGGCGAGGTCGACCTGTCGGACCTGGAGATCGTCGAAGCACCGCACAAGGGCACCCGCGGCGGCCCAAGCGGCAACCCGGCCAGCGCGGAAAGCGCGAGCGGCGGGCGGCCGACGTACGTGGAACTCAGTCACGTGATCCGCGACGGCATGACCACGCTGCCGAACCTGCCCGGCCCGGAGTTGGGCAAGCACCTGACCCGGGAGGATTCGCGGGAGATCTACGCGCCCGGCACGGAGTTCGAGATCGGCCGGATCACGATGGTCGCCAACACCGGCACGTACCTGGACAGCCCGTACCACCGCTATCCCGACGGCCACGATCTCACCGGCTTCGCCCTTGAACGGACCACCGATCTGCAAGCCGTCGTGGTGCGCATCGAGGACAGCGGCGAGCTCGGCATCGATGCCGCCACTCTCACCCCGTTCGATGTCCGTGGCAAGGCCGTGCTACTGCACACGGGCGACGACGCTCGATTCGGTACGCCGGCGTACCTGGTGGACCCGCACTTCCTGACGAGAGACGGCGCCGAGTGGCTAATCCGCAACGGCGCAGTACTGGTAGGGATCGACGCCGCGAACATCGACGACATGACGGACGGATCCCGCCCGGCCCACACCCTGCTGCTCGGCGCCGGCATCGCGATCATCGAACACCTCATCAACCTGGCAGAGGTCCCGCCCACCGGCGCTACCTTCACCGCCACCGCGCCCCTGATCGACGGCCTCGGTACCTTCCCCGTCCGCGCCTTCGCTCGGTTGCCGTGAGCCCGGGCTCTGGACGGTCAGCCGGTCACCACCAGCCCCTCCTCTTGGCGTGGTAGAAGAACATGCCACCGGCGCATCCCGAGGGGCCCCAGCGGAACCACTTCGTCTTCAGCGCTTTCCAGCCGTTCTTCCAGGTGTCAACGCCGAGGACGCCGACTGCACCACCCAGGCAGGCCCGGACGTACTTGTTCCGCTTGATCTTCTTCACTGCGGCTTTCCACTTCTTCGCGGCCCACCTGAGCGCACACACCTTGCTCCAGCAGGGCCACTTGCCGTCGAGGTCGACCTTGTCGACCGGGTCGGCGCAGGTGTACTCGTACGCGTTGCAACTGCCGCCGTAGACCGGGTCGGTCTGCAGGAACCGCCCAGTGGTCGGGTTGTAGAGCCGGACACCCATCAACACGATCCCGGAAGGAGTGTCTGCGGCTCTCTGTTCTGCGCCGAGCCAGCCGTACCGCTGTCTCCCGATCGCCTCGGGATCGCTCGACACGCCGTACTCATTGGCCTCGCTTGTGCCGGACAAGCCCTCGTCACCACTGTGAATCGTGGCCACAATGTCCCCGGGTCCAGCGGTCCGGGCCTTCCTGGGTTCAGACAGGCGAGTCTTCATCGCCGTCGTAGTGCTGCACGTTCTGCACGACCGCGCCGGTCGAGTTGTCGGTCCAGGACCGCCAGAGTTCGGAACCGGACATTCGTCAGGGCTACGGCGTCCTTCCGGTTGCGACCAGTCAGCAGCAGCGGGGTGCCCGTACCCAAGGACAGGTAAATGTCGCGCCAGGATGACGGGGCCAGGCTCGCCGCTCGACGGCGTACGGGCGACGGCTGGACTACTACCTGTCGTTGGGTACGGCCTCGTTGACTTCCGGCGCGTAACTGCTCGAAGCTCCGGCCGATTCGGTACGCTCCGCCGGTGACCCCTTCGGAGGACGTGTACGACGGAATCCGCCGTCACGTCATGGCCCCCGCCGCCGGCCTGAGGCCGGCCATGCACGGCGGAACCGAGGCGCTCGAGCAAATCCTCGAGCAGAGCGGTGCGGATCTACCCACAGCCAACCGCAATTCATTGCCTCAGCAACTATTGCCAACCCGAGAACGAAGGAGGTCCAGATGCGCAGCACTGATGAGAGATCCGGCACCATTCGCCTGCTCGTCTCACCCCGACCGAGCGCCCGGCCCGTGTACGAAGACGTGTCAGCGCGGGCGACGGATAATGGCGGGTGGGTTCTCGACGCCTCGCCCGAACTAGTCCTCGGTACGGCGGCTGGTGACGTCGTCGAGGTCGACCGGGACGGAACGTTCCGCGTAATCTCTCGCGCCGGCAACGTCGCCGTACACGTGGGCGCACCGGCCGCGGCGAACTCACAGCGCGATGCCCTGACTAAAACGATCCGTGCCCTGGGCGGCTGGCTGGACGGCCGTGGCTGGACTCGTGACGGCGCGAGCTCGCTGTCTGTCTACACGATCCCGGTCGCCGCTGGCTTCCCTGCGATCCAGGGCGCGCTAGATGCCTTCAGCTCGGCCGCACCCGGCAGCGAGTGGTACTACGCCAACGTTTACGACCCCGCTGACGACAAGACCCCACTCAACTGGTGGCTGTGAGTCCGTTGGCGCTGCGGATTACGTCGACGACGTTGGACATCATGCCGGTGAGGTCGTAGTCCTTGGGGGTGTAGACGGCGGCAACCCCGGCGCCTAGGAGAACTCGAGCGTCGGCATCGGGAACGATGCCGCCGACAACTACCGGGACATCTTCCAAGCCGGCTTCACGAAGACCCTTCACGACCTGGGGAACGAGTTCCATGTGCGAGCCAGAGAGGATCGAGAGGCCGACGCAGTGCACGTCCTCGGCAACGGCTGCCGCGACGATCTGCGCGGGCGTAAGCCTGATGCCCTGGTAGATAACCTCGAAGCCCACGTCGCGAGCCCGTACGGAGACTTGCTCGGCGCCGTTGGAGTGACCGTCCAGCCCAGGCTTGCCGACCAGGAACCGCAGCCGCCCGCCGAGTTCGTCAGAAGTCGCCGCCACCTTGGCTCTTACAGCAGCAATCGCCTCGCCGCCGACGGAGACACCGACGGATCCGGACACACCGGTGGGCGCGCGGTACTCGCCGAACATCTCTCGCAGCACTCCCGCCCACTCCCCCGTGGTCGCACCCGCGCGAACGCAGGTGAGAGTCGCCTGCATCAGGTTGTCCGTGCCCTTGCCCGCCTCACGCAGAGAGGACAATGCGGCCTCGGCCGCTTCGCTGTCCCGCTCAGAACGCCACTTCTGCAAAGACGCCAAAGCTGCGCTCTCGGCAGCCGGATCGACTGTCTGGACAGCGGTATCAAGGTCAGCAGTGAGGGGCGAGGGCTCGGTGTTCTCGTAGGCGTTGACACCCACGACGACCTGCTCGCCCGACTCGATCCGCTGCCTGCGCTCGGCGTGGGAGGTGACCAGCGCCTGCTTGAGATAGCCGCTCTCGACGGCAGCAACGGCACCGCCCATCGCCTGCACCCGGTCGATCTCGGACTGTGCACCGGCGACCAGTTCGTCCACCTTCGCTTCGATCACGTGCGACCCGTCGAAGATGTCGTCGTACTCCAACAGGTCCGACTCATAAGCCAGTACCTGCTGCATCCGCAGCGACCACTGCTGGTCCCACGGCCGCGGCAAGCCGAGCGCCTCGTTCCAGGCGGGCAGTTGGACGGCTCGCGCCCGGGCGTTCTTGGACAGCGTCACCCCGAGCATCTCCAGCACGATGCGCTGGACGTTGTTCTCGGGCTGGGCCTCGGTCAGGCCGAGCGAGTTCACCTGGACCCCATAGCGCAGGCGCCGGGCCTTGCGGTCCGTCACGCCGTACCGGTTCAGACAGACCTCGTCCCACAGGCGCACGAACGCACGCATCTTGCAGGTCTCCTCGACGAAGCGGACCCCGGCGTTCACGAAGAAAGATATCCGCTGCACCACGTCGGCGAACCGCTCCGGTGGCACCTGACCGCCGTCGCGAACCCGATCCAGTACGGCGATCGCCGTACACAGCGCGAACGCCAACTCCTGTACAGGCGTCGCGCCGGCCTCTTGCAGGTGATAGCTGCAGATGTTGATCGGGTTCCATTGCGGCATGGTCGACACGGTGTACGCGATCAGGTCGGTGCTGAGCCGAAGCGACGCGTCCGGCGGGAACGCATAGGTGCCTCGGGACAGGTACTCCTTGACGATGTCGTTCTGGGTCGTCCCGGTCAGCTCGCTCGGCAGCGCGCCCTGCTCCTGCGCGGCGACCTGGTAGAGCGCGAGCAGCCACATCGCGGTTGCGTTGATCGTCATCGAGGTGTTCATCTGCGCCAGCGGGATCTGATCGAACAGCGCGCGCATGTCGCCCAGGTGCGCGACCGGCACTCCCACCTTGCCGACCTCGCCCTTGGCCAGCGGGTGATCGGCGTCGTACCCGGTCTGGGTGGGAAGGTCGAACGCGACCGAAAGCCCGGTCTGGCCCTTCGCCAGGTTCTGCCGGAACAGCGCGTTCGACCCGGCGGCCGACGAGTGGCCGGCATACGTCCGCATCACCCAAGCGCGATCCTTCTCGGTCATGCACCGAGAGTAGGACTTCGTGAGCTTGTGAGTCCGCTGCTCGTGATGGGTGTCACCAGGCGGCTTACATCACAACCGCACCAGACAAAGCACTAGCGCGCTCGACGTGGAGGATCCGGTGCAGCCGGGTGACGGCGAGGATACGGATCACCGAGGGGGCCGGGTGTCTCAGCACCAACTGGCGGCCGAGCAACTCGGTCCGGCGGTGAGTCGCCACCAGCAACCCGAGCCCGGCGGCATCGATTGCATCAACTTCCTCCAGATCGACGATGACATCACCGTCGGCGGAGTCGATCAGCTCGTTGAGTTCCTGCCTGACCGCCCGGACGGACCGGACGTCCAGCAGTCCGACCAGCCTGACGACATTCTCCCGCGGCGTTCCGTTGTGGATCGGTGACAGCATGTCCGTAGCCCCCCGGCTCTCCCAGCGACCCCCGAGTACGGCCGCGTTGCAGCGTCTGTTGTAAAGACTCCTGGGCGGAATGATCGGTTGCCAAGGCCCCGACACTTACATTTCGCGAGACAATGTGGCAGTGGAGGCGGACGAGTACTTCTTCTTCCCGATCGTGGCGCTCGCGCTGATCGGCGGCATGGTGCTGCTGTTGCGCTGGGCGTTCTCGAGCGACAAGGGCTCGCTGGTGCGCCGTATCGATTACTCCCCCGCCGCTCGCGACACCTTTGGACTCTTGGTGGATGTGTACACGTCGAAGACCTACGCCGATGCCCGTTCCAAGGTCGAAATGCTCACTTCCCAGCAGGTCCGGGCGACGGCCGCCCGAACGACCGAGGGCTGGTCCATCTACGTCTGGCCGGCCGACGAAACCGCCGCCCGCGCCATCCTGAAGGCCCCCTGAGCCAGACGCAGGTCAGCACCAACCTCCGAACTGACCCTCCGTGTCTGAATCGGACAGCGGGAAGGGTCGCGGGGCCATCGGACAAGAACCAGTAGAGCCAACCGGCAGCACCCCGCTGCCGCGATCCAGCTGATCCCGCGAGCCGACCACCTGATCCGTTGCGTCCGAACAACTTGCGCTGTCAACGCGCTATCACCCAAGGTTGTTCGGACGCTACGGGTATGCGGGAGGATGGAGGGGATGACACTCACTGATCAGCTGCCCGGCTCCACCGACGCCGATGCCCTGTACGACGCCTTCGCCACCTGGGTGGGCCGACAGGGCATCTCGCTGTACCCGGCGCAGGAGGAGGCGCTGATCGAGGTGATGACGGGATCGAACGTGATCCTGTCCACGCCGACCGGTTCCGGCAAGAGCCTGGTCGCGACCGGCTCGCACTTCGCCGCGCTGGCCCAGGGACGGCGCAGCTTCTACACCGCACCGATCAAGGCGCTGGTGTCGGAAAAGTTCTTCGCCCTCTGCGACATCTTCGGCGCAGACAAGGTCGGCATGCTGACCGGCGACGCCTCGGTCAACGCCGGAGCGCCGATCATCTGCTGCACCGCCGAGGTGCTCGCCAACATCGCCCTGCGCGAAGGCGCCACGGCAGACGTCGGCCAGGTCGTGATGGACGAGTTCCACTTCTACTCCGAGCCGGACCGCGGCTGGGCCTGGCAGGTTCCGCTGCTGGAGTTGCCGGACGCGCAGTTCATCCTGATGTCCGCGACGCTCGGCGATGTCGCCCGGTTCAAGGTCGACCTGACCCGGCGTACCGGTCGCCCGACAGCGATCGTCAGCTCCGCCGACCGGCCCGTCCCGCTGGTCTACAAGTACGTCACCACCGCGCTGCACGAGACGCTCGAAGAGCTGCTGATGACGCACCAGTCGCCCGTGTACGTCGTGCACTTCACCCAGGCCGCTGCGCTGGAACGGGCCCAGGCGCTGACCAGCATCAACGTCTGCACCCGTGAGGAGAAGGACAAGATCTCCGAGCTGATCGGGCACTTCCGCTTCAGCCCGGGCTTCGGCAAAACCCTGCAGCGGTTGGTGAAACACGGTATCGGCGTCCACCACGCGGGCATGCTGCCGAAGTACCGCCGCCTGGTCGAGCAACTGGCCCAGGCCGGTCTGCTGAAGGTGATCTGCGGCACGGACACCCTCGGCGTAGGCATCAACGTCCCGATCCGTACCGTCGTCCTGACCGCCCTGAGCAAGTACGACGGCCGGCGCCAGCGCATCCTCAAGGCACGCGAGTTCCACCAGATCGCCGGTCGCGCGGGCAGGGCCGGGTACGACACCTCCGGCACAGTCGTCGTCCAGGCGCCGGACCACGTGGTGGAGAACGTGAAGAACCTCGCCAAGGCCGGCGACGACCCCAAGAAGATCCGCAGGGTCCAGCGCAAGAAGCCGCCCGAGGGATTCGTCACCTGGGGCGAGGACACCTTCGATCGCCTGGTCGCGGCCGATCCCGAGCCGCTGGCGTCACGGATGCGGGTCAGCCACGCGATGCTGCTGAACGTGATCGCCCGCGATGGTGATGCTTTCGCCAGCATGCGCCACCTGCTGCGGGACAACCACGAGGACTCCAAGGCGCAGCTCCGGTTGATCCGCCGGGCCATCCAGATCTACCGGACCCTGCTGACCGCGGGGGTGGTCGAGCGACTCGACGAGCCTGACGAGAACGGCCGGACGCTTCGCCTCACGGTGGATCTGCAGAAGGACTTCTCGCTGAACCAGCCATTGTCCACCTTCGCCCTGGCGGCCCTGGACCTGCTCGATCCCGAGGATCCGACGTACGCGCTGGATGTGGTGTCGGTGGTCGAGGCGACGCTGGAGGATCCGCGGGCGGTGCTGCTGTCGCAGCTGCACCATGCCAAGGGTGTGGCCGTCAACGGGATGAAGGCCGACGGTATCGAGTACGAGGAGCGGATGGAGCTGCTCGACGAGATCACCTGGCCGAAGCCGCTGGACGAACTGCTCACCACGACGCTCGAGATGTACCGCGGCAGCCATCCGTGGATCGCCGAAGCCGGGCTGTCGCCGAAGTCCGTCGTACGGGACATGTTCGAGCGGGCGATGACGTTCGGCGAGTTCATCGCGTACTACGGCCTGGCCCGCTCCGAAGGGGTCGTCCTGCGCTATCTGAGCGATGCCTACAAGGCGTTGCGTCAGACGGTTCCGCCGCACAAGCACACCGAGGAGCTCACCGACCTGATCGAGTGGCTCGGCGAGGTGGTCCGGCAGACCGACTCCAGCCTGCTCGACGAGTGGGAGGAACTCACCAACCCGACCACTCCAGAGATCGCGGCGCCCGTGCCCCAGGGACCGCGCCGGATCACCCTCAACAGCAGGGCATTCCGGGTGCTGGTGCGCAACGCGATGTTCCGCCGGGTCGAACTGGTCGCCCTGCACCGCTGGGCCGAGCTCGGCCAACTGGACACCGAGTCAGGCTGGGACGCCGGCCGCTGGGCCGAAGCCGGCGCTGCCTACTATGCCGAGCACGCGACGCTGGGCACCGGCCCATCGGCCCGCGGCCCGGCCCTCTTCATGGTCGAGGAACACCCCGGCTACTGGGAGGTCCAGCAGATCATCGAGGACCCGGACGGCAACCACGACTGGCGCATCACCGCCACCGTCGACCTCGCCGCCTCCGACGAGGCCGGCGCCCTCTCCCTAGACCTCGTCTCCTTCAAACCCCTCTAAATCCGATCATCGGTCCCTAGTGACCATCGGCCAGTCCACGTCAACCTCGCAGGACTGGTCATAGTCAACACTCGGCACGTCGAAGCCGTACAGCCGGCGCACCTCGCCGTAGAACCACGCAGCGTCGGCGACATCGGCGATGTTGTCCTGAGTCACCGCTTCCCATTCCTCGCGTACGGCGCTCTGCGCGCCCGGGTCCAGCTCCCAGCGGTCCAGGCGGATCCGGCCATCCTCGTCGAGGTCCAGCTCGACCTCGCCGGTCAGCTGGCTCCACAGTGCCAGCGACTGCTGGATCGGCGTCTGCATCTGCTCGCCCAGGACCTTGTGCAGCAAGCTGACGTATAGCCCGATGCCCGGGATCGCCGACGACGCCTGGGTAACGGCCGCACCGTTGACCGACGTCATCGCCCTCAGGCCGCGCTTGTTCAGCTCCCGCGCGGTGTCCTCGAGGTGAGCCTTGGCCGCGCCGATCGAGCCCTGCCGGTAGATCGGCCCGGTCAGTTCCGAGCCGATGTAGGTCAGCGCGACCGTGGTGAACCCGTCCCTGAGCAACTGGCGCTCCTCCAGCTCATCCACCCAGCGGGCCCAGTCCTCGCCGCCCATCACCTGCACGGTCTCGGCGATCTCCTCCTCGGTGGCGACCTCGATCTCCACCTCCTGCAGAACCGGCTCGCTGTCTTCGAAGGCGATGCTCTTGGTCCGGTGCGGCTGCCCGATCGCCTTGATCGCCGACTGATACGTCGTGCCGGTTCGCGGGTCGGTCCGCCTCGGCGCGGCCACGCTGTAGATCAGGTAGTCGACGCGGCCGAACCGCTCGGCCACCAGGTCGAGCACCTCGGCCTTCGTGGTGTCGGCGAAGGCGTCCGCGTTGATGAAGTGGAACTCCCGCCCGAGCTCAGCGGCGTACTGGGCGGTTGCGGCAGTGCGGTACCAACCAGCGGTCGCGGTACGCCGCGCGTTCGGCGGGCGCTCGAAGGACAGCCCCACGCCCTCGATCCCGTACCGTGCAAGTCCCGCGATCGTGGACGCCAGTCCATAGCCCGAGCTGGAGCCGATGACCAGAGCCACCGGCGCCCCGCTGTCCGTCGTACCAGCCGGGTTCTCGGCGGCACCGGCCGACGCGGCCTCCCGCATGGCGACGACGGTCTGCGCGGAACCGGCCGGATGCGAGTCCAGCAAGAGGAATCCACGGCCTACAGGCTTGATCAGGCGTTCACTCATCCGGCACCCACTCATTCGTACGATGGCCGTTGCTGACCTGGCAGCCTAACCGGCACCGGCGGCAGGCCCTGGTCACAAAGGCCCGATGAACGGCGACACGCCGGGGAACAAGGGACCGACGATCAGATCAGTTCCAGTAGAGTTCGGCGTCGTCGGGTTCTAGGGTGACGTCGGCGCCTAGGCGGCGGAGGTTGCCGGCGAAGTCGGTGTAGCCGCGGTGCACGTGGTGCGCGGCCGATACGCGGGTCTCCCCCTCCGCGGCAAGCGCGGCGATCACCAGGGCGGCACCCGCGCGGATGTCGCTGGCCACGACCGGTGCACCTGACAGCCTCGGCACGCCCCGTACGACGGCGTGGTGGCCGTCGGTCTGGATCTGGGCGCCGAGCCGCGTCAGCTCCTGCGCGAAGGTGAACCGGCCCTCGAACAAGTTCTCGGTCACCATCGCGGCGCCATCGCTGACCGCGTTCATCGCGATCACGAACGCCTGCAGATCCGTCGCGAATCCCGGATACGGCAGTGTCACCACATCCACCGGCTTCGGCCGATCGTTCATCACCACCCGGAACCCCCGGTCGAGCACGGTGATGTCGGCGCCGGCCTTCTGCAGTTTGTCCAGCGGCAGTTCGAGGTGATGGGCCTGCCCGTTCGCGATGGTGATGTCGCCCTTGGTAATGGCCGCGGCGAAGGCCCAACTGCCGCTCACGATCCGGTCCGGGACGACGGTGTGATCGACCGCGGTCAACAGGCCATCCACCCCGGTCACCTCGATCCGCGGCGACCCGGCACCCACGATCTGGGCACCCATCTCGACCAGCATCGCGGCGATGTCCTGGATCTCCGGCTCGCGCGCCGCGTTCTCGATCACGGTCGTGCCCTTGGCGAACACCGCCGCCATCATGATCGTCTCGGTCGCACCGACGCTCGGGAAGTCCAGCCAGACCTCGGCCCCGTGCAATCCCTGCAACGCCTCCGCGATCACGAACCCGTGCTCGATGTGGACCTTCGCGCCCATCGCCTCGAGGCCGGCCACGTGCATGTTCAGCCCGCGCGACCCGATGTTGTCACCGCCCGGCAGCGCCACCTGGGCCTGGCCGCACCGGCCGAGCAACGGCCCGAGCACCGAGATCGACGCCCGCAGCTTGCGAACCAGCTCGTAGTCGCACTGATGCCCGACCTCGGCCGGTACGGTGACCGTGGCAATGCCCGCCTCCGCGTCGACCTTGACCGAGCAGCCGAGCGTGTCCAGCAACTGGGCCATGAAGGTGACATCGAGGATGGCCGGCACCTGCCGCAGGGTCGTCGTACCCTCCGCGAGCAACGCCGCCGCCATCAACTTCAGCACACTGTTCTTCGCGCCCGCCACCTCGACGGAGCCATTCAGCCTTGCTTCGCCCGCGATCCGAAACCGTTCCACCCAGTGACTCTATCGGTCTCACGCTCCGTGCCTGCGTAGAGTGCGCTGACATGGCTGTGAACTTGACGCGGATCTACACCCGGACCGGCGACGCCGGCGAGACCCGCCTGGGCGATATGAGCAAGACCACGAAGACCGATCCGCGCCTGGCGGCGTACGGCGAGGTGGACGAGGCCAACTCCTCGATCGGCGTCGCGATCGCAGCCGGTTACCTGAACACCTCCCTGGTCGTCCTGCTGACGAGGATCCAGAACGATCTCTTCGATGTCGGCGCCGACCTGTGCAACCCGATAGCCCCCAACCCGGAGCACCCGCCCCTGCGGATCACACAGGACTACGTCGACCGGCTCGAAGGCTGGTGCGACGAGTACAACAACCGCCTCGCCAAGCTCCGTTCCTTCATCCTCCCTGGCGGTACGCCGGGGGCCGCGTACCTGAACGTGGCTCGCACGGTCACGCGACGGGCGGAGCGGGCCGCCTGGGTGGCCGTGGAGGCGCACGGACCGTCGATCAACCTGCTGGCGATCACCTACCTGAACCGCCTGTCCGACCTGCTCTTCATCCTCGGCCGGGTAGCCAACCTCTCCTCCGGCGGCGACGTCCTGTGGGTCCCTGGCGGCGAACGCGACAAGCAGTAGAGCCGCGATCGCCGAGAGTTCCAACTGCTCTCAGATGAGGCGCCAGGACATCGGCATCGTCAGTACGCCGACCGGCGGCAGACCGAGCGCCGCATAGACCGAGGTGGACAGACCATCGGCGTCGGGCAGCCACCTAGCCGCAGACATTGCGAGGTCTTCCGTCGACTCCGGCGGCTTGATCCGATCGAGCAGCGAGCGATGCGGAGCGACCATCAGCGCGATCTCGTCCCGGTCCAACCCGGCCCGCTGGCAGGCCACCTGGATCGCCCGCTCGAGTCCGCCCAGTTCGTCGACCAGCTTCCGCTCATGGGCATCGGCACCGGTCCAGACCCGGCCGCGGGCCAGCTTCTCCAACTTGTCCTCAGGCATGCCACGATCGAGCGCGGCCTTCTTGACGAAGTCGGCGTAGATGCGGTCCAGCGTCTCCTCCAGCCGCTCCCACTGCTCCGGCGAGAACTCCTCCTGCGCCGAGTACATCCGCGCGTTCTGCCCCCTGGAGACAGCTTGCTGTGTGATACCGATCCGCCCGAGCGCGTCCCGCACCACGCCCTTGCCGGACAGTACGCCGATGGAGCCGGTGATCGTCCCAGGCTGGGCCACGACCACGTCGGCCGGCATGGCAACGAAGTACCCGCCCGATGCCGCGACACTGCCCATCGACGCGATCACGGGTCGTCCGGTGGCCCGGAGCCGCAGCACCTCGTGCCTGATGGCGTCAGACGCGACAGCAGAGCCGCCCGGGCTGTCCACGCGCAGTACGACGGCCTTGATCTTGTCGTTGGCACCGACAGCACGCAGTGCGGCACCGATGGTGTCTGAGCCCGCGCCCTCGCCACCAACTGGACCAGCGCCCTTGTTGCGGCCGGCGCTGATGCCGCCGGAGATGCGCACCACCGCCACCACGGGCTTCTGTTGCCAGGGCAGGTTCTCACGGATCGCCTTGAGCGAACGCGGAGCTCGTCGGAGGTACCGCTCGGCCAGCAGGGCCGTAGTCTCACCCAGCCGCGACCGCAAGGCGTCGTACACGTCGGATCTGTAGCCGAGTCTGTCGACCAGCCCCGCCTCGCGCCCGGCCTCGGCCGAGAGCGGCGCGTTGTCGATCAACTCGCGGACCCTGGCTGCTTCGAGCAGTCTGCGTTCAGCGATGCCGCTGACGATCTGCTCGTACGCCGACTCGGCGAGGCGCGCCGCCATCTCCTTCGCCGGGGCCGTCATCTCCTTCTCGGTGAAGGTATCCACAGCAGTCTTGTATTCGCGGCGCTTGCCGAACTGTGGGATCACCCCGGCCTTGTCCAGCGCGCCGCGGAGGAAGGTGGCCTGCACCGAGATCCCGGTGACGCCCAGTTCCCCCGAGGGCTGCACCCAGATCTCATCGAACGCCGTGGCCAGGTAGTACGGCACGGTCCCGCCGCCGACCTCGCCGAAGGACTCAGTCCAGGCGATCGCCGACTTGCCGGAGGAGCGGAAGACCTCGACGGCATCGCGCAGGTCCTGCACCTGCGCGAGCGATAGCCTCGGCCCGCCGACATGGGCGACCAGGCCGGTCACGTGTTCGTCCGTGGCGCCCTTGCGCAGAGCCGAAACCAGTTCACGCAGCGTCGGCAGGTGTCGCGAGCGAAACGCCGCCAGCGGTGCGGTGGGCGGCGTTTCCAGCACGCCCCGGGTGAGGTCCAACTCCAGCAGAATCGCCGTCATACACCCGACTTTAGGTGGTCCCCTCAAGCACGACGTCCGAAGAAGAGGGTTCTCAGAGGTAGGTGTGGGTGTTGGGTGGGGCTGACTCCATCCAGGCCAGGACGCCGGTGAGGGCTTCCTCGGTCATGGCGAAGTGGACCGTCCCGTCGCGGAGCTCAGCGTCCACGATGACGTGGTCGGCGTACGTGACGAGTGGCTCGTTGCCCATCGGGCGGCGGGTGCGCACGCCCTCCAACCGGCGCCGGTTCACGGTGAGTTTCGGCCACCAGGCCAGGCTGAAGACCCGGAACCACTGGAGGTCGTCACCGACGTACCGGGCCAGGCCGAGCGCCCAGCCGCGGCCGTGGTCCTTCTCGGCCAACTGCAGGCTGCAATCAAACGTGCCGCCGTCCCTGGACAACCAGCGACGACGGCACGCGAAAGCGATGATGAACAGTACGGCGGCAAGCAGACAGACCCCGACGACATTGAGGACTGTGCTCATATTTGCCGACCTCATTCCTGGGTGCCCTTGATGAGTTTTCGGCACCAACCCCGACCGTACTGACTATGACAATATTCAATTATTGCAGGTGCTGTCAGGACGCTTCTTCAGCGGCCCGCACTCTCGCCTCCGCGATTCGTACGTGCTCTGTGTGATTTGTCTCGGAGGAGGTACCGGCAGCGTGTGCCCGTTCCAGGTCGCGCTTGGCCTCCTCCAGGTCGATGTCGTGACCCATCTCAGCGTGCTCGGCCAGGATGGAGACCCGGTCGTTCGCCACCGAGATGAAGCCGTCAGGTGCGGCGGCGACGAAGTACTCGTCGTCGACGGTCCGCACCTGAACGGTGCCACCCTGCAGCAGGCCCAGCAACGGCGCGTGACCCGGCAGGACGCCGATGTCACCGTCGGTGGTCCGGGCGATGACGATCTTCGCCTGGCCCTGCCACACGGTCCGCTCGGCCGCCACCAGCGCGACCTCGAGGTGCTTGCCGTCGGTCTCAGAATTGGCCATCAGTTCACTGTTCTTTCTGGAGCTCGGCCCACTTGCGCTCGACGTCTTCGAGGCTGCCGGTGTTGAAGAACGCCTGCTCGGCGATGTGGTCGGTCTCGCCCTCGGTGATCTTCTTGAAGGACTCGATGGTCTCCTTCAGCGGCACGGTGGAGCCCGGGATGTTGGTGAACTTCTCGGCCATGTAGGTGTTCTGCGACAGGAACTGTTCGATCCGGCGGGCCCGGGCGACGACGATCTTGTCCTCCTCGGACAGTTCGTCGACACCGAGGATGGCGATGATGTCCTGCAGCTCCTTGTTCTTCTGCAGGATCTGCTTCACCCGGATGGCCACGTCGTAGTGCTCCTGGCCGATGTACTGCGGGTCGAGGATCCGCGAGGTCGAGGCCAGCGGGTCGACGGCCGGGTACAGACCACGCGACGCGATGTCACGCGACAGCTCGGTGGTTGCGTCCAGGTGGGCGAAGGTCGTCGCCGGTGCCGGGTCGGTGTAGTCGTCCGCGGGCACGTAGATCGCCTGCATCGAGGTGATCGAGTGACCACGGGTCGACGTGATCCGCTCCTGCAGTACGCCCATCTCGTCGGCCAGGTTGGGCTGGTAACCCACCGCGGACGGCATCCGGCCCAGCAGGGTGGACACCTCCGAGCCGGCCTGGGTGAACCGGAAGATGTTGTCGATGAAGAGCAGCACGTCCTGGCCCTGCACATCGCGGAAGTACTCCGCCATCGTCAGTGCCGACAGAGCGACGCGAAGACGCGTTCCCGGCGGCTCGTCCATCTGGCCGAAGACGAGTGCGGTGTCCTTGATGACGCCGGACTCGGTCATCTCGGTGATCAGGTCATTGCCCTCACGGGTGCGCTCGCCGACCCCGGCGAATACCGACGTACCACCGAAGTTCCGTGCGACCCGGTAGATCATCTCCTGGATCAGCACGGTCTTGCCGACACCCGCACCGCCGAACAGGCCGATCTTGCCGCCCTGCACGTACGGGGTGAGCAGGTCCAGCACCTTGATGCCGGTCTCCAGCATCTCGGTCTTGGACTCGAGCTGGTCGAAGGCCGGCGCCTTGCGGTGGATCGGCCAGCGCTCGGTGATCTCGAACTCGGACTCGTCCTGGCTCAGGCACTTGCCGATCACGGACCAGACCCGGCCCTTGGTGACGTCGCCGACCGGCACGGAGATGGCCGAGCCGGTGTCGCGCACCTCGGTACCGCGGACCAGGCCGTCGGTGGGCTTCATCGAGATCGCCCGGACGATGTTGTCGCCGACGTGCAGCGCCACCTCGAGGGTGATCGTCTGGGTGACGTCGCCCAGGGTGATGTCCACCTCGAGCGCGTTGTACATGTCGGGCATCGCGTCCGCGGGGAACTCGACGTCGACGACCGGGCCGATCACCCGGGCGACACGACCCACGGCAGGGACGTTGGTGTCGGCGTTGTTCTCGGTAACCGTGGCAGTCATATCTCTCACTCGCTCCCGGCGTTGGCATCGGCCAGCGCGCTGGCGCCACCGACGATCTCGCTGATTTCTTGGGTAATTTGCGCCTGACGGGCCTGGTTGGCCTGACGTGTCAGCCGTTCGATCAGATCCTGCGCGTTGTCCGTCGCGGACTTCATCGCGCGCTGCCGGCTGGCCAGCTCGGAGGCCGCCGCCTGCAGCATGCAGTAGTGGATCCGGCTGGCGACGTACTTCGGCAGCAGCGCGTCCAGCACGTCCTCGGCGGACGGCTCGAACTCGTACAGCGGAAGGACCTCGTCCTCGGCCGGCGGCTCGGTGCCCTCGACGACCTCCAACGGCAGCAGCCGGATCACGTCCGGGCGCTGCGTCAGCATCGACACGAACCGGGTGAAGACGACGTGGATCTCATCCACGCCACCCTCCTCGGTCGGCTGCAGGAACGCCTCGATCAGGCTGTCGGCGATCTCCTTGGCCCGGTCGAAGGACGGGTTGTCGGAGTCACCGCTCCACGACTGCGCGACCTCGCGCTGGCGGAAGGTGTAGTAGGCGATGCCCTTGCGACCGGACAGGTACGGCACGATCTCCTTGCTGTCCTCGCGGAGCAACTGGTGCAGTCGCTCCCCCTCCCGGATCACCGACGAGGAGTACGCGCCGGCCTGGCCGCGGTCGGAGGTGATCAGCAGGACGGCCGCCCGCTTCGGGTTCGGCTTCTCGGTGGTCAGCGGGTGGTCGACGTTCGAGAACGTCGCCACCGCCGACACCGCTCGGGTCAGCTCACGCGCGTACGGACCGGCCGCCTGGGCGCGCTGCTGCGCCTTGACGATCCGGGATGCCGCGATGAGCTCCATGGCGCGGGTGAGCTTCTTGATCGTCGAGACCGAAGCTCTCCGCTCGCGTAGCTGCCGCAGACTGGCTGGCATGACCGATCAGCCCCGCTTCTGACGGGTGATCTGCTCCTGCTGGACGTTCTCCGGCTCCATCGACTCGACCTCTTCCTTGCCGGCGGCCAGCAGATGCCCGTCAGAGGTCTGGAAGGTCGGCTTGAAGTTCTCGAGCGCCTCGGTCACGGCCTGCGCGTGGTCGTCGTCGAAGGTGCCCGTCTCCCGGATGCTGGACAGTACGTCGCTCTCGTGCCGCAGGTAGTCCAGGAACTCACGCTCGAACCGGAGTACGTCCTCGACCGGTACGTCGTCGAACTTGCCCGCTGTACCCGCCCAGATGGAGACGATCTGCTCCTCGATCGGGTACGGCGAGTACTGCGGCTGGCGGAGCAGTTCGACCAGGCGCTGGCCCCGGGCGAGCTGACGGCGCGAGGTGGCGTCCAGGTCGGACGCGAACATCGCGAACGCCTCCATCGCGCGGAACTGCGCCAGGTCGATCTTCAGCGAGCCGGAGACGTTCTTCATGCCCTTGACCTGCGCGGCGCCGCCGACCCGGGAGACCGAGACACCCACATCGATGGCCGGCCGGATGTTGGCGTTGAACAGGTCCGACTGAAGGAAGATCTGCCCATCGGTGATGGAGATGACGTTGGTCGGGATGAAGGCCGACACGTCGTTGGCCTTGGTCTCGATGATCGGCAGACCGGTCATCGAACCGCCGCCGAGTTCGTCGGACAGCTTCGCGCAGCGCTCCAGCAGCCGGCTGTGCAAATAGAAGACGTCGCCCGGGTAGGCCTCGCGGCCCGGCGGGCGGCGCAGCAGCAGCGACACGGTGCGGTAGGCCTCGGCCTGCTTGGAAAGGTCGTCGAACACGATGAGTACGTGCTTGCTGTCATACATCCAGTGCTGGCCGATGGCCGAGCCGGTGTAGGGCGCGAGGTACTTGAAGCCGGCCGGCTGGCTCGCTGGGGCGGCGACGATGGTCGTGTACTCGAGCGCGCCGGCCTCTTCGAGGACGTCCTTCGCGGCGGCGATGGTCGAGCCCTTCTGGCCGATCGCGACGTAGATGCAGCGGACCTGCTTGTCCGGGTCGCCGGTCTTCCAGTTGTCGCGCTGGTTGATGATCGCGTCCAGGCAGACCGTGGTCTTGCCGGTCTGGCGGTCGCCGATGATCAGCTGGCGCTGGCCGCGGCCGATGGCGGTCATGGAGTCGATCGCCTTGATGCCGGTCAGCAGCGGTTCGCGGACCTCCTTGCGCTGCACCACGGTGGGGGCCTGCAGCTCGAGGGCGCGGCGCTCGGTCGAGGCGATCTCGCCCAGGCCGTCGATGGGCT
>JAWWPC010000040.1:0-26584 GCA_033851055.1 Kribbellaceae bacterium | reverse complement strand
TCGGCGCGACTGAGGTCCAAGTGACCAAGTCGTCGGGGACTACGCCGATCTACTCAGCCAAGTCTTGGCGCTATTACACGCATGCCGCCCAGAGGGTCGCCATCAGGTCCGGCGTCCCGGGGGCGGGATCCGCGTCTCCGCAGGTCATCAGGGGCGGTGTGTGGGTCGGGCTGACAGGATTTGAACCTGCGACTCCTTGTCGATGGCACCAATCTGTTCGTCTGAGGTGGGACGGCACATCCGAACAAGTCCCTATCCCCGCTCCCTAGGACTCCCTAGAGACCGTACGGCGTACGCAGGGCCAAGGTGGTCCCAAGTGCAGAGCGCGACCGGGGGCTCCGAAGAGCCGCCGGTCGCGTTGGTGACAAGGGACGGGATGGTGCTCGGGTACTCACATCGCGTGGCGGGCACGGACCATCGGGAGGCACGGCTCCGGCGTGTGCCGGGCGGGCTTGCGCTGGAACCAGCCCGGCCGCTGGAAGTCACGCCTCAGGCGCTCCTGCCGGTAAGCGACCTCTGCCATCGCGGACTGGGTGGTGTGGAACAACATGATGTCCTCCGGGAGCTTGTCGATGGCTCGACTCTGCTCGTCTGAGGAGGACCGGCACATTGGCACAACTCCCTATCCCTGGACGGAACTGCACCTTAGGAAGGCTCGACGGTGCATGACACGGCGCCCGGCCGAGGAGGGGTGTTGCCAGACGCCGTGCCGTTCAGTGGAGCCACCAACGAGGTAGCCCAGTCGATGCGCGCGGCAACATGTCATCGGCCGGCCTCGCCGTAGGTCAGGCTCAGCTCGAAGTGCTTCGGGTCGAGCAGGCTCTCGACCTGCTCCGCGAAGCGGTTGTCGGCAGTCCAGCTGACCCGTCGGGTGTGCAGGAACCACTCGCCGGGGCGGCGGCCGAGCAGCCTCGCTTCACTGTCGTCAAGCTCGCGGCCGCGGAGCCGCTGTTCGCAGTGGTCCAGGTGCAGTCCGGCCCGGCTCAGGGTGGCGGTGACGGAGCCGTTCTCGAGGCCGCGCTGGGGGAGGTCGCGGAGCTCCTCCAGCGCGGGCACGCAACTGCGCTCGATCGAGATCGCGTCGCCGCCGACGATCGTCCGGAGTCGCTGGATCACCACCACCTGGGGAGAGTCCAGCTCGAGCCGCTCGGCCAGGTCGTGGTCCTCCTCGACGGCCAGCAGGATCACCCGGGTCTGGGTCTCGACGCCTTGCTTGGCCAGGGCGTGGGTCCAGCCGAGTCGCTCGTCGAGCGGTCGGCCGTCGAACAGCACGAACGAGCCCTTGCCGGTGCGGGTGGTGATCAGGCCATCCCCGCACAGCGCTGCCAGTGCGGCCCGAACCGTGTTGCGGCTGACCGAGAACCGCTTGGCGAGCTCCACCTCGCCGGGGAGTTGCGCGCCCTGCTGCACCCGTCCGGAGCGGATCTCCCGAGCCAGGACCGAAGCGATTCGCTCATGCTTGAGATTCACCCCGCGGATCATTGGTCCTGGCCCTCCGAGCTCTTCTGCTCGCGGATGGTGTCGACGGTGACCACCTCGAGCATCGGCGAGTAGAGCCGCATGATGTCGAGCGCCTTCTCATGGCTCTCCTTATTCACGCCCGCGCACGCATCGGCGACCACTTGGACCTGTACGCCGGCATCGACCGCGGCCAGCGCGGTGCTGAGTACGCAGCAGTCGGTGGTCACGCCGGCGACCACCAGGCGTCCGTTCTGGCCGACCTGCTCGGCCAATTCCGTGCCCCACTTGCCGAACGTGATCTTGTCCAGCGTCGGGGCGCCGTTGAACTCGTCCACCAGTTGGTAGGCGTACGAGTCAGGTGGCTGGAGCGCGAACGGGTATTCCTCGTAGTACGGCACCCAGGAGCCGGCCGGCTTCTGCGGCGCCACGAAGCGGGTGAACACGACCCGAGGTGAGAACAGCTCGACCAGCGACTGCACCGGCTCCACCACCCGCTGGAAGCCCGGCGTGGCCCACCTGCTGTCGGGGTCCGCGAAGATCCGCTGCAGGTCGATCAGCGCGAGTACGGGTGCCATTCAGACCACCTGCCCTGCCTCTTGGGCGTGGACCCGGGACCGCCCGAAGATGAGCTGGAGGACGAAGGCGATGACGAGGGCGAACAGCACGCCCAGGTTGGCAAAGGCCCAGGCGCCCATCTTGCCGCCCAGCCCGAGCGGCTCCAGTAGGTAGCCCTGCCAGGTCAGCCACTTGGCGCTGGTGTTGGTGACCAGCCCCCAGCCGATCGCCGTACCGATCACCACCAGAGCAACCGGCAGCACCTGCACGTCGCCATACCGGCCGCGGCGGTCGAAGAGCTCGGTCTCTGCGTAGTCGCGCCGGCGGGTGGCGATGTCGGCCAGCATCACGCCGCACCAGGCCGCCACCGGTACGCCGAGGGTGATCAGGAAGCCGGTGAACTGGCCGAGGAACTGGTCGCCGAAGAACACCACGTAGATAGTGCCGGCGATCATGATCACGCCATCCACGAATGCCGCCGCGAACCGGGGGACCGGCAGGCCGACGGACAGCAGGGCGAGCCCGGACGAGTAGATGTCGAGCACCGCGCCGCCGATCAGGCCGAGCACGGCAACGATCACGAACGGCACCAGGAACCAGGTCGGCAGGGCTCCGGCCAGCGCGCCGATCGGGTCCGCTGCGATGGCGGTGCTGAGGTCCTGTGACGAGCCGGCCAGCAGTAAGCCGAAGATCAGCAGGACGAGCGGCGCGACCGACGATCCGAACGTGGTCCAGCCGACCACGCCACGGCTGGACGCGGAGCGAGGCAGGTAGCGGGAGTAGTCGGCTGCCATGTTCACCCAGCCGAGCCCGAAGCCCGTCATCAGGAACACCAATGCGCCGAGGACCGCCTGGCTGGAGCCGCTGGGCAGCGCCGAGACGGTGCTCCAGTGGACCTGGCCCGCGACCAGTGCGATGTAGAGGACGGTGAGCACACCGGTGACGACGGTGATGATGGTCTGCATCCGCATGATCAGGTCGAAGCCGAGTACGCCGCCGGCCACGATCAGGGCGCCGACCACGACCAGCGCGAACACCTTGGTGAGGTTGCCGCCGCCCCAGCCGAGCCGCTCGAAGACGGTCGCAGTGGCCAGCGTGGCGAGGATGGTGAGCACGGTCTCCCAGCCGACTGTGAGCAGCCAGGAGATCAGTGAGGGAAGTTTGTTGCCGCGGACACCGAATGCGGCCCGGCTCAGCACCATGGTCGGGGCGGAACCGCGCTTACCGGCCAGGGCGATCAGGCCGCAGAGCAGGAATGAGATGACGATCCCGATCACACCGGCGATCAACGCCTGCCAGAACGAGATCCCGAAGCCCAACGCGAACGCGCCGTAGCTCAACCCGAGCACCGACACGTTTGCCCCGAACCAGGGCCAGAACAGCTGCCTCGGTGAGCCCTTCCGCTCCGCGTCGTCGATGACGTTCAGCCCGTTGCTCTCGACCGAGAGCGTCCGGGCCGCGACGGGGCTCGCGTCCAACTGGTCGACCATTGATGTCTCCTGCCGTGGGTGAACCTGTCCAGTCCTGTTCAATCAGGCTAGGTCGGCGCCCGCCAGGCGGTCAAGAAACTCGAGGACCCAACACCCCCCGTGGGGATTCGCTCAATAGATGATTGATATCGCTCATCTATTGAGCAATACCTGGATCATGCGACCGTTGGCGCCAGCCCTTCTCCCGATCCTCCGCTCCGGATTAGTCGGCAACCTGTTGGCCCTGCTCGCGGCGGATCCGCAGAGATGGTGGGGGAACGGGCGGTGGAAGGGGTACGCGATGCCGATCAGTGCGCCTGTGGATGGATTCCGGCTGGCCTACGACCGGGCCGGAGAAGGCCCGGCGGTGGTGTTGCTGCACGGCTGGCCAGGGGATCGGACAGACTACCGGCTCCTGGCTCCGGAACTGGTCGAGCGGGGCTGCGAGGTCGTCGTGCCGGATCTGCGGGGGTTCGGGGAGTCGGACAAGCACCTCGCCGACCCAGCCGCCCAGTACGACGCGACTGCGCAGGCCCGGAGCGTGGTCGGGCTGATCGAGGAGCTGGGACTGGAACGTCCGGTGCTCGCCGGGTACGACGTAGGCAGCCGGATCGCGCAGGCCATCGCCAAGAGCCGGCCCGAGCTGGTGCGTGCGCTGGTGGTCGCGCCGCCGCTTCCGGGGATCGGGAAGCGGGTCTTCGGCCTGCAGTCGCAGCGCGAGTTCTGGTACCAGGCATTCCATCAGTTGCCGGTGATCGAGGAACTCGTCGACGGCAAACCGGACGCGGTCCGGGCTTATCTGCAGCACTTCTGGACGCACTGGTCCGGGCCGGGGTTTGAGACCGAGCTCGATCACCTGGTGTCGGTGTACTCGCCGCCGGGCGCCTTCACTGCGTCGATCAACTGGTACCGGGCCGGTGCGGGATCGGTGGCTGCCTCCGCCGCCGAGCAAGCTCCGCCGGCCGACGAACGGATCGGCATACCGACGTCTGTACTGTGGCCGGAGCATGATCCGCTGTTCCCGCGGGAGTGGTCGGACCGGCTTGACGAGTTCTTTGGCGACGTGCGGCTGCAGTTCGTGGACGGGGTCGGGCATTACGCGCCACTGGAGTATCCAGAGGTGCTTGCCGAGGCCATTGTCGCGAGGGCGGATTAGGCTGTCAGGCGTGGCGACACATGACAGCACGGTTCATCTGCCGACGCCGACGGTGCGGCCGTCCGTGGGTCCGCTGGCGCGGCTGGCGCCGGAGCCGGTGCGGTACCTGCTGAACTGGGGCCGCAAGTACTCGCTCTGGGTGTTCAACTTCGGCCTCGCTTGTTGCGCGATCGAGTTCATCGCGGCGTCGATGGGGCGGCACGACTTCATCCGGCTCGGCGTCATCCCGTTCGCGCCCGGACCGCGGCAGGCCGACCTGATGGTCGTGTCCGGCACCGTGACCGACAAGATGGCGCCCGCGATCAAGCGCCTGTACGAGCAGATGCCGGAGCCGAAGTACGTCATCTCGTTCGGCTCCTGTTCCAACTCTGGCGGCCCGTACTGGGACTCGTACTGCGTCACCAAGGGCGTCGACCAGATCATCCCGGTGGACGTCTACGTGCCCGGCTGCCCGCCCAGGCCGGAGGCATTGCTGCAGGGCATCCTCAAGCTGCAGGAGAAGATCGCCGGCGAGAACCTGGTCGCTCGCTACGAACCGTCCCCGCAAGCGCTCACCCGCGGCCTCGTCCTGCCCCCGGCCGACGGGGTCCAGCAGTGACCGAGGCGCTGCTGCCACAGGCGATCCGCGTGCTCGCGGAGGCGGGTGTGATCGCTATGCGAGCCGAGAGCTTCGGCCCGCCGGCGCTCGACGTACCGGCAGACTCGTGGGTGGCCGCGCACGGGGTGCTGCGCGACGAGGTCGGGCTGAGCTTCTTTGACTTCCTGACCGCGAGTGACGAGCTGGCCGACGGGTTCCGGATTGTCACGCACCTGGCGGACTTCTGGGGCGGATCGCACGTCGAGCACCTGATGATCCGCACGCTGGTCCCGCGCGCGACTCCTCACCTGGCTTCGCTCAGCAGCGTGTACGCCGGCGCGAACTGGCATGAGCGGGAGACGTTCGAGATGTTCGGGATCTCCTTCGACGGGCATCCGAACCTGATACCGCTGCTGCTGCCCGACGGGTTCGAGGGCAACCCGCTGCGCAAGGAGTTCGTCCTCGCCTCCCGGGTGGCCAAGCCTTGGCCGGGGGCGAAGGAGCCGGGCGAATCCGACCATGGCCCGGCTGCAGCGAAAACGGGCGCCCCGAGCCGGCGTCGGACGTTGCCGCCGGGGGTGCCGGATCCGGAGACGTGGGGCCCGCGTCCGCCGGGATCACCAGACCCTGACCCGCTCGCACCCGCACTGGCCGCGTCCACTCCGGCCCGTCCTCGCCGTGCCGGTGCAGAACGCCGCGCGCCCGGCGGACGCCGTACTGCCGAACAAGCCGAATCCAGGCCCGCCGAAGCCAACGAGGCTGAAGCCGAGACGTCGGTAATCCCACCGGGCGAAACCGAAGGTCAGGTCTGAGAAGGCGGCTGATCCAATCGCTCCAGCGGCTGCCCGGTCAGATCTGCAATCAGTTCAAAGTCCTTGTCGAGGTGGAGGACGATCAGGCTGGCAAGTTCGGCGGTTGCGGCGAGCAGCAGATCTGGCACGGAGGGTGCTCGGTGTTGGCCTCCAACGGCTAGAAGGTTCTGTAGTGCAGCAGCTCTCCGCTCGATGGCTGGAGTGCTGTTCTCGATCGGCATCGATGAGATCGGCGGATGTTGCAGGTTGGCGCGGAGGCCCTCGGCCGTCCGGGCGGAGAAACCAACCTCGAGGAGTGTGACCGTAGTGATGTGAACGAGTCCGCGGTCGATCCGATTCGCCCATTGATCGACGTTGCTGCTTTCGCCAAGGCGCACCAGCGCGGACTTGTCGATGAGCCAGCGCCGAGCCTCAGCGGTCGGAGTCACGACCAGGCCTGGCCCATCACTTCGGGATCAGCCAGCTCCTGGACCGTGCGAGAGAACCGTCGCAGATCGGCTGCCGTAACTGTCGCGTCAGTACGTCCGGCCTCCTGGCTGAGTTGTCGACGTAGGTATTCATTCCTGGACAGCCCAAGGTGGTTGGCCCGGGTATCGATGACTGCGAGGACGTGATTTGGCACATCGCGGATCAGTACGTCACTCATATGAACCTCCTCCGATATCGGGTGCCGTGCCGGGGCCGTCCAGGTGGTTGCGCCTGATCCCTCGAGGTTGAGGCCTATGCGGTGGTCGCGGACCGATGAAGGTCGCCGGCTGTGGTGTGGCCCGGCCGGCTGGTCGGCTGTGGTCCTGTTCGACGCGTGCTCGTCGTCGCCGAGGTGGTCCTAGAAGAGCTCGGTGTCTGTACCGGCGGCGGCATCGCTCTACCGGGCAACGCGACACTTGTGCTGGTCCCTGCGGAAGACGAGCTGAAAAACGTATCGGTGATGGCCGATACGTTTTTGGGTCTCGGTCCCAGGACTTCGGGCTGGGGCTAGTCCTCGGAGAGCCATTCCGAGCCGTCAGCGGTGCGGTGGTAGCCCTTGTGCTCGCCGAGCACGCAGACTTCGTGGGTCTCCGGATCTACACCGTCGCAGGTATCTTCCGCGATCAGTCTCAGCATGTTCACTTCACCCCCGTGATAGTGACAATCGGTAGCCATGGTATCGCCTCTTGGTCGCCGAGGCCAGAGTTAGGAAGACGACAGGGATACAACAGGTTGCTCCCGGGTTGCGTCGAGTACGACCTCGGCATGAGGGCAGCTGCCGAGTCCACCCGTACGGGCGGCCCTTCAGCTCGGGGACCGAGGCCGGTCACCCGGAGATCGCCGGATGGGCCTAGCCATCTCAGCCGTCGACAGGGGTGCGGAACTCGTCGGCATGGTCCGCCGCCCACTGCCGGAAGGTGCGGGCCGGTTGGCCGGTGAGTGCCTCGACCGTGTTCGTCACCGGCTCCGGGTTGTCGACCAGTGCGGACCAGTAGTTCACCGAACTCTCCGCGAGGATCGGGTCCGCACCCATCTCGAGCATCGCCTGACGTGCCTCCGCCGCGGACTGCTCCTCGATCCGTACCGTCTTCCCGACCGCTTCGCCGATGATCCGGGCCTGCTCCTCCTGGGTCAGGCTCTCCGGACCGGTCAGTTGGTACTTCTGGCCGATGTGCTTGTCGTGCAGCAGCGCCAGTACGGCGACCGCGGCGATGTCGCGCTCGTGGATCAGCGACCGAGCGGCCGCGGGGAATGGCATCCGGATGACGCCGCCGGTGCGGAAGTCCTCGGCCCAGCCCTGCGTGTTCACAGCGAATCCGCCGGGTCGAAGGAAGGTCCAGTCCACGCCTACTTGCGCGACCAGGTTCTCGAGTTCGCCCCAGACGCCACTCGCGGACGGCGGCTGGTCGTCCCGAACGTTCATCGAGGACAGGTAGACCACTCGAGACACCTGCTTAGCCAGCGCCTCGACCACCGGTGCCGCACCTTCCGCACTGAAGGAGGGCCAGAGCAGGAAGGCCGCACTGACGTCGGCCGCGGCCTTCTGCACGGCGTGAGGATCGGTGATGTCACCGGGGACGATCTCGACGTCGGCCGGGAGACCCGCCAGCAGCGGGTTGCGCACCAGCGCGCGGACGGTCACGTCGGCCTCCCGGAGCCCGGCGACCACGTGCCGGCCGACACGGCCGGTGGCTCCGGTAACGAGGATCGTGCGTAAGTCGGTCATCAGCCTCAGTCCGATCTTGTCGCGGTCTATTCCTTCCACCCTGTGACCTGAATAATGGTTGAGGTCAAGCCCGAGTCGATAGGGTGCCGACATGCTGGAGTTCGTGGTGCGGGTCGTCGGGGTGCTGGTGGCATTCCTGGTGGCGCCCTTGCTGGTCGGCCAGGCCGAGCACAAGGTGATGGCCCACATGCAGTCGCGGCTCGGCCCGATGTACGCCGGTGGGTTCCACGGCTGGGCCCAGCTCGTCGCCGACGGGGTGAAGTTCGTCCAGAAGGAGAGCGTCACCCCCGCCGCCGCGGACAAGACGGTGTTCGAGTGGGCCCCGGTGGTGGCGATCCTGCCGTACATGGCGGCGCTGGCCGCGATCCCGCTGGCGCCCGGCATCGTCGGCGCAGATCTCGGCTCTGGCTTGTTCTTCGTGCTTGCGGTGATGAGCATCGGCGTACTGGGGTCGTTGATGGCCGGCTGGGCCAGCGGCAACAAGTACAGCCTGCTCGGTGGTTTGCGGGTGGCTGCGCAGCTGATGAGCTACGAACTGCCGTTCGTGTTGTCCGCGGCCAGCGTCGCGGTGGCGGCGGGAACGCTCAGCCTGAGCGGCATCGCCGAAGCCTGGAACCCGTGGTGGTTGCTCTGGCAACTGCCCGGACTGCTGGTGTTCTTCATCGCGGGCCTCGCCGAATTGCAGCGGCCTCCGTTCGACATGCCGGTGGCTGATTCCGAAGTCATCTTCGGGCCATACACCGAGTACACGGGCCTGCGGTTCGCCATATTCCTGCTCGCCGAGTACGCGGGGATCGTGGTGCTGGCCGGGCTGACCACCGTGCTGTTCCTCGGTGGTTGGAGCGGGCCCGGTCCGGACTCGATCGGCTGGATCTGGACGGTGCTGAAGGTGGCCGCGGTCTCGGTGCTGGTGATCTGGGTCCGGGTGGCATTCCCACGCTTCCGGGCGGACCAGTTGCAGAAGCTGGCCTGGCAGGGGCTGGTCCCGCTAGCGCTGATCCAGCTCGCCCTGACAGGCATCGGCGTAACTGTCTTCCAGTAGGACTAAGGCGTGGCCAGTGCCTCCGTGGGGGAGAGGCGGGACGCGCGGATCGCAGGGTAGAGACCCGCCAGCCCGCCGATGACCGAGGTGGCGCAGACACCGCCGATCAACGCCCAGAGTGGGACGACGGTCGCGGCTCGTTGGCGAGCAGCAGCGGTGGATCACCGGCCACCGCGCGTGCGACCGCGACGCGCTGACGTTCCCCGCCGGACAGGTCGTGCGGTTCGTGACGACGATCGGGTCGAGGTCGAGATGAGCAACACCGGGCTCACCGTTCCGCCGTACGAGGTGGACGCTTTCTTCAAGGCCTTCCACCGGCTAGGGGCCGACCGTCTGGTCAGTGCAACGGGTGCGGGCCTCGGGTTGTCGATCGTGCAGTCGGTGGCCGAGGCTCATGGTGGAACCGTCAATGCTTCTCCGCGCCAGGACGGCGGGCTGGTGGTCACGTCGTGCTGCCTGTCGATCCGGGGTGATCCGGTTCGTGTAGAGGGTGAGACGCCGGCATCGGGTCGGCGACATGGTCGAGGAGGACACCGATGAAGCAATACCTGCTGAGCATCTATCAGCCTGATGGTCCCGCGCCGGAGCCCGAGGTGCTCGAGCCGATCCTGCGGGATCTCGCCGACTGGAACGCTGAGCTCAGAGCAGCCGGTTCGTGGGTCTTCGACGTCGGCCTGCATCCCGCGAGCACAGCCACCGTCGTACGGCTCGAGGCCGGGGACATCCTCACCACAGACGGGCCGTTCACCGAGGGCAAGGAACATCTGGGCGGCTTCACCGTCATCCAGGCGGCTGATCTGGACGCGGCGCTGGAGTGGAGTCGCAAGCTGGCCCGAGTCCTCACGCTGCCGATCGAGGTCCGGCCGGTCCACGGGGACGCCTGATCAGTCGCATGTCCGCACAGACGGTTTCGACCGCCGTGCTCGAGCAGGTTTTCCGGGCCGAGTACGGGCGCGCGGTGGCCGTACTGGTCCGTGTCTTCGGCGACATCGAGATAGCCGAGGAAGCGGTCCAGGACGCGTTCACGGCGGCGGTCGAACGCTGGCCGTCCGCGGGCCTGCCGCCCAGTCCGGCCGGCTGGATCATCACCACCGCCCGCAACCGTGCGATCGACCGTCTTCGCCGGGAGTCGTCCCGCGGGGACCGCCATGCCCAGGCAGCGCTGCTGCACGCCCAGGACGAACCAGTGGAGGAGGGTGCTGTGCGCGACGACAGGCTTCGGCTGATCTTCACCTGCTGTCACCCGTCACTCGCCTCCGGCGTCCGGGTGGCGCTGACGCTCCGCCTGCTGGGCGGACTCACCACCGCGGAGATCGCCCGGGCGTTCCTGGTAGCGGAGTCGACGATGGCCCAGCGGCTGGTCCGGGCGAGGGGCAAGATCCGTGATGCCGGGATTCCCTATCGGGTGCCCCACGAGGCCGACCTGCCCGAGCGGCTCCGCGCCGTACTGGCTGTGGTCTATCTGATTTTCAACGAGGGCTACGCGGCCAGTTCCGGCGACGACCTGGTCCGGGAGGATCTCTGCGCGGAGGCGATCCGGCTCGGTCGATTGCTGACCGAGTTGATGCCGGACGAGCCCGAGGCGACTGGCCTGCTTGCGCTGATGCTCCTGCTCGAATCGCGGCGCCCTGCTCGGACTTCAGTGGACGGCGACCTGGTGTTGCTGGCTGCTCAGGATCGTGGTTTGTGGGATCGCGGGCTCATCGCCGAGGGCCAGGACCTGGTCCGGCGCTGCCTGCGCCGCAACCAGCCCGGGCCGTACCAGATCCAGGCGGCGATCAACGCCGTTCACAGCGATGCGCCGAGCACGGACGCCACCGACTGGGGTCAGATCCTGCAGCTGTACGACCAACTGCTGGCCGCTGCGCCTAGCCCGGTCGTCGCGCTCAACCGCGCGGTCGCAGTGGCCGAGGTCGAGGGACCAGCCGCTGGGCTTGCGCTGGTCGAGGGGATGGAGCTCGACGGGTACTACCTGTTCCACGCGATTCGGGCGGACCTGCTCAAGCGTCTGGGGCGGGCCGCCGAGGCCGCGTCGGCGTACGAGGCCGCAACAGACCGTACGTCGAACGCGGCCGAGCGGGCCTTCCTCCAGCGCAGCCGTGAGGCACTCTCTCCTTAGCAGGCTGCAGCGGTTGGGTAGCTGGTCGATTTCTGTCGGTGAGGTCTGTGAGGCTGCCGGCATGGAATCGACCTCGGCTGTCACGCCCTTGCTGCACCACTGGCACATCGAGGCGCGGGAGTATGCCCGGCAGGAATCGCGGCGCGGGCGCCGGCATGCTTTTGAGCACCTGGATCCGAGCAGGACCGCACTGGTGGTGGTCGACATGGTGCCGTTCTTCCTGGAGGAGGGCAGTCATGCCCAGGGCATCGTGCCGAACATCAGCTTGCTCGCCGACGCTTTGCGCGCTGCCGGCGGCACGGTCGTCTGGGTCCTGCCGGGCGCCGGGGAGCCGTCGGCCGTCAGTGACGAGTTCCTCGGACCGGAGATCGCCAGGATGTTCAGGGCCCAGGCGGCGAGGGTCCGCTGCGGGATCGACACGGTGCTGATCACCGGCACGGTGGCGAATGTCTGCTGCGAGTCCTCTGCGCGCGATGCGAGCACGCTCGGGTACCGAGTGGTCATGGTGGCCGACGCCAACGCGGCCCGGCGCGACCAGGATCTCAACGCAACACTGCACACGGTCTACCGCACCTTCGGCGACGTGCGTCCGACCTCAGAGGTGCTCGAACTGATCGCAGGAGGCTAACGACGGTCGCGTTTCGGGGCGGCCTGTTCGCGCAGGACGGCTGCGAGGAACCCGACCGCCGCACCGACGACCGCGGCGATCGGCGCCGAGAAGATCGCCGAGTCGGTCCACCTGGTGTGATCAGGCCCGGCACCGAGCCAAGCCAAAGCGAAGGCCGCCAGCACGAAGGCGACGGCACCACTGACCGCCCAGGTCGTTTGCCGATACCGCTCTCCGTAGCTCACCACCCTTCGAGGCTACTCCCGGCCCCGCGCGGCGGTAGTGTCCAGCCATGGGTGATCGTCGTTTCGAGCTGGTCTGTGAGATCGAGCCGCCGACGCGGCCGGATCTGAAGCGGGTGCGGCACCAGATCGGCGTGCTGAGCCCGGTGGCGGATTCGTTCCTGATTCCCGACAACCACATCGGGCGCGCGACGGTGTCCAGCGTCGCGGTCGCCAACGAGGTCCAGGCGATGGGCGCTCGGGGGATCGCTTGTCTGAACTCGCGGGACCGGAACCTGCTGGGGTTCCGCCGGGACCTGCTCACCGCGGCGGCGTACGGGGTGGATCAGTTCCTGTTCGTTCACGGCGACAAACCGACCGCAGGTGGACGGACGAGCGAGCTGACGGTCCGCGCCATGATCGAAGAAGCCCGAGCCTCTGCGGACGAGCCGGCCTTCGTGGGCAGCAACAGGTTCCAGGTCGGCGCTGCTACCCGGTTGCGGCCGGTTCCGGCGTGGAAGGCTGAGGCGGACTTCCTGTTCGTCCAGGTCAGCTACTCGGTGGAGGACTTGCTGCGCTGGCGGGAGAGCGTCGTACTGGATGTCCCGGTCTATGCCGGCGTGATGGTGTTGGCGAGCGCGACGATGGCGCGCAATCTGGCTGCGGCCCTCCCGGAGATTGCCATTCCCGACGAACTGGTCGCTGCCGTCGAGCGCGACCGGGATGCCGGAGTTGCCGCTGCCTGCGAGCAGATCCTGGCCATCCGCGACACCGGCGCATTCGACGGCGTACACCTGATCCCGGTCAGCCGTTACCGTCAGGTCGCAGCCCGGCTGGAAAGCGAGTTTCGCCCTTCACACTAGGACCCGCCTGGGCTGTGGATCCGCGGTCGATGCCATTGTGGTGGCTGTAGCCGAACCGCGCGGACTTGTCGTCACCGGCGAGAGGGTTGACCTCACGGCGCTCGCTGCCAACGCAATCGGCGTCGGGATCGAACGCCTCTGACCGAGGAGCCTACGACGTGGGAGCGCCGAACCGACTACTGTCAGCATGCAAACCTGTATGCACGGAGGAGGAGGCGTGGCCGTACCTGGCAAGGGTCTGATCGATGGCCTGAAAGTCACCGCGAAGACGCTGTCCCGCCGCTCCGTCACCGAGCAGTACCCGGACGTCCAGCCCGCACTGCCGCCGCGGAGCCGGGGTGTCATCGCGCTGATGGAGGAGAACTGCACCTCCTGCATGTTGTGCGCGCGGGAGTGCCCGAGTTGGTGCATCTACATCGACTCGCACACCGAGACCGCGCCGTCGGTCGGTGAGCAGGCCCGGGAGCGTAGCCGGAACGTGCTGGACCGGTTCGCGATCGACTTCTCGCTCTGCATGTACTGCGGGATCTGCATCGAGGCCTGCCCGTTCGACGCGCTGTTCTGGTCGCCGGAGTTCGAGTACGCCGAGACCGATCTGCGGAACCTGACCCACGAGAAGGACCGGCTGCGGGACTGGATGTGGACCGTGCCGGCGCCGCAGCCGATCGATCCCGGGCCGTCGGTGATCGAAGCACCCGTCGAGCAGCCCGCCAAGCCGGAGGGCGGGGAGTGACGACGGTTTTCTTCTCCGTTGCGGGATTGGTAGCGATCGCGGCGGGCGTGCTGGTCGTCACGTCGCGCCGGATCGTCCATGCGGCGCTCTGGCTGGTCGTCGCCTTGGGCGCTGTGGCGGGTTGCTTCGGCGCGCTGCACGCGGAGTTCGTCGCGCTGGTGCAGATTTTGGTGTACGTCGGCGCCATCGTCGTACTGGTGCTCTTCGCACTGATGCTGACGAAGGCTCCTACCAACCCGCTGCCGGAACTTACGACCAGACGCAGTCCGTTCGCTGCAGTCGTAGCCGGGGTGCTCGCGCTGCTGCTGGGCTCCGGCGTGGTGCTTGCCTTTGGCAACGAGAAGATCAAGCCGGTATCGGCCGGTTCAGCGCACGACATCGGTACGTCGGTGTTCCAGGCCTGGGTGGTGCCGTTCGAGGTGCTGTCGGTGTTGTTGCTGGCAGCTCTGATCGGCGCCATCGTGCTCTCCCAGCGCTCCGGGAAGTTGTCGGAGCGGCCTGACACGCTGGCGGAGTCAGCAAAGGAGAAGGGGGACCGCTGATGCCGTTGATTCTGCCGCTGCTGTTGGCGGTTCTGCTGTTCTGCCTCGGCGTGTACGGCGTACTGGCGCGCCGCAACGCGATCACCATGCTGATGTCGTTCGAGCTGATGCTGAACGCGGTGAACCTGAACCTGGTCGCCTTCGACGCCTGGCATCTGGACGGACTGGCGACCGGGCAGACCCTCGCGGTGTTCGTGATCACGCTGGCTGCGGCTGAGATCGGGCTCGGCCTGGCCATCGTGCTGCTGTTGTTCCGCGGGCACGGTCATGTCGACGCCGATGCCGCCCGCGACCTGCTGGAGAAGGGGGCGGATCGGTGATCCCCACCGCCTGGCGGGTGGTCGGCCTCGGCTTCTCGCTCGTCGTCATCCTGACCGCTGCCCTGTTGTACGGCGTGGCTCCGCAGCAGACGAACTTCAGTGGCGTCGGCGTGGGCAACGACGTGTTCATCAGCTTCGACCTGCGCACCGACGACCTGACCGTGCTGATGCTCGCCGTGGTCGGGGTCGTCTCCGCCTGCGTGCAGTTCTACTCGATCGGCTATGTGCACGAGCGGGTCGCCTCCTACACGGCCCTCGTGACGCTCTTCACCGCGGCGATGGTGACCGTGGTCGTCGCCGACGGTCTGTTCCTGCTGCTGATCGGGTGGGAGGTGATGGGCGCGTGCTCGTACCTGCTGATCGGTCACTACTGGGAGCGTCGCGACGCCCGCTCCGGCGCGATGAAGGCGTTCTTGATGACCAGGCTCGGCGACGTTGGATTCCTCTTCGGCATCTTCGTGCTCGGCGTCGGCTACAACACCTTCCGGATCTCCGAGCTGGGTTCCGGCCCGATCTCACCCGCCGCGCTGACCGCCGGCACCGTGCTGTTGCTGGTCGGTGTGGTCGGCAAGTCGGCTCAGGTGCCGCTGCACACCTGGCTGCCCGATGCGATGCCCGGCCCAAGCCCCGTGAGCGCGCTGATCCACGCGGCGACGATGGTTGCCGCCGGTGTTTTCCTGATCGCCCGCCTGTACGGCGTGTTCACCGAGGCCAAGGCGACTCTCACGGTCCTCGCAGTGGTGGCGTGCGTGACGATGCTGTTCGCCGCGCTCTGCGCGATGGCCGCGGTCGAGGTGAAGCGCGTGCTGGCCTGGTCGACCGTGAGCCAGCTGGCGATCATGTTCTCCGGACTCGCGCTCGGGACTGCGGATGGTCGGCATGCCGCGCTCTTCCACCTGATGACCCATGCGGCGTTCAAGGGACTGCTGTTCCTCTGTGCCGGTGTGTTGCTGCAGCAGGTCGGCAGCGCGGCCTTCGTGGTGCTCCGGCGGTATACGCGGCGCGGCGCTCTGCGCAAGGCGATGCCGGTGACCTTCGTGACGATGACGATCGGCCTCGGCGCGCTGGCCGGCGTACCGGGGTTGTCTGGGTTCTTCTCCAAGGATGCGGTGGTCGAGGCTGCTTGGCATCACGCGCGGGATGGCTCCGTGCTCGGGTGGACCGTGCTGGTCTCGGTCTGCGTGACGGCCGCGCTGACCGCGTTCTACTGCGTCCGGATGTGGTTGTGGGTGTTCTTCCGTACGCCTGCGCTGGCCGGTGCGCTGGGTGCGTTCGAGGATGACGACCCGATGTCGGACATCGACGAGCCGAACACGTCGAAGCTGCGCGACGCGTCCTGGGTGATGCTTGCCCCGCTTGTGCTGCTGGCGGTCGGGGCCGCCGGGCTCGGGTACGCCGACGGCGTTCACCTCAATCCGGGGGTGGCTGGGGTGACGACCGTTCTGGCTCTGCTCGGGGCGCTGCCGGCGTACTCGTTGTGGCGACGCGGGGCGGATCCGCGGCCGGTGGTGCTGGAGCGTGAGTTCTGGGTGGACGCTGCGTATCAGCGACTGGTAGTTGTGCCGGTGCAATGGGCCGCGAAGCTGGTCGTTGCCGGGGACAGAGATGTTGTCGGGGCGTATGTGCGAGGGGCCGGGAGGGGCGGGGTGTTGGCCTCGCAGGGCTTCCGGAAGTTGCAAACCGGGAACGTGCAGACGTACCTGACCGCTGCCGTAATCGGAGTCGTCGCGCTGGCCATCCTGGCGGCGGTGATCGGCTCGTGAGCGCGCTCCTGCTGGTTCTGCTCGCCTTGCCCGCGCTGACGGCCCTCGTCCTATGGGCTTTGCCTGCCACGACGGGTGATCGGGTGGCGGCGATCGTCGGCTCGGTCGTCTCGGGCCTCGTGCTGGTCGGCTCGGCGGTGCTCTGGTGGGATCTGCTCAGGCCACATGGTCCGGTTACTTCTGACCTGGTTGCTTTCGAGCGAGGTCACGCGCCGAGAACTCTGCCCGGTAAGGTGTACGCCTTTGCGGAGACGGATGTCTCGTGGATCCCAGCGCTGGACGTCCGGTTCCATGTCGGGGTTGACACGATCTCGCTGCCGCTGATCATGCTGACCGCGCTGCTGGCGTTCCTGTGCTGCCTGTACTCGTTGCGGATCACGCCGCGGATCGGGCGGACGCGGTCGCTGATCGCGCTGTTGCTGGTGATCGAGACCGGTGTGATCGGGACGTTCTCGGCGCTGGACCTGGTGTTGTTCTTCCTGTTCTTCGAGGTCGTGCTGATCCCGATGTGGCTGGTGATCGACATCTGGGGCGACGAGCACGATCCGGACGGGCGGCGGCGGGCGGCGACCACCTTCGTGTTGATGACAGTGCTCGGCTCGGCGGTGATGCTGCTCGGCTTCCTGCTGGTGCACCGTCAGGCCGGGACTTTCGACCTTGTGGTTCTCGGCAATCACCCGGTCGCGGGCGGGCACGGAGTAGCGCTGGCTGCCGCGATCCTGATTGCGCTCGGCCTCGCGGTGAAGATGCCGCTCTGGCCGCTGCACATCTGGCTGCCGGATGCCCATGCCAAGGCCCCGACGGTGGGCTCGGTCCTGCTGGCCGGAGTGCTGCTGAAGCTCGGCAGCTACGGGTTGATCCGGATCCTGTTGCCGGTGCTGCCCGAGGCCACGGCCACCATAGCGCCGTACCTGGCGGGTTTCTCGACGGTGGCGATCATCGCTGGTTCGCTGGCCTGCTTGGCGCAGACCGACGTGAAGCGGCTGATCGCGTACTCCAGCGTCGGGCACATGGGTTTCATCGGTCTCGGCATCGCGACCATGTCACCCGAAGGGCTGAGCGGAGCGCTGTACGCGAACATAGCCCACGGCATCATCACCGGCCTGCTGTTCTTCCTGGCCGGCGCGATCAAGGACAGGCATGACACAAGCGACCTGCGCACCATCGGCCGGGCCCTGTACGCGCGATTGCCGCGGATCGCTGGGCTCCTGACGTTCGCCTGCCTGGCCTCGCTGGGGCTGCCCGGGCTGGCCGGTTTCTGGGGTGAGATGCTCGCGCTGCTCGGCGCCTACCGGCCTGCCGATGCGTTGCCGCGAGCAACCTTCGTGACGATGATGGTGATCGCCGGGCTCGGCACCGTGCTGACGGCTGCGTACTTCCTTCGGCTGGTGCGGAACCTCTGCCAGGGCGACCCGGCGGAGAACCCCGCCTCCGCATTTGCTGTCGACCTGAGCCGGATCGAGCTGGTCACCTGGGCGCCGCTGGTGGCGTTGACGGTCCTGCTCGGGGTCTGGCCGGGCCTGCTCCTCAACCACTGGAACTTCCTGTGACCATCACCTGGACCGACTGGCAGGCCGCCGCCGTACCGCTGGTGCTGGCGCTCGGCGCGATCGGCGTGATCGTCGTCGACGGCTTCTGGCGCAGCGGCAACCGTCGACTCAAGCACACCACGCTCAGCCTGATCACGGGTGGCGTGATCGTGTTCGGGCTGGCGTTCATCGCTTTGCAGCGCAACTCGTTCCGGCCGGGCTTCTGCAGGACCGGCGTGCAGGGGCCGGCCGAATGCAGTCTGGTGCTGGAGCCGCTGACGATCGGGCTCTGGGCTGTGCTGCTGATCGGTGGCCTCGGCGTGGTCGGGTTGTCGGCGTACCGGTTGCTGGACAGCGAGATCCCCGTCGGTGAGTACCACTTCCTGCTGCTCAGCGCGCTGTCCGGTGCGACCGTTCTGGCCGGGGCTCGCGACCTCGCGACGATCGTGATCGCGCTCGAGGTGGTGTCGCTGCCGAGCTTCGCGATGGTGGCGCTGCGCCGCGATCGACGGGGTTCCGAGGCGGCGCTGAAGGCGTTCCTGGTCTCGGTGCTCTCGACCTCCGTGATGCTGTTCGGGATCTCGTATCTGTATGGCGTGACCGGCTCGCTCTACCTGCAGACGATCGACACGCGGCTGGAGGGGATCGACCCGGATCTGCGGCGGGTGGCGTTCGCGGCCGGGCTGTTCGTGATCGTCGGGTTCGGCTTCAAGATTGCGGCTGTTCCGTTCCACGGCTGGCTCCCGGACACGTATGCCGGTGCCCCGGTCGAGGTGACCGCCTTCCTCGCAGTGGTGTCCAAGTCCGCGGGTGTCGCCGGGCTGCTCGTCCTGGTGACCTTCGGGCTGGCGCCGAGCGGCTCGGATCTGCGGGTGGTCGTCGCCATCCTCGCTGCCGTCACCATGACCGTGGGGAACCTGGCCGCGCTGCGCCAGCAAGAGGCCGTACGGCTGCTCGCGTGGTCGTCGATCGGCCAGGTCGGGTTCCTGCTGGCGCCACTTGCCGTCGGTGATGCTCGCGCCGTCGTCGGTTATCTCGCGGCGTACGCGGTGGTGACGCTGGGCGCCTTCGGAGTAGTCGCGGTGGTTCAGCGGCATCGGCGGGGTGGGTTGATGCTGACGGACTACCGGGGGATGGTGCGGTCCGAGCCTGGGTTGGGCATCGCGCTGGTGTTCTTCCTCGTGGTGCTGGCCGGATTGCCACCCGGGCTGGCCGGGCTGTTCACCAAGTTCGCCGCTTTCCAGTCGGTGATCAACGCGGATCTGATCTGGCTGGCCGTGGTGATGGCGATCAACGTGATGATCGGGCTGGCGGTCTACCTGCGCTGGGTGGCCGAGTTGTTCCGGCTGCCGGCGGAGGACCCGTTCTCCGTGGACATCGAGAGCCCCGCGGTGGCTGTGATCAGCACCTGCTTCGGCGCGGCCGTCGTACTGTCGATTCTGCCTGGCGCGCTCTTCGCTCTTGCCACCTGAACTGAGACGTCCCGTTGCTGACCTGAGGCCTCAGCTCACCCGCGGTGCGTTGGGGTGATAGGTGCGCTGGCGTTCCAGCGGGGCATCGGCGAAGTCGCCCGAGCCGTTGATGACTTCGCCGACGCCGATCGTGAGGCCGCGTGCTCGCCCGAATCCCTTCAGTACGGCGCCTCGCGCGTCGGGGTCCGGGTGGGTCCAGTCGGCTCCAGCGCCGAGCTGTACCCGCTGGGCGATGATCTGGCCGATCAACTGGCTGCCGTCACCCAGGTCCGCTGGGCCGACCAGGATCGGGCTGCTGCTGATCCTCGTCCTGTTGCCGATCTTCACCACTGCGTCCGGCCCGTCAGCCGTGATGCGGGTATTTCCTTCGCCGATGCGGCTGCCATCGCCGAGCGAGACCGAAGCTCCGCCGGTCGCGGTGATGAAGGTGCCGGGCAGCAGCGTGTTCTCCGAACCGAGGACGCAGGCGCTCTCGTCGTCGCACTCGATCACGACACCCGGGTAGAAGACATTGCCGGTGCCGAGCTGCACCCTCACCCCGATGAGCAGCGAGTAGGGATCAAGAACCACCGTGCCTGCGGCTGCGAGTTCGAGCACCTCATCGACAGTCCGAAGGCCGCGGGCGGTCCGTTGAGCATCTGTGATCACTCGCGCGAGGCTAGTGCCCTACACCGGAGGCTGGGCGGGCTCTGAAGGCAGTCAGCAGCAAGTCTTCACGCAGCCCTTACTCTGCGCGACTCAGCGCCCCCGAGCCATCGCGCTCTGCTCGGCGGTCCGGGGGAAGCGCGGCACGGGCCAGGAAGACCTCGTATTGGGCGACTACCAGGCCCCATCCCGATCATGCTGCTCCTGGGGTCATGGTCGAGCCGCCAGCCCGCCGTGATCTCGGACGGCCTGAGCCGCAACCCGTACGGCTCCTGCTCGTACATGCCGCGCTGCAACGGCAGCGGCACATGGAGACCATCGCCGAGCCCGGCATCGACGAACCACTCAACGTCCGGCGCGTCAGGCAGACCCGTCACGGTGAGCACAAGGTGACTTGCCTCGAGATGATCCGCTCAGCCATCTCTAATGGATCCAGCGGCCCACCTCCACCCAGCTGGAACTGCACCGTCTCGTAGGGAACGGCCTCGACGAAAGAGGCGTGCAGGCGGAAGAGCGACTCGACGCTGGGCCGATCGTGCCCAGCCAGACCGAGTCGGCGGAGAAGAGCCTGGGTGTCTACTCGGCGAGCGTGGGGGCGGACCGCCCGCACTCACCAACGATTTGGCTGTGCCCGGTGCTGAGCGTGGTCGGGGTTGTGCTCAGGACTGAATGCTGGATTGGTGAGTGCCGGACGTCCGCAGACCTGGCAGGGTAGGGGCATGACCTCGGAGCGGATCTACGTCGGCAGCTACACAACTCAGACCGGCGGGGGAGCCGGGATCGGCTTCGGGCCGCTAGACAGCATTGCAGTTGCCGCGACGACGGACGACCCGTCGTTCCTGACCAGGTCGGCCGACGGGCGGTTCCTGTACGCGGCGAACGAACTCGCGGCTGGTCGCGTCAGCGCCTTCGCCATCCAGGAGGACGGCTCGCTGGAGTTCCTCAACGACCAGCCAACCAACGGCGCGGACCCGTGCCACCTGGAGGTCGACCCGTCCGGCAGGTTCCTGCTGTCGGCGAACTACAGCTCCGGCTCGCTCGCGATCCACCCGATCAACGCCGACGGATCACTGGGCGAGGCCACGCACTTCCTGCAGCGCGAGGGTTCCGGCCCGAACGCCGAACGCCAGGAGGGCCCGCACGCACATCAGGTGACGTTCGACCCGGCCGGAGTCTTTGCCTTCGACATCGACCTCGGCACGGATTCGGTGCACGTGTCGACGCTGTCGGGGCAGGGTCGGCTGGAGGAGGTGGACCGCCTGGCCGTCCACCCGGGCGCCGGCCCCCGGCACATTGTGTTCCACCCGGGCGGCGGTGCGGCGTACGTCATCAATGAGCTCGACTCGACGCTCACGGTGTGCAGCTACACCGAGGGCAAGCTGGGCGTCGTACAGACGGTGTCGACGCGGCCCGAAAGCGCCGACGGGGAGAACTTCCCGGCCGAGGTGCTGGTGTCTGCCGACGGACGGTTCGTCTACGGCTCGAACCGCGGTGACGACACGATCGCGGTGTTCGCTACTGGCACCGACGGGCTGACGGTCGAGCTGATCCAGACGATCGGCTCCGGAGGCTCCTGGCCGCGGCACCTGGCGCTCAGCAAGGATGCGACTGAGCTCTATGCCGCCAACGAGCGTTCTGATGCGGTGGCGGTCTTCACCGTTGACCAGACCAGTGGCGTCCTCACCGCAACGGGGACGCCACTCGCCTGGCCCAAGCCGGTCTGCGTACTACCGGTCTAGATTGCTACCAGCTTCTCGAAAAAGAACTCGTGCTTGAGGAATGACACGTCGTACTCGTGGCCGGGCTGCGGCGGCAGCAGTTGGGCGGCCTGGAAGAGTCGCCAGCCATCCTTGAGTGCGTCCAGCCCGTTCTCGTACGGCGGCTCATCGCTGTCGCCGGTGGTCGGGGAGGACTGCCCGGTGCCGTCGTACGTCGACCAGCCCACTACGCGCGAGTCGAGCGCGGACGAGTTCAGGTAGAGCACCAGGACCTGCTGGCGGACCGTCTGCTGGGTCTGCGCTTCGGCAGTGAGGCTCATACCATCTCCTTCTTCGGTGCGTGTGGGTTCAGGCTGCGCTGAGCGACCACCCGGCGCGGGCGGTTCGACACCCGGGTGACCCAGTAGTCCGGGTCGAAGGTGTCGTCGCCGGTGAGGGCCTGCCAGAGCTTGACCCGGTTGTAGATCTCCAGGCGTCCCGTGGCGCTCTCGTACCAGGGGAACGAGGTGTTCAGCTCAGCCGCGACGGCGTCGTCGTACAGGTCCTCGGTGTTCCAGAGGCGGACCTGGCGGACGGTCGGGTTGAAGCGGATCTTGAACATGTAGCGATCGATGTCGCTGTCATTGCGGCGGCCGCCGTGCCAGATGCCGTGGTGCAGGAACACGACCGTGCCGGCCGGGCAGGTGAGCCGGGTTTGGCCGCGCAGGTTCTGGTACCGGCCGGTGTCGGTCTCGTTGGTCCGGCGCAGATGGCTGCCCGGCACGCTGAGCGTGCCGCCCATCTCGAGCGTCACCTCCTGCGGGTAGTACATGAGTTGCATGTCGAACGCGTCCGGGCGGACGTCGATGATGGCGTCGCCGTGCAGGTCCTGCGCCTCGCCCTCGTGGGCCTTGCGGATGTGGACCGCATGGTGGTCCACAGTCGGTTCGGGTCCGACCAGGCTGTGGATGGCGCCCGCGATCTCAGGCAGCTTTACCAGTCGGTCGACGAACGAACCGTCTTCGAAGGTCTCCGACAGCGGGGTGCCGTAGGGGACAGCGGGGATGCCGGCCTTGAGCACCTCGATCGCCTGCTGGTTCATCTCGTCCGGTACGACGGCGTCCATCCGGAGCGAGCCATTGGCCACGAAATGCGCCATCTGTACCGAGGTGATCAAGTTCTTGGAATGCGGATGGGTCATGTCTCTCCCTCTCGGGGCGACTTGTTCTTGGTGGTTCCTACTCGACCAGCCTAAGAAGGTTCTGTGTTGCAGCGCGTGGGTTCAGATCACCACTAATGGTAATTTTTCACCATGATCGAAAGGGTCCCGCTGTACCTGGATAAGCCCCCGGAGCTGGTGAACCCCGGCATGGGCATCCACGGGGTCCGCACGTCGCGCGACGTGTTCCGGCTCCCTGACCTGTGGCAGCTCCACCTGTACGGGTACTCGGCCGACCTCACTCTGAACGGGCGGACGTACCCGGTCCGGCCGGGATCGGTCAGCCTGGTGCCGCCCGGCGTACAGGTGGAGTTCGCGTACCGCGGCCGGTCCGAGCACCTCTTCGCCCACTTCCGTACGGCGACTGTGGGCGATCCGGTACTGGTGCCTGTCGTCCAGGACGCCGGGGTGGCTGCGACGGCGCTGTCGGACCTGATGAGTAGCGCGATCGAGGCTTCGCCGGGTGGCTCGGCCCGGGTCGCGGCCGAGATCTGGACGGCGCTCTGGCGGGTCGCGCAGTTGCCGGATCGTGCCGAGGATGCTGAAGGTGCTGCCGGTCGGCCGCATGTTGCGGTGTCGGCTGCGATCGCGCACATCGAGGCCAACCTGGCCCGTCCGCTGACGGTGCCCGGGCTCGCCCGCGCTGCAGGGGTCTCGCACAACCATCTGACCCGGCTGTTCCGTGCCGAGACCGGGATGACGGTGGTCGCCTATGTTCGGCTCCGGCGGATGGCCCGGGCCCGGCACCTACTGGTCTCGTCGACACTCTCTATCCCGGCCGTAGCGGCCTCTGTGGGGATAGCCGACCTGCAGGCTTTCAACAAGGCCTGCCGCCGGGAGTTAGGCGGCTCACCCCGGGCGGTTCGAGCCGGATATTTGGTGGCTGGGTCCGCAAGCTCGGTCTAGCCTTCGGCGCATGTATGAACTGATACCGGTCGCCACGGCACCCGAGTTGGACGACGAAGCAGGCAAGCGGTTCGTCGAGGAGTGGCCGGAGTTCATCTTCCACGACGAGGGCGTGACGCCTTACCGGGAGCGGCGGCTGGAGTACTTCCGCGACTGGGAGTTCTACCTGATCTCCGCCGCGGACCGGCGGCTGATCGCCGGCTGCTGGGGTGTGCCGATCGCGTGGGACGGGACTGTCGAAGACCTGCCGGGCGGGTTCACGGACTCCCTGGCACGGTCTGTGGATGGGCACGAGGCCGGTGTCGTGCCGAACACCTTCGTTCTGATGGCGGCCGCCGTACGGAATGACGAGCAGGGCCGCGGTCACGCCGGCCGGGTGATCACCGCCGTCCGCGAGCGGGCGATCGCGGCGGATCTGCCGCAGGTGATCGCGCCCGTGCGGCCGACCATGAAGAGCAGCTATCCGCTGATCGAGATCTCCGAATTCATCAAGTGGACCAGGGATGATGGGCTGCCCCTCGACCCGTGGATCCGGACCCATGTGCGGCTGGGCGCATCGATCCTGGCCCCCGCACCCCACAGCCAGACGATGACCGGCACGGTCGCCGACTGGGAGAGCTGGACCGGCCTGACGCTGCCTGCCACCGGCTCGTACGTGATCCCAGACGGCCTGACCGTGCTCTCGATCGATCGCTCGGCAGACCTCGGCATCTACCGCGAGCCCAACGTCTGGATGCGGCACGCCTGAACCTTCGTGTCGGGAGAGCCGGCCGTTTCTGTATATGCAATTAGACATGCAATATCGATTTGCATATACGTTTTCGGCGGCCGGTTGCCGGACTTCACCATCGTGGAAGAGACGGCTGGCTCAGCTGGGGGGAGGTCCGCGCCTGGTCTGCGGCGATGCATGGTCGGTGACTCCTAGTGAAGGGGTCGAGACCACCTTCTGCGGTCCTTCGCGCTAGGAGACGGACAGTACGGCGCTAGGAGAGCGCCAGTACAGCGAGACCGGCGGGGAAGGTACACCGCGGAGGATGTCGAGTGATCTTTCGCGGTCGGGTCCATGCAGGACTTGCTCGGACCATAAAGCGAAGTCCTCCAGGGCTCGCGCGCAGCGGTGGTACGTCAAGCGGGTCGGGTCGACGTGGGTCTCGCCGTACCCCGTCGAAGAACCAGGCGCGCTCCTGGGCAGTCTGCGGCCCGAAGTCGCCCATGCCGCCCAGTACGAACATCAGGTCTTGCTCCCGCGGTGCCAGCACGGCGTCATCCCAGTCGATCAGCCAGGCCTCGTCCGCCGCCCCGACCAGCACATTGCCCAAATGCGGATCTGCGTGACAGATCACGACCAGTGCGTCTTCGGCTGGAAGCTTCCGTCCCAGCTCGTCAGACTGCTCGAGCAGCCCAGTGATGACTCATAGTTCGCCTTCCAAGTGGTTCCAGCTCCTCTCCAGGGCATCTGCAGGCCGGAGCGGGCCTTCATGGGCCTTCGTGGGCCAAGGATGCCCGGTACGCCGGTAGCGGCGAGGTGCGCGATCACGAGGTGGCCCGCGTCGGTGTCTCCGCCGCTCCACTTGACGGCGTACTGGCTCCTCTCCCATCGACCGCGATGCCGCGCCAGACCTCAGCTGCCGCGTCCGCGCCATGCTCGACGCGGTCGATCGAGCTGAGTTGGACGCCGAAGTCGTCCCTGACCCACCCCTGCAAGTGAGGACGGCGCGGACCTCACGGATGGCCCGGATCCAGCGCTCGTCGGCGGAGTTAGTTCCCTCCCCGGACCTATCGGTCACGACGTGCAGAATGCCAGCTAGTCGGGCGACTACAGGCACCAACAGCGGCGGTTTCGACCAACTCTGCTTCAAACGCTGATGTACGCGAAGTAGCGCTCCGTCGCTAGGTGAGAGCCAGCGGTCTCTCGCTCATAGCGGTGCAGGGCACGAGGAGGGCACCGCGATGCGCCCTCCCTGTGCCCTGCCGCATCCTCGAGGCATGCAGGCTTTCAGCGGTAGTTGACGAACTGGACGGCGAAGTCGAAGTCCTGGCCCTTGACCAGCGCCTGGACCGCCTGCAGGTCGTCCCGGCTCTTGCTGCTGACACGCAGTTCCTCGCCCTGGATCTGCGCCTTCACGCCCTTCGGCCCCTCGTCACGGATCAGTTTGGAGATCTTCTTCGCGTTCTCCTGGCTGATGCCGGCGTTGATCGACGCGGTGATCTTGTAGACCTTGCCGGACAGCTTCGGCTCGTCGACGTCGAGGCCCTTCAGCGAGATCTGACGCTTGACCAGCTTGTCCTTGAACACGTCCAGAACCGCGTTGGCCCGCTCCTCGGTGTTGGCCTGGATGTCCACAGACTCCCCGGACCACTTGATGCCCGCGTCGACGTTCTTGAAGTCGAAGCGCTGGCTGACCTCCTTGGCGGCCTGGTTGACGGCGTTGTCCACCTCCTGGTGGTCGACCTTGTTCACGATGTCGAAGGAGGACTCCGAGGCCATGGGCCACTTCCTTTCCGATTTGCTGTCAGGGGTGCTGTTTGTTGTATCGTCTCTCCCGCTGGTCCTTGGGCCAGCAGCACCCTGGCAGGTTGCCCGAGTGGCCAAAGGGAGCAGACTGTAAATCTGTCGGCTTATGCCTACGCAGGTTCGAACCCTGCACCTGCCACAGGAGTGTAGCAAGGCCAAAAGTGGCC
>JAWWPC010000246.1:0-2768 GCA_033851055.1 Kribbellaceae bacterium | reverse complement strand
TCGTCATCGTCGAAGGGCAGTGCCGGGCCACCGTCGAGCACCAGTGCGGGACGCCTCGGCGCCACGGTGGTGGCGTGCAAGACGACGTTGGTGACGACCTCGGACACCAGCAGGCAGGCGAGTTCGGCCTGTTCATCGAGCATGCCCCAGACCGCGAAGGTCTCGGCCGCCAACCGACGCGCTTCGGACACCATGATCGGCTCGGCCGGAAAGGTACGCTCCTCCACCGCCAGCTCGTCCGCCGACGTGCGCACCACGACGATCGCGGCATCGTCGTCGATGTCCCCGGGGACCGCCGCGTACGCCGCGTTCGCGATTGTCTCGACGTCACGGCGGCCGACCATGGCGATGGCCTCGGCCAGCAGCTGACGGGACTCGTCGCTCGTGTAGTACTCCCCGTTGTCCTTGGGCCGCCGCTCGATGAGCCCGTCGGTGTAGAGCACGAGCGTGGAGCCGGGCTTCAGCTCGCAGGACTCCTCGTTGAAAAGGATCTCGCCGCCCACGCCATGACCGCGTACCCCGAGCAGAGCGCCCTTGCTGTGGTAGTTCAGCTCGGACACCTGGCCGTCGACTATCAGCAGTGGCGGGTCGTGCCCGGCGTTGGCGAACGACAGCACCCGGGACCAGGCGTCGTACACGAAGTAGGTGCAGGACACCAGGGGCGGCCGGATGGTCTCGTCGCTGAACCGGGGACGCTCCGGACGCGTCATCGTCCGGACCCATTCGTCCATTTTGCGAAGGATCTCGGCGGGTGGCTTGTCGTCCTGGGCGAACGCGCGCATCGCGGCGCGCAGTTGGCCCATGATCGCGGCCGCCCGGGCACCCCGGCCCTCGACGTCGCCGATGACGATGCCGACCCGGCCTGCCGACAGCGGTATCACGTCGTACCAGTCTCCGCCGACCTGGGTCTGGATGCCGTGGCCGTGCGACTCCAGCGGCTTGGCGGGCTCGTACCGCCAGGCGATCTGCAACCCGTCCAGCCGGGGGGGCCGGTCACCGGGCAGCAGGTTCTTCTGGAAGGCGAGCGCGGTCTGGCGCTCCTCCTCGAACAGGATGGCGTTGTCGATGGAGAGGGCGACCCGGCTGGCGATGGCTCCCAGCAGGTCGCGGTCGAAACCGTCGTAGTGCGGATCGGGCCGCCTGCTGAGGTTGGACAGCGCCAGGCTCATGACGCCCAGCAGCTCCCCGCGGGCCAACAGCGGCGCGGCGACCACGGAGGTCATCCCCATGTCGTCGTCGGGCCGGAGGATCGACTCGGTGGGCCCCGAGAACCGGTGCTGCACCAGGTCCTCGATGAGCACGGCGTCGCGGCGGCCCATCGCGCGGGAGCAGAAGTGGTCGGGCGGGTAGGAGACCGGCTCGCCGACCTCGGCCCAGGTGCCCGGAGGCGGGGTCCAGCCGGCGGCGTGCCGGGACACCCGGCGGATCAGCTTCTCTCCGCTGAACAGGTCGATGAAGCAGTGGTCGGCGAACTGCGGGACCAGGGTGTCGGCGACCTGCCGCAGGGTCTGCGCCAGCTCCAGCGAGGCCGCGAGCCGGCCTCCTATGCGGTCCAGCAGGCCGTAGCGGTCCTGGTCGCGCTGGTTACTGCGCAGGGCCTCCCGGGCGAAGATCACGATGCCGTCGATGGCCCCGGAGGGGTGGCGCAGCGGCACGGCCTGGGCGCGAGTGTAGATGGTGCTGCCGTCGGACCTTATGGTGCAGAACGTACCCTCCCAGACACCGCCCTTGAGCACGTGCCTGGCCAGTTCGGTCGCCTGCTCATGGTCCTCCTCGGCGATGCCGAGGGACAGCACGGACTGGCCGACGTACTCCTCCCCGACGAATCCGAAGAGCTTCTGGGCGAAATCGTTGTGGGAGATGATGTTGCTGAAGCGGTCACACACGATGACCGCCATCTCCATATGATTCAGGACGGTCTCAGGCGGCAGCTGAGCTTCGAAGGCTGATTCGTCCCCGCGCTTCATCTACTCACCTCCGTCGCTTATTGAACGACGAACAGGCCTCCGAGATGCGTGAGAACCGCAACACGCTAAGGAGATCTTCGGTACAGACCGTAGACACTGCGGGAAGCACTCCGGGTGTTCTGTCAGCGCTTCGCCACGAAAACGTGCTCGGCGAGCCGTCGGGGGAGCTCCGTCGCTGGACTGTCGGCCTCGTCGTCACATGTCACTCGCACGCCATCGTCGCTGGCCGCAAGAGTTACCTCACGTCCCGGTTGTATCCCAACCTGCTTGAGTTTAAGCATCAGATCGCTGTCGCTTTGCAACTGTTCACTGATCCGCCGAACTATGACATGTGTACCGGCCACCGAGGCGAGGGCCGTCATGGGGGTCAGCGACTCGCCGGAATCGTCCGCGTCGGTGTGTCCGCCCAGCTCGTCCAGCCCGGGGATCGGGTTGCCGTGCGGGCAGGTCTGGGGGTTGTCCAGCAGCGCGACCAGGCGGCGTTCCACCTCTTCGGACATCACGTGCTCCCACCGGCAGGCCTCGATGTGCACGTCCTCCCAGGGCAGACCGATCACGTTGACGAGCAGGCATTCGGCGAGGCGATGCTTGCGCATGACCCGGGTCGCGAGATCGCGGCCAGAGTCGGTCAGCTCGAGATGCCGGTCGCCCTCGACCCGGAGCAGGCTGTCACGCTCCATACGGGCCACCGTCTGGCTCACCGTGGGACCGCTCTGGGAGAGCCGCTCGGCGATGCGCGCTCGGAGCGGGACGATGCCCTCTTCCTCGAGCTCGAAGATCGTACGGAGATACATCTCCGTT
>JAWWPC010000321.1:0-3604 GCA_033851055.1 Kribbellaceae bacterium | reverse complement strand
CCACCGCGACGAACTGCCTCGCGGCGACTCGTACGTCTCCGTACTCTCCGGGGGCAACGTCGACCCGGCCCTCTTCCTGGAGATCCTCGCCGGCGACCCGCCGGCGGCTGACTCGCCGGCGGGCGACCCGGCGGCGGAGCCGGCCGCTCCCATGGCGGCCGTGGACGATTCGTCCGCCGGCACCGGATAACCTCGGAGTCATCATGCGTTCCGTACTCGCCTATTCCTCCGCGCGGATCCTGATCTTCGCCGCCACCTGCGGCGTGCTCTGGGTGACCACGCCGATGAGACAGTCGCCGGTCCTGCTGCTGGCGGTATCGATCCTGATCAGCGGCATCGTCAGCTATGTGCTGCTCTCCCGGCAGCGGGACCGCATGTCCTCCGCCATCGTCACGGTGGCCTCCGAGCGACGCCGCAGGTTCGAGAAGGCCCGTACCAAGGAAGACGCCCCCGACTAGCGGCCACCCTGGAGGTCGGGGCGGCGCCGCGGATCTGCGAGGCTTGCGGCCATGACCCGCGCTTCTCTCGACAAGCAGCCCGCCGACGTCGCGGCCATGTTCGACCGCACCGCCGAGCGTTACGACCTGCTCAACGCTCTGATGACGGGCGGGCTGGACCGCCGCTGGCGGCATGCCGTCGTCGCCGCGCTCGACGCCCGTCCCGGTGAGCGCATCCTCGATCTCGCCGCCGGCACCGGCACCTCGTCGATCCCCTTCGTGGAGGCGGGGGCGCAGGTCGTCGCCTGCGACTTCTCGCTGGGCATGCTGCGCGTCGGGGTCCGCCGCCAGGCCGGTACCCAGACCCTGGAGTTCGTGGCGGGCGACGCGCTGCGGCTACCGTTCGCGGACGCCTCGTTCGACGCGGTCACCATCTCGTTCGGGTTGCGTAACGTCGCCGACACGGACCTGGCGCTCCAGGAGCTGCGCCGGGTGACCAAGCCGGGTGGGCGCCTGCTGGTCTGCGAGGTCAGCCACCCGCCGAACGGGCTGCTGGGCCGTGGCCACCGCCTGCACCTCAGGTACGGGCTCCCGCTGCTGGGGAAGGTGAGCTCCAATCCCGACTCCTACCGTTACCTGGCGGAGTCGACCCTGGCCTGGCCTGACCAGCGGGAACTGTCCGAGCTGCTGCGCCAGGCGGGCTGGGAGAAGGTCCGCTGGCGCAACCTCTCCTTCGGGGTAGTGGCACTCCATCACGCGGTACGCCCATAAGTCCCACCCGGATCTGGATGAAACGGTCCAAACCATGTAAGCCGTCGGGTACCCAGTGGTCCCCGTAAAGGAATAGACTCCCTGAGGGCCTTTGTGAAGTACTTCACAAGCGAACGAGCGCGAAGAGGGAACTCGTGACCGAGACACGTGAGGCCGACGTCATCGTCGTAGGGGCCGGGCCTGCCGGCTCCACGACGGCCTATTACCTCGCCCAGGCGGGGCTGGACGTCCTCTTGCTCGAGAAGGCCACGTTCCCCAGGGACAAGGTCTGCGGTGACGGTCTGACCCCCCGCGCGGTCAAGCAGTTGATCGCCATGGGTGTCGATATCGACGCGCCCGGCTGGATCCGCAACAAGGGGCTGCGCATCTACGGCGGCGGGGTCAGGCTCGAGCTGCCCTGGCCCGAGCTGGCGAGCTTCCCGGACTTCGGCCTGGTGCGTGCCCGTCTGGATCTCGACCAGCTGCTCGCCGACCGCGCCGCGAAGGTGGGAGCCCACCTGCTCCAGGGCACCAACGTGAGCGCCCCGATCCTCGACGAGCGCACGGACCGCATCGTCGGTGTCGTCGACAAGCAGGGCAACGAGTACCGCGCCCCGCTGGTGGTGGCCGCCGACGGCAACTCCACCCGGCTCTCCCTCGCCATGGGTGTGCGCAAGCGCGAGGACCGGCCGATGGGAGTGGCGGTGCGCCGCTACTACACCAATCCCCGGCACGACGACGACTACCTGGAGTCGTGGCTGGAGCTGTGGGACGGCGAGCGGCTGCTGCCCGGCTACGGCTGGGTCTTCGGAGTCGGCAACGGGACCTCCAACGTCGGGCTCGGCCTGCTCAACACGAGCAAGTCGTTCCAGAACACCGACTACCGGCAGATGCTCCGGCGCTGGTGCGCCGGCCTGCCGGAGGAGTGGCAGTTCGACGAGGAGCACGCCACCGGCCCGGTCCGGGGTGCCGCCCTGCCGATGGGCTTCAACCGGCAACCGCACTACGCCCGGGGCATGCTGCTGGTCGGTGACGCCGGGGGCATGATCAACCCGTTCAACGGCGAGGGCATCGACTACGCCATGGAGTCGGGCCACCTCGCCGCCGACATCATCGTGCAGGCGCTGGCCCGTCCCACGCCCGCCCAGCGGGAGCGGGCCCTGTACGAATACCCGCGCATCCTCAAGGAGAGGCACGGGGGATACTTCACGATCGGCCGGATCTTCGTGAAGGCCATCGGGGACCCCCGGGTGATGAAGTTCGCGACCACGCACGGTCTGCCGCACCCGACCCTGATGCGCTTCACGCTCAAGCTGCTCGCCAATCTCACGGACCCGCGGGGCGGGGACGCGATGGACCGGATCATCAATGCCATGTCGAAGGTGGCTCCGGCCGCGTGACATGACACCGCTGCACTGGGCCGACCCACCACAGGGCCGACCTTGTTGGGTCTCCTGCCGAACGGAGACCCCGAGAGGACAGGCAATGTTGGCTCTGACTAGGGTGACTCACCGGGCCGTGACCTGGGTCATCCCGCAGGTACACTCCGTGCGCGCCTTGTGGAGCCCTGAGGGGGACGGCCCCTCCGTCACGAGCACCGGGATCAACACCGTACGTTTTGAGAAGGGGGTGTAGAGGCTGATGGATCTCTATGTTCCGATCGTCGTGCTGGGAGTGCTGGCGTTCGCCTTCGCCGCCGGTTCGGTGGTGATGGCCGCGTTCACCGGCCCCAAGCGCTGGAACCGGGCCAAGCTCGAAGCCTACGAATGCGGGATCGAGCCGACGCCGCAGCCTCCCGGCGGCGGTCGCTTCCCGGTGAAGTACTACCTCACGGCGATGCTGTTCATCGTCTTCGACATCGAGATCATCTTCCTCTACCCGTGGGCCGTCGCATTCAACAGGTTCGCGGGATGGTTCGGTCTCATCGAGATGGTGCTGTTCATCTTCACCGTTCTGGTCGCGTACGCCTATATCTGGCGGCGTGGCGGTCTGGAGTGGGACTGAAATGGGTCTAGAGGAGAAGCTCCCCAGTGGCTTCCTGCTGAGCACGGTCGAGCAGGTCGCCGGGTGGGCGCGTAAGAGTTCGGTCTGGCCGGCGACGTTCGGCCTCGCCTGCTGCGCGATCGAGATGATGGCCACGGGCGACCCGCGGCACGACTTCGCCCGGTTCGGCATGGAGCGGGCGTCGGCCACCCCCCGGCAGGCCGACCTGATGATCGTCGCGGGCCGGGTCAGCCAGAAGATGGCGCCGGTGCTCCGGCAGATCTACGACCAGATGTCCGAGCCCAAGTGGGTCATCGCGATGGGCGTGTGCGCCTCCAGTGGCGGCATGTTCAACAACTACGCCATCGTGCAGGGCGTCGACCACATCGTGCCCGTGGACATCTACCTGCCCGGCTGCCCGCCACGGCCCGAGA
>JAWWPC010000234.1:0-11986 GCA_033851055.1 Kribbellaceae bacterium | reverse complement strand
GCCGGCCATGCTCCGAGCGCGGCCAGGCCGACACCGATGAGCACGAAGCCGGTAGCGATCACGGAAACCTCGCGGCGCCCGCCCAGCCGGATTGCCAGCTGCGCCTCGATCACCACGATCACTGCAGAGCTCAGACCGATCAGTACGCCGTACGCGACCGCAGGTGATCCTGCATCGTGCAACAGCAGCGGCATAGTCGCGAACAGCTGCCGGTAGGCGGTATCAACCACCACGATCGCCCCGAGCAGCACTAGCACCGACTTGTCCCGCATCAGCGCTCGCCAGAGCCCGTACGCCTGCCGGTGACTCGTCACCCGGGCCGCCCGTGGCACCCAGCGCCATACGACAGCCGCGAGCACCAGGCTGGTCACTGCGTCGACCACGAACACCAGGGAGAAGTCGTACGCCGCCAGTAGGCCGCCCAGCGGAGGCCCAATCGTGAACCCGGCATTGCTGGCCGACCGGGACAGGGCGATGCCCTCCCGTCGCCGATCGGCAGGCAGAGCGGTTGCCACCAGTGCGCTCAGGTTGGGCCTACTTGCACCCCCACAGAGCCCTGCCACTGCCGCAAGAGCCGCCAGCCCGCTAGTAGGCACCAGGGGCATCGCCAGACACGCGACCGCCCAGCTCAACTGGCTCCCGACGGCCGCCGTACGCAGGCCGAAGGCATCACCGAACCACCCGCCGCTGAGATTGCCACCCAACAGCCCCACCCCGTACGCCGCCGCGGCAAGCCCGGCCTGTTGCGGCGACATGCCGCGCTCGTCGACCAGGTACAGCGTGAGGTAGATCCAGGCCAACGCGCCGGCCGAGCTGACCAGTTGCCCAACCATCACGGCCTTCAACCAGCCGGGCAGATCTGCCAACCGGCGCCAGTAACCGGACACGTCGTACCCCCAGCGATAGAGTGAGTTCCCGTCAGGAACTTAGCCGCCCGGCTAGCGTGGCTGCAACCCGATTGGAGGTCGACGTGCGCCGCAGCAGCTACTCCCCCGAGGCGGACTGTGCCATCGCGCAGTCCCTCGGCGTGATCGGAGACGGCTGGGAGCTGCTGATCATCCGGGACCTCGCTCGGGGGCTTGATCGGTTCGACCTGTTGGCGGACTCGCTGAAGATCTCCCGCAAGGTGCTCACGGAACGGCTCGGCGGGCTGATCGACAGCGGCGTCGTCGAGCGCGAGTCGTACCAGGACCGGCCACCACGGTTCGCCTATCGCCTGACAGCCCGCGGCCGGGCGCTGCTGCCCGTCCTGGTCGCCCTGCAGGACTGGGGCGACAGGTGGCTGCTGGGTGACGGCGAGCTGTCCGGCACGAACGACGAGGACGACGCACCCGCTCACCGGATGCACGAACTCACCGGGCGACGGATCCCGGCAGAGATCTTGCTGCTGGCAACGACCGGCGACCGCCGCGATGTGGTCGACGCAGAGGCCCGAGCGACGGTGATCTTCGGCTACCCGGCGACTGGCCGGCCGACCCCCCTGCCCGACGGCTGGAACGAGATCGCCGGGACGGCCGGCTGCACGCTGGAGAACCGGCTGTTCGCGGAGCGCGCCCCCGAGTTCGCTGCTGCCGGGGTCTGTGTGCACGGCGTCAGCACCCAGCGGCCGGACGAGCAGCGGGGGTTCGCCGACCTCGAGAACATCCCGCACCTGCTGCTGTCCGATACCGAACTGGTTCTGACTGCCGCATTGCGGCTGCCTACCTTCCGCATGGCCGGCACTGAACGCTTGAAGCGATTCCTCCTGGTGGTCAAGCCGGACCGCGTCGTACGGGCGGTTCGTTATCCCGTCACGGACATCCAGGACGCTGTGGACTGGGCCTATCGCACCGCGAAGGACCAGCCATGACAGTCGAGGTCTGGTGGGCACGCATCGCCGATGCCCGGCCCGGCCTGGCCGACGACCTCGACGCGAACGAGCAGCTCCGCCTTGCGGCCTACACCCGGGAGGAGGACCGCGCCCGGTTCCTGGTCGGCTGCGCGGTCATCCGACGGGTGCTTGGGATCCGCCTGTTGTTACCACCGGCAAAGGTTCTGCTCGATCGGGCCTGTACCGATTGCGGCCGCCCGCATGGCAAAGTGCAGGCGATCGATGCCGAGGGCATCCAGTTCTCCGTGTCCCACTCCGGCGACCTGATCGCGGTGGCCTTTCATCCTGGTACGCCGGTGGGCGTGGACGTGGAGCAGGTCGATCCGGCGATCGAGGCCGACTCGCTTGCTGCCGTGAGCCTTGCCGAGGTCGAGACGAAGGAGCTGGCCAGGTACGGACCAGCCGAGCGGGCGCAGGCGTTCACGACGTACTGGACCCGCAAGGAGGCAGTAGTGAAGGCGACGGGTCACGGGATGCGCGCCAACCTGCGGGACGTCGTCGTCAGCTCGCCGGATCAGCCGGCGGCGCTGCTGTCGTGGCCCGGGTACGACGGCCCGATCGCGCTGACCGATCTGGACGCGGGTGCCGGCTACTCCGCCGCACTGGCGATTCTCTCCGATCGTCAACTGAAGGTTCACTCCATCGACGCAGGACCGTTGCTCAGCTTCGGATCTGGCCCTCTCCCGTGACGACATACTTGGTCGAGGTCATCTCTGGCAGGCCCATCGGACCGCGGGCGTGCAGCTTCTGGGTCGAGATGCCGATCTCGGCGCCGAAGCCGAACTCGCTGCCGTCGGTGAAGCGAGTGCTGGCATTCACGACCACCGCGGCCGAGTCGACCGCCTGAACGAAACGCCGTGCCGCCGACAGGGAACGGGTGATGATCGCGTCGGTGTGACCGGATCCGTAGCGGCGGATATGCTCCACGGCCGCCTCCAGCGATCCGACCACGGCGGCCGACAGGTCGAGCGAGTTGTACTCGGCGCCGTAGTCCTCATCAGTCGCCGGTACGACGTCCTTGCCTGCAGCAACCACTTGCTCGTCACCATGGACGGTGACACCGGCTTCGACGAGAGCCGGCAGCGCCTTGGCCAGGAAGGCCTCCGCTACCTCGCTGTGAACCAGGAGCGACTCGGTGGCGTTGCACACGCTGGGGCGCTGGGTCTTCGCGTTGAGCAAGATCTTCAGTGCCACGTCCAGGTCGGCGTCGGCATCGACGTACACGTGGCAGTTGCCGACGCCGGTCTCGATCACGGGCACGGTGGACTCCGACACGACCGTCTGGATCAGCCCGGCACCACCACGCGGGATCAATACGTCGACCAGGCCGCGCGCCTGCATCAGTTCCTTCACCGCCGCACGATCGCCCGGCACACCCTGGATCACGTCTGCGGGCAGCCCGGATTCCTCGGCCGCGTCGCGCAAAACAGCCACGATCGCCGCGTTCGACGCTGCTGCCGAGGACGAGCCGCGCAACAGAACCGCGTTGCCGGACTTCAAGCAGATGCCGGCGGCGTCAGCAGTCACGTTCGGCCGGGCCTCGTAGATGATGCCGACCACTCCGAGCGGTACCCGGACCTGTCGCAACTCCAGGCCGTTCGGCAGTGTGTAGCCGCGCACGACCTCCCCGACCGGATCCACCAGGCCGGCCAATTGCTCCAGGCCGGCGGCCATCGCGTCCACCCGGGCGGCGTCGAGAGCCAGCCGGTCGACGGTCGATTCCGGCGTACCGGCTTCTCGGGCAGCTGCCACGTCCTTGGCGTTCGCCGCGACGATCCGCTCGGTGTTGTCGCGCAGCGCCGTCGCCATGGCGTGCAGCGCGGCGTCCTTGTCTGCTCGGGAGGCCGCAGCCAACGCGTAGGACGCTTCCCGCGCTCGAAGGGCGGACTCACGGACGGTGTTCGACTCGGTCACCGTTCCATCGTATGTCCGGTTAGGAGACTAAGCGGGGATCGGGGTTGACGCGGGCAGCGGGACGCGGGTCTCCGCGCCGAGGACGGTCAGGCTCGTCCAGGTGGTGGCCGTCAGCGTGATGCCGGCGACCGTGAGCTCGGTGTGGTGCCTGTCCTCGAGCTCGCCGGGGACGAGGACCTCTCCAGCCCAGGCGGCGGGCTCGGCCGACCTGGTCCGGTCGACCAGGGCTTCGACCCGGCGGGCGTACTCCGCCGGATCGGCCATCGCGGCGACGTCGATGGTGAGCAGCAGGTGACCGGCCCCGCTGCGGACGTCGGACTGGTACGGCCCGGCGACCTCGTCCCCGAAGGCGCTGCCGGTCAGCACTCCGGCGAGCACGTCGAACAGGAAGGAGATGACATAGCCTTTGGGACCGGCCATCGGCAGGATGAGGCCCTCGATCGCGGCCCTTGGGTCCGTGGTGGGGTTGCCGTCGGCATCGGCGGCCCACCCCTCAGGGATCTCGGTACCGCGCTCGGCCGCGAGGTAAACCTTGCCTCGGGCAACGGCTGTGTTGGCCAGGTCCATCGCCACGGTGCCGTGCCGGCCGGCTGGTGCGGCGATGGACCAGGGGTTCGTGCCGATGCTCTTGTGTCGGCCGCCCCATGGGGCCATGGCCGGGCTTGCATTCGTGCAGAGCAAGGCCACACAACCGGCGCGGGCCGCCTGGCGGGTGAAGTATGCCGCCGTACCGAAGTGCCCCGAGTTGCGCACACCAATCGCGCTGACGCCGTGCAAGCGGGCCCGTTCAACTCCCAGGGCGACGGCCTGGTTCGCGATGACCTGGCCGATGCCGTGCCGGCCGTCGAGAACGATCAGCGCCCCAGCGTCCCGCACGGTCTCGATCCGGGTAACCCGCTGCATCGCTCCGGTTCGCAGCTTCGCGACGTACCAGGGAAGGCGGAGCATGCCGTGCGACGGATGTCCCCACAGCTCCGCCATCACCAGGCTGTCGGCCAGCAAGTTCGCGTCGGCCTCGGGGACGCCCTCCGCGCGTAGCACCGCGGCGGTGAAGTCGAGCAACGCGTCCGGGCGCGTCCGCTGCGCGTGGGAGTTCGCCGGTGTCGACTGATGGGCCATGCCTTCCTCCTATCCGGTGCGGGACACTAACTCGCCGCCTGCTCTAACTAATCAGCGCAGCAGCAGGCGGTACCGCCGCTCGGGGCGCCCGGCAACGCCGTACCGGGGGCGCATCTCGGCCCGACCGACGGTGACCAGGTGCTCCAGATAACGACGGGTGCTGCTGCGCGACAGCCCGGTCGCCTCTGCGCAGTCGCTGGCTGACAGCCCGTCCTCCAGTGCGTCACCTAGCGCTTGGAGAACCAGTTCGGTCGTCTCGGGGCTGATCCCCTTGGGAGCAGATGGCGCGCCCCGCCCGACCTGGGCCCGGAAGACCCGGTCGACCTCCTCCTGGCGCGCCTCGGTCAGGTCGTGCAGCTCGGCCTGATGGCCGGCGTACTCCACCAGCCGGGCCCGGAGGGACTCGACCTCAAAAGGCTTGACCAGGTACTGGAAGACACCGCCGTGCAGCGCCCTGCGCAGCGTGTCAAGGTCCCGCGCCGCGCTGATGACGATGACGTCAACCGCGTAGTCGGCGGACAACTCGCGGAACCGGCGAAGCACCTCGAGACCGCTCATATCGGGCAGGTAGATGTCGAGCAGGACCAGGTCGGGCCGCAGCGAGCGGACCGCTGCGAGTGCGTCCGCTCCGTTGCGCGCAGCTCCGAGCACCTCGAACCCCCGTTGCCGGGCGACCACGCTCGAGTGCAGCCGCGCGACCATGAAGTCGTCGTCGACAACCAGTACCCCGATCATGGCTTGCTCGCCGGGTTGCGGACCGGAAGGTTGGCGACGAACACCGCACCGCCATCGTTGTGCACCGACACGTCCCCACCGCGGTTGCGGCAGACCACCCGGACCAGCGCCAAACCGATCCCGCGACCGTCGCCCGGCTCGCTCTGCTTGGTGCTGAAGCCGTGGGTGAAGACGCGCTGCTCCATGCCAGTATCCACGCCCGGCCCCGAGTCGCGGACCTGAATCCGTACGACGCCGTCGAGTTGCAGCACCTCGACGGTCACGAACGGGTTTGGGCCGGCACCGGCCGCATCCAGCGCGTTGTCGACCAGATTGCCCAGCACGGTCGACACATCGGTGGCCAGCCGCTCGTCCAGCCGTTGCAGCCGGGTCGTGGGTTCGAGCACGAAGGCGACGCCCCGCTCGGCGGCCTGACTGGACTTGGCGATGAGCAGGGCCGCCACCGCGGGATCCGAGACCCGGCCAGTGACACTGGTAGTGAGCTCGGTCTGGTCGGCGGCGACCCGCTGGATGTAGCTGCGGACGTCGTCGTACTCGCCGAGCTCGATCAGGCCGCTGACGATGTGCATCCGGTTGCTGAACTCGTGTGCCTGCGCGCGCAGGGTGTCGGTGGTCTTGCGGGTGAGGTCGAGCTCGCGCTGCAACTCGAGGAGCTCGGTCCGGTCCCGCAAGGTCGCGACCCAGCCGATGTGCCGGCCGTGGCTGCGCACCGGCATCCGGTTCAGCGTCAGGACCCGGCCGTGCAGCGGCAGGATGCGATCGGTCGCGGCGTCGGTGCCGTCGAATATCTCCAGCAGCCGGCCGGTGTCGTCGACGGTGGTCAGCGGCTGGCCGGCCGAGGCCAGTGGGATGCCGAGCAGGTGCGCCGCTTCGTCGTTCACCATGGTGATCCGCCGTTCGAGATCGATGGCCAGCACGCCTTCCTTGATGCCGTGCAGCAGCGCCTCGCGCTGCTCGACCAGCCCGGTGATCTCGCGCGGCTCCAGGCCCAGGGTCTGGCGCTTCACGGTTCTTGCCAGCAGCAACGAACCGAGAACGCCCAGGGCGCTGGCGATACCAAGGTAGGTGAGCAGGTTGGGCGTCGCCGCGGCGAGGTTGTCCAGCAAGGAAGGGTACAGCCGTCCAACGGCGACCACGCCGTCGGTCTCGCGGGTCTTGACGTTGATGATCGGCGCCATTGCCAGGGCGGCACCGGTCGCCTCGTCCCGTCCCATCCAGGAGCGGCCGAGGAACGCTTCGGTCGACTGCACCCGCCGGATCGACGCCAGCGGCAACGGATCGGTCGAGGCGATGATCCGCCGATCCGGGACAGCGACCACGACGTAGGTGGAACCGGAGAAGGTCCGACCGGACTCGACCACGGACTGGGCCTGGCCTTTGTACGCCGGGGCGCCGTTCGAGGCCGCGGCCTCGCGCACCCCGGCCGTGACAGCCAGACGCTCGGCCACAGCCAGGGCGCGCCGGCCCTCGGTGTCGCGGAACCGCGCGTCCGACTGCGCCAGCGACACGGCGGCGACCCCGACCAGAACGACGCAGACGATCATCAGCTGCATGGCGAGCATGCGGCCGGCCAACGTCCGTCGGCGCCGCGGCAGTCGTAGCCGGCTAACTCTCACGGCTCCGATTGTGGTCGGCAACGACCCATCGTGCCATCCCGGCGTGACCACAATGAGCAGAACGGAGTTTGCCTTCGTAACGGTGACACCCCGCCGCAGCCACGGCACGCTGACGAAGACCGCAACACCTCAGCCCAAGGAGACTGCCGTGCACGCACGGACCTGGTTCACCAGCATCGCCGCCGTCCTTGCCGTCACCGTCGCGGCGGCCGGCTGCGGCGTCAGCGCCGACGACACCTCCGGCGCTTCCAGTTCGGGCCCGGTCAAGGGCCTGCGCATCCTCGTCCCCAACTCCCCCGGCAGCGGTTACGACACGACCGCCCGGGCCGCCGCCAAGGCCATGCAGGACGCCAACCTCGCCGACACGATCGAGGTGTTCAACAGCGCCGGCGCGGGCGGCACCGTCGGTCTGCAGCGCCTGGTCAACGAGAAGGGCAAGGAGGACATCCTGATGCAGATGGGTCTCGGTGTCGTCGGGGCCGTCTTCACCAACAAGTCGAAGGCGACCCTGCAGGACACCGTCCCGGTCGCGAAGTTGGTCGAGGAGGCCGAGGCGATCGTCGTCCCGAAGGGCTCGCCGTACACCAGCCTCGAGCAGCTCGTGGCGGCCTGGAAGGCCAACCCGGGCAAGGTGCCGGTGGGCGGCGCGTCCAACGCAGGCGGTCCGGACCACCTGACCCCGATGCTGCTGGCCAAGGCTGTCGGCGTCCCGCCGAAGGACGTCAACTACGTCGCGTACGACGGCGGGGGCGAGCTGCTGACCGCCATCCTCGGCAAGAAGGTCGCCTTCGCGGCCACCGGTATCGGCGAGGTCGCGGAGCAGGCGAAGACCGGCGACGTGAAGATCCTGGCCGTCACCAGCGAGCAGCCGGTGGCCGGGATCGACGCGCCGACGCTGAAGAGCCTCGGTGTCGACCTGGTGTTCACCAACTGGCGCGGGATCGTCGCACCGCCCGGGCTGTCGGCCGAGAAGCAGCAGCAGTACCAGGAGCTGCTCACCAAGATGCACGACTCCGCCCAGTGGAAGCAGACGCTGGCCGACCAGGGCTGGACCGACGCCTTCCAGAAGGGTGACGAGTTCAAGACCTTCCTCACCACGGAGAACGACCGCGTGGCGGGAGTGCTGCGGGAACTGGGCCTGGTCGCCTGATGAGCACTCGGACCCTGAACGCTAAGGGGGGCCGCTCCGAGCTCGGCGTGGCCCTCCTGCTCCTGGTCCTCGGCGGCTGGGCGGTGGTCGACGCCCTCCGGCTCCCGGAGCTCGCCTCCAGAGGGCCGGTCGGTGCCCGGACGGTACCGATCGCGGTCGGCGTCCTGCTGGTTGTGACAGCCGTCCTGCTGGCCATCGACATCCTGCGCGGCGGCCGCGGCGAGCAGGAGGCCGGCGAGGACGTCGACCTCGGCCACGGCAGCGACTGGCGGACCCTCGGCCTGCTGGCCATGACGTTCGTCGCCAACATCCTGCTGATCGACCGGCTCGGCTGGCCGGTCTCGGGGGCGGTGCTGTTCTTCGGTACCACCTTCGCCCTGGGCAGCCGTCACCTGGTCCGCAACGCGGTGATCTCGGTGGTCCTGTCGATCGGCACCTGGTACCTGTTCAACCTCGGCCTCGGCATCCCGCTGCCGGTCGGCGTCCTCAAGGGAATCCTGTGATGGATGCGTTCACCGAACTGCTCAACGGGTTCGCGACGGCAGCCCACCCGACCAACCTGCTGTACGCCTTTCTCGGCGTGCTGCTCGGTACCGCGATCGGCGTCCTGCCCGGCATCGGTCCGGCGATGACGATCGCCCTGCTGCTGCCGCTGACCTACTCGTTGGAGCCGACGCAGGCATTCATCATGTTCGCCGGCATCTACTACGGCGGCATGTACGGCGGTTCGACCACGTCGATCCTGCTCAACACCCCCGGCGAGAGCGCTTCGGTCGTCACCGCCATCGAGGGCAACAAGATGGCGCGGAAAGGCCGCGCGGCTGCCGCACTGGCCACAGCCGCGATCGGGTCGTTCATCGCCGGCACCATCGGCACGCTCTGCCTAGCGCTGCTGGCGCCGGCGATCGTGCGGCTGGCCGTGCGGATGGGTGCGCCGGACTACTTCGCCGTGATGGTGCTGGCCTTCATCGCCGTGACCACGGTGCTCGGCTCGTCGAAGATCCGCGGGCTCGCCGCGCTCGGCATCGGCCTGCTCATCGGGCTGATCGGGATCGACCCGACATCCGGCCAGCAGCGACTCACCCTCGGCATCCCCGAACTGGCCGACGGCATCGACGTCGTCGTGGTGGCGGTGGGCCTGTTCGCGGTCGGCGAGGCACTGTGGATCGCGGCCCATCTGCGGCGTGCGCCCACCGAGATCATCACCGTCGGCGCCGCCACGATGACGCGGGAGGACTGGCGCCGGTCGTGGAAGCCGTGGCTGCGGGGCACGGCGATCGGCTTTCCGTTCGGCGCGATCCCCGCGGGCGGTGCCGAGATCCCCACGTTCCTCTCGTACGTGGCCGAGAAACGGCTCAGCAAGCACCCGGAGGAGTTCGGGAACGGCGCGATCGAAGGTGTCGCCGGTCCCGAGGCAACCAACAACGCTTCTGCAGCGGGCGGCCTGGTCCCCTTGCTTACGCTCGGCATTCCGACCACCGCCACCGCGGCGGTGATGCTCGGTGCCTTCCAGGGGTACGGCATCCAGCCGGGCCCACGCCTGCTGCAGACCCAGCCCGACCTGGTCTGGGGGCTCATCGCCAGCCTGTTCATCGGGAACGCGATCCTGCTGGCCCTCAACCTGCCGCTGGCGCCGATGTGGGCCAAGCTGCTGCAGATCCCCCGGCCTTATCTGTACGCCGGCATTCTCTTCTTCGCCAGCATCGGTGCCTACGCCGCCAACACGTCGACCTTCGACCTCTGGCTGCTGCTCGTCCTCGGCGCGCTCGGGTTCGGCATGCGCCGCTTCGGCCTGCCCGTCGTACCGGCGATCATCGGCATCATCCTCGGGCCGACGGCCGAGGAGCAGATGCGGCGGGCCCTCCAGATCAGCGACGGTCAGCTCAGCGGCCTCTACAACACCTGGTTCTCCAAGGTGGTGTACGTCGTGATCCTGCTGGTGTTGGTCGCGCCGCCGCTGATCGGCTGGGCGAGACGGCGCCGCGGATCCACGGACGGCAGCTCCGGACCGTCACCCCAGCACTCCGACCGGATGGGAGTCTGACCTGTGGCAATCATCGTCGGGTATGTGCCAACCCCGGAGGGCGTAGCTGCCTTGGACAGTGCCATCGAGGAGGCTCGCCGCCGGGGGCGCCGGCTGATCGTGGTGAACTCCAGTCGCGGGGAGTCGCTCGTCGATCCGCGTTTCGCCACCGGGGCCGAGTGGGAGTCGGTGGAGCGGCGGCTGACCGAGTCGGGCGTCGAGCACGAGCTTGCTCAGATCGTCGAGAGCAAGGACGCGGCGGACCAGATCCTCGCGCTGGCCCGTGACCTGAATGCCGAGCTGATCGTGATCGGACTACGCCGCCGGACCGCGGTCGGCAAGTTCATCATGGGCAGTCAGGCGCAGACCATCCTGCTGCAGGCCGAGTGCCCGGTGCTGGCCGTCAAGAGCAACCACGCGCGGCCTGACCATCCCGTCAGGTGAGGACTACGAGATCGTCGCGGTGGACTACCTCGCGCTCGTAGGCGGCGCCTAGTTCGCGGGCTAGGTCTCGGGTTGACCGGCCCAGGAGTTCGGGGAGTTCGGCGGCGTCGTAGTTGACCAGGCCGCGGGCGACGATCACTCCGGCGGGCGAGACCAGGTCGACCGGGTCGCCGGCGGAGAAGGTCCCTTCGACTGAGCTGATGCCCGCCGGGAGCAGCGATGTACGGCGTTCGGTGACTGCCCGGACGGCGCCTTCATCGAGTTGCAGGCGGCCTTGGCCAGAGGTGGCGTGGGCGAGCCACAGCAGCCGGGTCTTACGGCGGCGGCCGGTCGGGTGGAAGAGGGTGCCGACGGGCTCACCGCGGAGGGCCTGGGCGACACGGCCGGCGGAGGTCAGGACTACCGGGATCCCTGCCTCAGTGGCGATCGCGGCTGCTTCGACCTTGGTCCGCATGCCGCCGGTGCCGACGCCCGACGAACCGGTACGACCGATTTTCAGCGGGACCAGGTCAGCCGGTCCGCGAACGTCCGTCAGCATCGTCGTACCGGGTTTGCGAGGGTCGCCGTCGTACAGGCCGTCGACGTCGGACAGCAGCAACAACAGGTCGGCGTGGACCAGGTGACTGGTCAGCGCGGCCAGCCGGTCGTTGTCGCCGAAGCGGATCTCGGTGGTGGCGACAGTGTCGTTCTCGTTCACGATCGGTACGACGCCGAGCTCCAGCAGGCGGGCGAAAGTCCTGTAGGCGTTGCGGTAATGGCTCCGTCGCGTGACGTCGTCGACGGTGAGGAGCACCTGGCCGACCTTCAGACCGTGTGAGGCGAAGGCATCGCTGTAGCGCGCCATCAGCAAGCCTTGGCCGACCGAAGCGGCGGCCTGTTGGGTGGCGAGGTCGCGCGGGCGGGATTGGAGGCCCATCGGAGCCAGGCCCGCCGCGATTGCGCCGGACGAGACCAGCACTACCTCGGTGCCCTCGACGCGGCGGGCTGCGATCGCATCGACCAGCAGGCGCAGGCGCTCCAGGTCGATCCGGCCGCGCTGGGTCAACGACGACGAGCCGACCTTGACCACGATCCGGCCGGCGCCGGTGACCTCAGTCCGTCCGCTCACGAAGCCC
>JAWWPC010000202.1:0-25021 GCA_033851055.1 Kribbellaceae bacterium | reverse complement strand
TCAGGAGCCGGTGACGCCGTCGACTCGTTCGCGGATCATGTCGGCGTGGCCGCAGTGGCGCGCATACTCGCCGATCAGGTGGATGTAGATCATCCGCAGCGAGGAATCCTCGCCCCTGAAGGTGAAGCGGTCGTCGAGGGACCGGCCGGCCGCCGCCTTGTCGGACAGACTCCACTCCTCCAGCAGTTGTTCGTACTCCTCCTGCGCCCGCGAAGCGTCGATCAACTCGAAGTCGGCGTCCTTGCCCAACTCCGGAGCGAAGAGTGGCTCCGCCGGGTCGTCGCCCGCGAAGTAGATCCGGAACCAGACCCGCTCGACCTTCGTGAGGTGCCGGATCAGCCCGAGCAGTGAGAGGTTCGACGGCGGCGCGGCTCGCTCGGCCAACTGCTGAGCCGTCAGGCCGGCGCACTTGTACAGCAGCGTCGTCCGGTAGAAGTTGAGGTAGCCCTCGAGCATTTCACGCTCGGGTGCCACCAGCGAACCCTCGGGGCGGGTGATCTCTGGTGCGGTCCACGTCATCGCAGCATCATCCCCCGACGACCCCACGTCGTACGAACTGAATTACGGCCGATGCTCCGGGAACCCGCCAGGCTCTGTGCCGTCCGCAGACGATGTCTTGAAGACTGGCTCAGCCGACTAGTTGTAGATACCTCAGCCCCTGCTTCAGATAGGTCCGGGGATTGGTGTCGAGGTGCTCGGCCCACGCGGGCGAGGTCTCGCCCCGGAGCCAGCTGTAGCGAGCCAGTGCATAGCCGAACATCGGCTCAGTCAGGTAGCCGAGCTTGCTGGTCCGATAGCCCTGGTGTGACAGCCGGAACTCGAAGGCCGCATTGGCCGAGAAGATGCCCATCCCGAAGAAGACCGTGAACAGATCCGTCAACGGCTCGCCATCTCGCCGTTCCGGATCGATCCGCCCTTCACCGAGCAGGCGTTCGTGGCCGAGTTCGTGCGCGATGGTCGCGACCAGTGCGATCGGGTCGCGCGCCTGGTCCAACTGCACGTTGATGACGGTCGCCCCGTCACGCTTCCGCCAGTGGCCGGCCGCTTCTTTCGACTGGTGGCTGATCGGGAGGCGCTCCAGCAGCGATTCCGCCTCCGCATCCTGCGCCTCGATCTCGAGCACGACCCGGTCGGGCGGAACCTCCATGCGGGCACAGACGCTGACGAAGACCGCCCGCACATCCTGCTCGGATCCGATGTAGCCGGCCGGGAAGAACGAGGTCTGCGGCACCACCACCGGACGTTTCAGCGCGTCCTCGCCGAACTCGGCAACGAACCAGTCGAGCGACTCCTCGATCCACGCCTGCTCCTCCGCCCGGACCGGACACTTCGGCTTGCTCCACCACATCGCACCCACCTCCGGGACGGTGACGCCCAGCCGGTACGCCGGGTGCCGACAACCGCGGGACGAACCGCTCAGCCGGGGTTGACCGGCGGCGGATCCGCCAGTCCCTGCCTAGCCAGTCCTTACCCAGCCAGTCCCTGCCAGTCTGGCCCTATCTCACGATATGTCGCCTCATCTCATTTTATGAGATCACGGTTGGCGCATCGACCACCCCGTTGGCTACCTTCGACGGCAGGTCATGAGTGCCAGCGCGAAGCCCCGGCTTGCTGGCCGGCAACCCTCCTCCGCGGTGGGGTGCCCCGGGTGAAGACCCGGCCGTTCGGAAAACCGGACGGCAAGCGCGGAATACCGGGAGCATGCCATGTCGATCCTTTCTATCCTCGAGCCCAGCCACAGCATTGCCGCGCGACCTACTGTCGCCCGGCTGACGTCCAGCAGCGTCCCCGCCACTGTCGGGGCCGATCTGTTGGTGCCGCTGGCTGACGGCCGGGTGACGGACTACGCGAACTTCGATCACGGGGCCAGCGCGCCCTGTCTGGAGTCTGTGCGAGCCGCCGTCGAGGCAGCGCTGCCGTCGTACGCGTCGGTGCATCGCGGTAATGGGTACGCCTCGCGGATCACCACCCAGTGGTACGAGCGGGCCCGCGCCGAGGTACACGGCTTCGTCGGAGCGCGCGAGGACGACCAGGTGATCTTCACCCGGCAGACCACCGACGCCCTGAACCTGCTGGCGCGGTCCGTGCCCGCCGACGCGACCGTGATCGTGTTCGAGTCCGAGCACCACGCCGCACTGCTCCCCTGGCCGGCCGAGCGCACCGTCCGGCTACCCGCGCCGTCAACGTCGGCTGCGGCTGTCACGGCGGTGGCCGACGCTCTGCGCACCGTGCCGGAAGGACCCCGACTGGTCGTCGTGACGGGCGCCTCGAACGTCACCGGCGAGATCTTCCCGATCGCCGAGATCAGCTCGGTCGCCAAAGCCCACGGAGCGCGGGTGTGCCTGGACGCAGCACAGCTCGCGCCGCACCGGGTCATCGACATCGCTGACCTCGACGTCGATTGGGTTGCGCTCTCCGGCCACAAGCTCTATGCCCCGTATGGCGCCGGCGCGCTGATCGGCCGGGCCGATTGGCTCAACGCCGCCGATCCCTACCTGTACGGCGGTGGCGCGACCGCTGCCGTGTCCACGGAGGCCACTCTGTGGAACGAAGGTCCCGCACGGCACGAAGGCGGCTCCCCCAACGTCATCGGCGCGATCGCCCTCGCGGCGGCCTGCGCAGCGATCGCCAAGCACCGCGAAGCGATCGAGCAGCACGAGCGCAGCCTGCTCGCCCGGCTCCGCACCGGCCTGGCCCAGCTCCCGGGCGTCACGACGTACTCGCTGTTCGGTGCGGAGGCAGACCGCGTCGGCACGGTCTGCTTCACGATCGCCGGGTTGAGCTCGGAGGTGGTGTCCGCGGCGCTGTCGGCGGAGTACGGGATCGGTGTCCGCGACGGCAAGTTCTGCGCCCACCCGCTGGTGGGCCGCCTACTCGCCGACTCCCCCGAGCACGGTACGGCGGTCCGCGCCAGCCTCGGTCTCGGGACGAACCGCGAGCACGTGGACCGTCTCGTCAACGCGGTACGCACCCTGGCGACCACCTGCACCCGGTCGACCTACGAGGACACTTCCGCAGGCTGCCAGCCCACCGAGGACCCGCGCGACCTCACCGCTCCCCACATTTGGTGAACCGCCGCCACTCACCAACCCACGGCAACCAGCCGAACCACCACTCGGCGAGGCCGCAAGTGTCCTGCACCGCAGTCCGTGCGTTAGCTCCGGACTTCCGGTGCAGGACACAAGTGTCCCGAACCCGAAATCCGCGCAATAAGTCCGGTGGTCAGGTGGGTGCATCGCAAGGCGGAGAAGGAGCCTCGATGCGGGGTTCATCGTGGCTTCTTCTCCAACGCCGCGAGGTGCCCGCCTGGGCGCCGTACTTATGCGCCGTTTTTCGGGTTCGGGACACTAGGCTCTCGGCCCACAGTCCTGTCAGCACACCGTGAAAGGTGCTCATGAGTCAGCAGTACGGGCCGCCGGGTCAGGGACCGGCAGGTCAGGGTGGTCCCGGTCCGCGGTACGGACAACCGCTGCCTCCGCCCGGCCAGGGCGGCTGGGGTCCGGGTCCGCGCGGCTACCCGCCGGGACAGTTCAGGCAGCCGGGCCGCTCCCGGCACACCATGTACGCCGTTGTCGGCGGCGGGATGGTCGCGTTGGTGCTGATCGTGCTCGGCGTGGTCCTGCTGCTGACCAGCGGCGGTAAGGACCAGCAGCAGCCGACGGCGGCGGGGAGCAGCCTGACGCCGGACCCGGTGGGCACTCTCTACACCCCGTCGACGCCGTCACCCACGGAGCCGGTGGTGACAAAGGGCCCGAACGACAAGGGCGTCGAGGTAGGCAACGGCGTCTGGTTCACCCCGGCGAAGGGCTGGATCAAGGACCCGGACAAACACGCCGGCGCCAACTATCTGCTCTTGGAGCCGGGCCGGAAGGGCGCGATCGACGGCTGGTTCTGGGCCCGGCAGACCACCCTCATGGGCGCCAAGGCGTTCGCGGACCACCTCGTCGACGTGGAGTCGAACAATCTGCAACACGTCGTGATCGGCAAGGGACATCCGGTCAAGTGCCCGTCCGCTGCGCTGAAGGCGTGCTACGCCACCAACTACTCCGCGGTAGTGCCGATCAAGGGCAAGAAGCCGGTCGTCTTCGCAGGCTTCATCCAGGCCTTCGAGGACAAGAACGGAATGACCAGCGCGACCGACGCGGCCCTGCAGAAGGAGGTCTACCCGGCCCACAAGCAGGAGGTCCTGAACATGAACGGCACCCTGGTCCGCAGCATCTGAGTCGGTCCGCAGAGGTCCGGCGCCGGAAACTGTCGGCGCAGGGCCGTACGGTGGAGGGCATGAGACAGGTCACCGATCTCCAGCGTATGGTCGCGCCCCTCGAGGTCGTGTCCGACTTCGACCCGGCGGGCGACCAGCCGGCCGCGATCGACGAGCTCACGCGCCGGATCAACGCGGGCGAGCAGGACGTCGTGCTGCTCGGCGCCACCGGTACCGGCAAGACCGCGACGATCGCCTGGCTGGCGGAGAAGATCCAGCGGCCGATGCTGATCCTGCAGCCGAACAAGACGCTCGCCGCCCAGTTCGCAAACGAGCTGCGGCACTTCTTCCCCGAGAACGCGGTCGAGTATTTCGTCTCGTACTACGACTACTACCAGCCCGAGGCATACGTTCCGCAGACAGACACCTACATCGAGAAGGACTCCTCTATCAACGAGGAGGTCGAGCGGCTCCGGCACTCCGCGACCTGGTCGCTGCTGACCCGGCGCGACGTGGTCGTGGTCGCCACCGTGTCCTGCATCTACGGCCTGGGCTCCGCCGACGAGTACCTGAACCGGATGATCCACGTGAAGGTCGGCGACGAGACCGACCGGGACGGGCTGCTCCGCAAGCTGGTCGGCGTGCAGTACGCCCGCAACGACCTGGCCGGCACTCGCGGGACGTTTCGGGTCCGTGGCGACACGCTCGAGGTGTTCCCGGTCTACCAGGAGCTCGCCGTCCGGGTGGAGTTCTTCGGTGACGAGATCGAGCGGCTGATGACTCTGCACCCCGTCACGGGCGAGGTGCTCAGCGAGGAGGACGAGCTCTACATCGGTTCTGCCACCCACTACGTCACCGCGCCGGAGAAGATGGAGCGCGCGATCACCAGCATCGAGGCCGAACTGGCCGAGCGGCTGGCGGAGCTGGAGCGCGGCGGTCAGCTGCTGGAGGCTCAGCGGTTGCGGATGCGGACCACGTACGACATCGAGATGATGCGCCAGATCGGCACCTGCTCCGGCATCGAGAACTACTCCCGCCACACCGACGGCCGCGAGGCCGGCACGGCGCCGCACTGCCTGCTGGACTATTTCCCCGAGGACTTCCTGCTCGTCATCGACGAGTCGCACGTCACGGTGCCGCAGATCGGCGGCATGTACGAGGGCGACATGTCCCGCAAGCGCACCCTGGTGGAGCACGGCTTCCGGCTGCCCTCGGCGATGGACAACCGGCCGCTGCGGTGGGAGGAGTTCCTGGAGCGGATTGGGCAGACGGTCTACCTATCGGCGACCCCGGGGCAGTACGAGCTCGACAAGTCCGATGATCACGTCGAGCAGATCATCCGGCCGACCGGTCTGGTCGACCCCGAGGTGATCGTGAAGCCGACCAAGGGCCAGATCGACGACCTGATCCACGAGATCCGGCTCCGGGTGGAGAAGAACGAGCGCGTCCTGGTCACCACCTTGACCAAGAAGATGTCGGAGGACCTCACCGACTACCTGCTGGAGATGGGCCTGCGGACCAGGTACCTGCACAGCGAGGTGGACACGCTGCGGCGGGTGGAGTTGCTGCGCGAGCTCCGGATGGGCGAGTACGACGTGCTGGTCGGCATCAACCTGCTCCGGGAGGGGCTGGATCTGCCCGAGGTGTCGCTGGTCGCGATCCTGGACGCCGACAAGGAGGGCTTCCTGCGCAGCGGCCGGTCGCTGATCCAGACCATCGGTCGTGCCGCGCGGAACGTGTCCGGCGCCGTCTTCATGTATGCGGACAAGATCACTCCGTCGATGGAGATGGCGATCGATGAGACCAACCGCCGCCGGGCCGTGCAGGTCGCCTACAACACCGCGCACGGGGTCGACCCGCAGCCGCTGCGCAAGCGGATCGCGGACATCACCGACATGCTGGCCCGCGAGGACGCCGACACGGCCGAACTGCTCGGCAGTGGCCGGACCCAGAGCCGGGGCAAGGCACCGGTGCCGGCCGCACTCGTCAAGGGCAAGGCGGGGGAGAAGGCCAAGGAGCTGGCCGGCGGGCTGCCGTCGTCCGACCTGGCCGACCTGATCCAGCAGCTCACCGACCAGATGCACAACGCGGCTGCGGAGCTGCAGTTCGAGGTCGCCGCCCGCTACCGTGACGAGATCTCGGAACTGAAGAAGGAGCTCCGCCAGATGGTCCAGGCGGGAGCCAAATAGCGGGAGCCAAAGAGGGGGCAGTGGTGCTGGATCATCTGTCGGTGCAGTGCGACGACCTGGCGGCGAGCAGGGAGTTCTATGAGCGCCTGCTCGAGCCGCTGGGCGTAACCGTGGCGATGGACTTCGGTGATGTGCTGGGCCTGGCAGGCCCGGACGGCATGCCGCGGTTCTGGCTGGGGCTGGCGCAGGGCGGGATGCAACGGGAAATCCATGTGGCCTTCGCCGCGCCGGATCGCGCCGCGGTCGACAAGGTGTACGCCGTCGCCCGCGAGCTCGACGCGGAAGTCCTGCACGAGCCGCGCGAGTGGCCCGAGTACCACCCGGGTTACTACGGTGTCTTCGTCCGCGACCCCGACGGCAACAACGTCGAAGCTGTCACGCACCAGTAGTGGAGACCTGGTGAGACTGACCGGGGCGGAGTTGCTGGAGCACTGTCTGGGCAAGCCCGGAGCGTGGCAGGACGAGCCGTGGGAGGGGAGTCTGGTCGCGAAGGTTAGCGACAAGATCTTCGCTTTCCTCGGCGGCGGGGACTCCGTCGGCATCAAGTGCGGCAGCAACCGGCAGGAGGCCGACGAGCTGATCGCGAGCTATCCGGACGATGCCTCGGTGATGGCTTACATCGGCCGCTCGGGCTGGAACACCGTCCTCCTCGCCGGCAAGGTGCCGGATGACGAGATCCTGGAGCTAGTGGACGCGTCGTACCAGATGGTGCTGGCGAAACTGCCGAAGTCTCGTCGCCCGCCAAGCCCAACCTGATTACGCTGGCCATTTATTCCTGTTGCCAGGCGTGACAAGTCCGACAGCCGGGAATCGGTGTCCTTGATTTGGACTTGAGTCACCGTGCCGTCAGAATAAGGTCAGTTGAAGGGGAGTATTCCTCTCGCGGCGGTATCGTCATCACGGTCAAGGGGTTCTGCTCCTGACCCGGTGCCCCCGGCCAGGCCCGACTGATCGAGCCAGGCGGAAGAGACCTTCGGAGTCCATCTCTCGTCTGCGCTCCGGAGGTTCCTGTGGTGGTTCATGATTATGTCTGGTACATCACCGTCGGGTTGCTGCTCGCCCTGTTGGCCTTCGACGTCTTCATCATTGGCCGCCGTCCGCACGAGCCCTCCACCAAGGAGTCGGCGACCGCGATCGTCTTCTACATCACGCTGGCACTCATCTTCGGCCTCGGCGTCTGGTACTTCGCCGGCGGCCGCTACGCGGGTGAGTTCTATGCCGGCTGGCTGACCGAGTACAGCCTGAGTGTGGACAATCTCTTCATCTTCCTGATCATCATGGCCAGATTCCAGGTGCCCAGGAAGTACCAGCAGACGGCCCTGCTGATCGGCATCATCCTGGCGCTGTTCTTCCGCGGCATCTTCATCGCCGTTGGCGCGGCCGCGATCAACCAGTTCTCCTGGGTCTTCTACCTCTTCGGAGCGTTCCTGGTCTACACCGCGGTGCACCTGGCGACGCAGGGCCAGAACGACGACGAGGACTACAAAGAGAACTCGGTCATCCGGTTCGCCAGGCGCCGGTTGAAGGCGACCGACGAGTTCAACGGCGTCAAGCTGACCGTGCTGCAGAACGGCAAGCGCCTGATCACCCCGATGGCCATCGTCATCATTGCCCTGGGCACCACCGACCTGCTGTTCGCGCTCGACTCGATCCCCGCGATCTACGGTCTGACCGAGGAGCCGTTCCTGGTCTTCGCCGCGAACGTGTTCGCGCTGATGGGTCTGCGCCAGCTCTACTTCTTGCTCGGCGATCTGCTGCGCCGGCTGGTCTATCTGTCGCTCGGCCTGTCCGTCGTCCTCGCCTTCATCGGCGTCAAGCTGGTGCTGCACGCGATGCACGAGAATGAGCTGCCGTTCATCAACGGCGGTCATCACATCAGCTGGGCGCCGGAGATCCCGATCTGGGTCTCGCTCGGCGTGATCATCCTGACACTGGGTATCACCACCGCTGCCAGCCTGCGAAAGTCCCGCATCGATGCTGCCGCTGCCGACGATGAGCCCGACACCCCTACGGTCGAGACCAACGAGAAGACCGAGGCGGCTCAGGCGGGCGGCGGCGAGCTCGACGAGGCCACACTGGCCGAGATCGAGAAGGTCGAGACCCAGCCGTCGGCAGAGCCTTTCAAGAAGTAGGCAAGCGTCAGAGCCGGCCGACGGAGACCAGTGTCTCGCTCCGTTCCGGCAGCAGCGGCCCGTTCTCCAGCAGCTTGCCGGTCTCGGAGGCGTGCAGCATGCCCTCAGCCGAGACGAAGCCGACGTGGTGCACGACCTTGCCGGGCCGGGCGAAGAAGTACAGATCGCCCGCCCGGGCCTCCTCCACGGGGACATGCTCGACCGCGTCGTACTGGTCGTGCGCGTCCCGGGCGATCCGGTGTCCGAGTACCCGGCTGACCAGGTGCACCAGCCCGGAGCAGTCCAGCCCGTACGACGACGTACCGCCCCACAGGTACTCCAACCCCAGGAACTGAGAGCCGAGCCGGATCCGATCCTCTGCCACAGCGGGGGCGTCCACCGCTCGGAGGGCGTCATCGGCAAGCCATCCGTCAGCACCATCCGGCAGCGCGACCCGGGTGTACCCGTCAGCGTGGTCGGTGGACGCGAGCACCGTACCGAAGGACAGCTTGGAGATCGGTGCAACGCCGCCGGGCTCAGCAGTCAGCGAGGCGGCCGGCACGGCGACCACGATCGGCCCAGTCGCACTGGTGGGCAGCTCACCAAGGTGGCTCGACGGCACCCAGCCGGGATAGCCGAGCTCGTCGCTCGACGATGGCTGCCAGGGTGCGAGGATCTCGGACCAGCCGTCCCGCTCCGAACGCACGAGCACTGGCTCGGCGAACAACAACTGGGTCAGGGTCCGGCCGTGCAGGCCGAGGCGGGTCTCGGTGTCCATGGACCTGACCCAGCCGGTCACGTCGGGTACGGCGGCGATCGCAGCGGAGTCGATGTCGCGCGGTGCGTCGGGTGAGGTCCAGACCGTGCTGACCGGAACTTTGGCGGCGGCTAGCTTCATGCGGACAAGCCTGTCACGCCCAGCCCAGGAGACGCAGGCAGGTGGATCACCGGTCCGTCGTACCGGATGCCGCCGAGCACCGGCGATTCCTTCAGCCACCACGCTGCGTCCAGGTCGGTGACCGCCGTGGTCGGGTACGCCGCGACCAGGGCGGCCGCTGCGCCGATCCCGACCTGGCTCTCCATCATCGAACCGACGACAGTGCCGAGGCCGTGCTCATGCGCCAGTTCCAGCAGCGTGCGTGCAGTGTTCAGCCCGCCGCACTTGGCGAGTTTCACGTTCACCAGGTCCGCCGCGCCGTGCCTGATCACCGCCACCAGGTCGCGGACGCCGTACACGGATTCGTCGGCGAGGATCGGGGTGCTGACCCGGTCGGTGATCCAGGCCATGCCCTCCAGGTCGGGGGCGGGGACGGGTTGCTCGACCAGTTCGATGTCGCAGCCGGCATCCTCCAGCGCACGGATGGCGGTGACCGCGTCGCGGCGGCTCCAGCCTTGGTTCGCGTCCAGCCGGATCCGCGGGTCCGGTCCGACCGCTTCCCGGATCCGGCGGACCCGGGTGAAATCCGCTTGTGCGTCGCCGGTCCCGACCTTGACCTTCAGTACGTCGAACCCGTCGGCGATCCGGTCGATCCCGGCCGAGACGAGCGACTCGGGATCACCGGCGGACAGGGTGACATCGGTGCGCACTGTGTCGACGGTGGAACCGAGGAAGCCGTGCAGGGTTTGCCCCCGGCGCCGCGCGGCGAGATCGTGCAGCGCCACATCGACCGCGGCCTTGGCTCCGTAGTTCTGGGCCGCCGCGTGCTGGACCCGGCGCAACGACTCGGTCAGATCGTCGGGTCCGAGCCCGCGCAGCGCATCCGTGATCGGGCCTTCGACGCAGGCCTTGGCCCCGTCCAACGACTCGCCGGTGACCTTCCAGAGCTGCGGCGCTTCACCCCAACCGCTCAGTTCGCCGTCACTGAGCTCGACCAGTAGCGAGTCCGCCTGGGTCGCCGTCCGGAGCGCGGTGACGAACGGCGTGTGCAGCGGCGCCGAGACCAGATGGGTCTTGATCGCCATGCTCATCGGACGCTCACCGGACCGCATCCAGGTTCTGCCGGTTCTCCCAGGCGACGGCGGCGATGCCCGCGATCAACTTCTGCGCTGCCGCGTCGGGCAGGTCTGAGGTGGTGCATACGGTCAGCACGAAGGCCTCGGCGTCCGGCGGGCGGACGATGCCACCGTCATGGCGGATCCGGGTGTCCCAGCCGTTCTTGTGCTCGACCCGGGTACCGCTAGGAACGCCGGCCGGAATCTCCCCGTTCCATTGGTTGGCTGCCAGCAGATCCCGCAGATAGTCGCCTGAGGCACCCTTGTCGTTGCCTACCGCAACCAGTACGGCGGCCAGGTCGGCCGGGTTCATCTCGTTGCTGATCCCGGCGGCCTGGCCGGGGACGTCGTCGATACCCCGCCGGATGGCGCTACGCCCCGACCCGAACTCCGCCAGTACGGCGTTGGCGGCATCGACCCCGACCAGTTCCAGAACCAGGTCCGTGGCCAGGTTGCTCGACACGGTGATCATCTCGGTCGCGAGCCACCCCAGCGTGACGTCGCGGCCGAGGTGCTGCCAGGTCGCCGGCGCCTCGTCCTCCTCCGCGTTCACGCCGAAGCGTCCGCCGGCTGCCGAGGCGAAGTCGTTGTGCACGGCCACCGGCTGCTCCAGCGTCAGTTCACCGGACCCGACCTTGCGCATCATCGCCATCGCGACGGGCAGTTTCATCGTGCTGGCGGAGTAGTGCGTCCGCTCCGCGTCGTGGGTGAACACTGGCAAGCCGTCGAGCCGTCCGAGCCAAACACCGAACTCGCCGCTCCCCGCCACCTCACCGAGCAGGTCTGCGATTCCCATGGCCGCCACCCTTGCACAAGGCACCTCGGCCCATCCTTGCCGGGCCTGGCAGACTTCCCTGAGTGTCCAGAGCACTCGGTCTACTACTCGGCTTCGCCGCCGATCGCGTCTTCGGAGATCCCAGGCGGTTCCATCCCGTCGCCGGCTTCGGGCAGGCCGCGGCCCGGCTCGAGACCCGCCTGTACGACGACACCCGCGCGGCCGGTACGGCGTACGCGGTGGTGCTGGTGGGTTCTACCACAGCGGCGGGACTGGTTGCGGAACGGCTCGTGCGCGACCGGCCGCTGGCCAGGACCTTGCTCACGGCAGCCACGACCTGGGCGGTGCTCGGTGGACGGAGCCTGGAGCGTGAGGCCGAGGTGATGGCCGGCCTGTTGGAGGCGAAGGACCTCCCGGCGGCCCGCGAGCGGCTCGGTCATCTCTGTAGCCGAGATGCGACCGATCTCGATGCGGACGAGTTGGCTCGGGCGACTGTGGAGTCGGTGGCGGAGAACACGTCGGATGCCTGTGTAGCGCCGCTGCTCTGGGGTGGGGTCTTCGGTATCCCTGGGCTGATCGGTTACCGCGCCGTGAACACGCTCGACGCGATGGTCGGCTACCGGTCGGCGCGGTATCGCAACTTCGGCTGGGCATCGGCTCGCCTGGACGACCTGGCCAACCTGCTGCCCGCCCGCGCATGTGCGGCGCTGACCGGAGTGGTCGCAGGGCAGCCCGGGGAGGCGTGGCGGGTCTGGCAGCGGGACGCGCCGGGCCACCCGAGTCCGAACGCGGGACCCGTCGAGGCCTCGTTCGCCGGTGCACTCGGCGTCCGCCTGGGGGGTACCAACAGCTATGGCGATGAGGTGGAGAACCGCGGCACGTATGGCGACGGACCACGCCCGCAGGTGCCGGACATCCGTCGTACGGCGGACCTGGCCAGGAGTGTCGCGCTCGCAGCGACCGCACTCGCCATGATCTTGGCGAGCAGATCCCTGCGGAGGTCAGTCGGGACGAGGGAGGTGCGATGGACCTGAGCAAGCGGCCGCTGCGGATCGCGCTGGTCCGGCACGCCGAGTCCGAGGCGAATCTGGACAAGTCGATCTTCGAGCGAGTGCCCGACCATGCCATCCCACTCACCGAACGCGGCCGGGAACAGTCGGCCAAGGCCGGGCAGGACCTGCGCGAGCTGTTCGACGACGACCCAGTGCACGTTTACGTCTCGCCGTACACGCGGGCTCTTCAAACCCTGGACGCCCTCGGCCTGGACGATCTGATCCAGACGGCCCAGCAGGAACCGCGGCTGCGCGAGCAGGACTGGGGCAACTTCCAGGACACCGACGACATCGAGCGGCAGAAGCAACTGCGGGACGAGTACGGGCACTTCTTCTACCGATTCACCCATGGCGAATCCGGAGCCGACGTCTACGACCGGGTGTCGTCGTTCCTGGAGACGATGCACCGCGACTTCGAGGCGGTCGGTTCGCCACGGAACGTCCTGATGGTCTCGCACGGCATCACCATGCGGCTGTTCTGCATGCGCTGGTTCCACTGGTCCGTGCAGTACTTTGAGACGCTGTCGAACCCTGGGAATGCGGAGACGCGCGTGCTGCTGCGCCAACCGGACTTCCAGTACAAGCTGGACCGGCCGTTCGAGCAATGGCGTGAGTACGAGCCGACGGAGAGGGAGAGATCAGCATGGTTGTAGACGAGCTACGCGAGGCCGCGCTGAACCTGCTGGCGGCGCTGGAGCCGCCGCAGCGCAAGGCGATCACCGCGCCCTTCGACACTCCCGACCATCAGAAGTGGACGTATCTGCCGGGCGACCGGCCCGGGCTCACGCTGGCCGAGCTGGACGCCGAGCAGCGCCAACTGGCGATGCGTCTCGTCGAGCTCACCTGCAGCGACCGCGGTCTCGCCGACGCCACATCGGTGATGTTCGCGGAGGCGATCCGCCGCGACCTGCCGCAGGCCCAGCCGGGCTCGACGATCGACGTTGCCACGAACCAGCGCTATTACGTCCGCATCCTCGGCGACCCGGCCGGACCGGAGCCTTGGGCCTGGCGGATCAACGGTCACCACCTCGCCCTGCACCTCACCGTGGTGGACGGCGCGATCGCGATGACGCCGCAGTTCTTCGGCTCCGAACCGGCCACCGTTCTGTCGGGATCACACAAGGGCCTCCGCACGCTCCCCGCCGAGCAGGACCTGGGCTTCGCGTTGCTGGCTGCGCTCGAGCCGGGCCAGCGTGACGTCGCTGTCGTGTCCGAAGAAGCGCCGCACGACATCCTCACTCGCCACGACCCGGTCGCCGACCCCCGCGTCCTCAACCGCGGCCTCCCGTACGGCGACATGAACGCCGAGCAGCGCCAGCTGCTCAGCCTCCTCGTCGGCCAGTACGTCGGTCGCGCGGCCGGGCCGATCGGCCTGCAGAGCTGGCAGGAGATCACCGAAGCCGGCATCGAGCGGCTGACCTTCGCCTGGGCCGGCGGCTCCAAACCAGGCCAGGGCCACTACTACTCCGTCGCCGGCCCGACCTTCCTGGCCGAGTACGACAACACCCAGGACGACGCGAACCACATCCACTCGGTCTGGCGAGACCTCCGCAACGACTGGGGCCGCGACCTCCTAGCCGCCCACTACACCCTCGACCAGCACTAACCAACCCAACCCCCGATCATCGGTCCCTTGTTTCCCGGCGTGTCGCCTTTCATCGGTCCCTTACGACCAGCCGCTGTGAGGAGGCGCCCAGGGGGCGTCGACGAAGCCGAGCCGCCGGTTCATAGCGATGGCGGAACCGTTGGCCGGATGGTGGAACGTCCGCAACCACCGCTGGCCTGACCGGCGCGCGAAGTCGATGGCCAGCACCTTCAGTGCCAAGGAGATACCCCGGCCCCGATACCCGGCGAGTACGCCGGTCATCTCGCTGAAGGCATAGCCCTCGGCCGGCTGGAGCGAGGTCATCGAAAAGCCGGTCCAGTTCGTCCGGTCCAGCGCCCGCGGCTGAGACCGATGAGAGACGGTACCCCGGGCAACTTGGGACCGATGAATGGCGACACGCCGGGCAACTTGGGACCGATGATCGGGGGAGGGGGCAATGGGGGTGGGTACGGTGGGGTGGTTGTCGACGGCTGTGCAGGAACCCGGTGTGAGTCCGGGACGGTCCCGCCACTGTGACTCTCGTGCCACGGCGTTCGGCGTGGTACGAGAGGAGTCAGGAACTGCTGCCGTCGTACCTGCCACCTGGGGCGTGGACACCCCGAGGAAGGACCGGACGCGCATGCCCGCGAACCTCTTGCTGCTCTCCACGGCGGATACCGATCTGCTTGCCGCTTCTCAGGCCGGCGTCGGCTGGAGGGTTGCCAATCCGGCTCGGGTCGGGCTTGATTCGGTTCCCCCTTTGCTTGACGGCGTCGAGGTCGTCGTGGTCCGCCTTCTCGGGGGCCGCCGTGCCTGGGAGGAGGGCCTCGACGCCGTCATCTCCACCGGTATCCCGACCGTCGTCCTCAGTGGTGAGGCCGCGCCCGACGCCGAGCTGATGTCGCTGTCGACCGTGCCTGCCGGCGCGGTCACCGAGGCTCTGGCCTACCTCCGCGAAGGCGGCTCGGAGAACCTCGCGAACCTGGCCGGCTTCCTCCGCGACACCCTGCTGCTGACTGGCGAGGCGTTCGACCCGCCGCGCTCGTTGCCGACGTACGGCGTGCGGGCGGGCAGGACGATCACCGACGACGACCGGCCGGTGGTCGGGATCGTCTACTACCGCGCGCACGAAATCTCGGGCAACACCGCGTTCGTGGATGCGCTGGCGGAGGCCGTCGAGGCTGCCGGCGCTCAGCCGTTACCGGTGTTCTGCGGCACGCTGCGCGGGCTGGACCCGTCGAGTGAGGAGAACGCTGAGCTCTTCGCCCTGCTGGAGAAGTGCGACGTACTGGTGACGACGCTGCTTGCGGCGGGCGGCACTATCGCTGCCGATGCGAGCGCAGGCGGAGCCGACGACGCGTGGGATGCCGGTGCGTTGGCTTCGCTGGACATTCCGCTGATCCAAGGCCTCGCACTGACCTCGACGCGTGAGCAGTGGATGGACAGCGACGCGGCGATCAGCCCACTGGACGCAGCCACCCAGGTGGCGATTCCGGAATTCGACGGCCGGCTGATAGCCATCCCGTTCTCGTTCAAGGCGTACGACGCCGAGGGCATCGCCAGCTACGAGCCCGATCTCGAAAGATGCGCAAGGCTTGCCGGGATCGCGGTCGCGCAAGCCCGGCTGAGGCACGTCGAGCCCAAGGACAAGAAGCTAGCGCTGGTCCTGTCGTCGTACCCGACGAAGCACGCGCGGATCGGCAACGCGGTCGGCCTGGACACCCCGGCCAGCGCGGTGGTCATCCTGGGCAAGCTGCAGGAAGCCGGGTACGACCTCGGCAACTTGGACCTGGCCGACCTCCAGGGTGCCGAAGGCGCCGATGGCCTGATCCACCGGCTGATCGCGGCCGGCGGGCACGACGTCGATTGGCTGACCGACGAGCAACTCGCCAACGCCGTCGCCAAGGTCCCGCTCCAGACTTACGCGAAGTGGTTCGGCAAGACGCCCGAAACGTTGCGGCAGGCAATGATCGAGGCGTGGGGCGAGGCGCCAGGTGAGCTGTACGTCGACCGGTCGGGGCCGGAGCCGGCCATCGCGCTAGCGGCGCTGCGGTTCGGCAACGTTGTGTTGATGATCCAGCCGCCGCGCGGGTTCGGGGAGAACCCGGTCGCGATCTACCACGACCCGGACATGGCGCCGTCGCATCACTACCTCGCGGCGTACCGGTGGCTGGAGGCAACTGAAGAGGAAGGCGGTTTCGGAGCGCACGCGGTAGTGCACCTGGGTAAGCACGGCACGCTGGAATGGCTGCCGGGCAAGGGCATCGGGATGGCCGCGGAATGTGCGCCCGATGCGGTGCTGGGCAATCTGCCGCTGGTGTACCCGTTCATCGTCAACGACCCGGGAGAGGGTACGCAGGCCAAGCGCCGCGGCCACGCGGTGATCGTCGACCACCTGGTTCCGCCGATGGCGCGGGCCGAGACGTACGGCGACATGGCGAAGCTGGAGTACCTGCTCGACGAGTACGCGACGGTGTCCGCGCTGGACCCGGACAAGCTGCCCACGCTGCGAGCGCAGATCTGGACCCTGATCCAGGCGGCCCAGTTGCACCACGATCTGCACACCGACTCCAGGCCCGAGGACGAGGAGTTCGACGAGTTCGTCCTGCACCTGGACGGCTACCTCTGCGAGATCAAGGACGTCCAGATCCGCGACGGCCTGCACATCCTGGGCGGTGGACCTGAGGGTGAGGCGCGGGTCAATCTCGTCCTCGCAGTGCTCCGCGCGAACCAGATGTGGGGAGGCAGGTCCGGGGCGGTCCGCGGCCTGCGAGCGGCGCTCGCAGACACGTTCGGCGTCGACGAGGCAGCGATGCTTGCCGATCCGGGCAAGGCGGTCCCGGAGCTCGCCGACCTCGCGACCCTGGCCGATCTCCCGGCCGTGAGCGGGGCTGACGGGGTGGATCTGCTGGAGGCCGTCGCTCGCAAGCTCGTCGTAGGCATGGAGACGCTCGGCTGGGACGCCGCGAAGGTCCCGGTCGTCGTCGCCGAGGTCCTCGGCCGTGCATCTGCTGGGGTGACTGCGTCGCTGAGCTTCGCCGCGACCGAGGTCGTGCCGCGGCTGGCCCGCACCGGTGACGAGCTCACCAATGTGCTGCGTGCGCTGGACGGCCGCTTCATCGAGGCGGGGCCGTCCGGTTCGCCGACCCGCGGCCTGGTGAACGTGCTTCCGACCGGCCGCAACTTTTACGCGGTCGACCCGAAGGCGATCCCGAGCCGCAATGCCTGGGACGTCGGCGTCGCGCTGGCCGAGTCGCTGCTGAACCGCCACAAGGCCGAGACAGGGGAGTGGCCGCGGTCTGTCGGCCTCACCGTCTGGGGCACCTCGGCGATGCGCACCCAGGGCGACGACCTCGCCGAGGTGCTTTGGCTGCTCGGCTGCCGGCCGGTCTGGGACGAGGCCTCGCGCCGGGTGACCGGCTTCGAGGTGGTCGGCCTCGACGAGCTCCAAAGGCCCCGGGTGGATGTCACGATCCGCATCTCCGGCTTCTTCCGCGACGCTTTCCCGCACGTCGTCCAACTCCTCGATGAGGCGGTCCGCACGGTGGCCTCACTGGACGAGCCCGCCGACAGCAACTATTTGAAGGCACACGTTGACGCGGACGTTGCTGATGGCAATGACCTGCGTTCATCCACGGCCCGCGTCTTCGGCTCGAAACCCGGCTCGTACGGCGCCGGCCTGCTCCCGCTCGTGGATGCGCGCAACTGGCGCACCGACGCCGAACTCGCCGAGGTGTACGCCGTCTGGGGCGGTTACGCCTACGGCAAGGACCTCGACGGTGCCGAGGCCCGTCCGTCGATGGAGCGCGCCTACGCCCGGATCCAGGTGGCAGCCAAGAACGCGGACACCCGCGAGCACGACATCATGGACTCCGACGACTACTTCCAGTACCACGGCGGCATGGTCGCGATGGTGCGTCACCTCACCGGGTCCAACCCGAAGGCGTACATCGGTGACTCCGCCGTACCGACGCAGGTGAAGACCCGGACGCTCGAAGAGGAGACCAAGCGGGTCTTCCGCGCCCGGGTGGTCAACCCGCGCTGGATGGCCGCGATGCAGCGGCACGGCTACAAGGGCGCGTTCGAGATGGCCGCCACGGTCGACTACCTCTTCGGGTACGACGCCACGGCGGGCGTCGTAGACGACTGGATGTACGAGACGCTCACCACCGAGTACGTCGCGAACGAGGAGATCGCCGAGTTCTTCCGCCGGTCCAACCCGTGGGCCAGGCACGGTATCGCCGAGCGGTTGCTCGAGGCGGCCCAGCGCGGCCTCTGGGCGGAGCCGAGCGACGAAGCCCTGGAGACTCTCCGTACCGCCGTGCTGGAAACAGAAGGCGACCTCGAAGACCGGGCTTGACGGGTGGGATGCTGGTGTTCATGACCGGAGCCGGCGGCGGGTTGACTGGAGTGGACCTGGGACTGCCGTCCCCGCTCACCGAGCTGCGAGACGACAGGCTGGCGGATCGTGGCGTTCGGGTGATGCTGAAGAGAGACGACCTTATCCACCCCGAATTTCCGGGCAACAAGTGGCGGAAGCTGAAGTACAACCTGGCTGCCGCGAAAGACGGTGGGCATGAGACCCTCCTGACTTTCGGTGGTGCTTACTCCAACCACATCCGTGCGACTGCCGCCGCGGGCTACTACGGCGGGTTCCGCACGATTGGTGTCATTCGTGGCGAGGAGCACCTGCCGCTCAATCCGTCATTGGCGTATGCAAGCAGCCGCGGCATGGAACTCACCTACCTCGATCGGACCAGCTACCGGGCTCAGCTGAGCGCCGAGGTCGTCGACCTGCTGCGGCGCAAGTTCGGAGATCTGCCCGAGGGCGGCAGCAATGCCGAATCGGTACGTGGCTGCTCAGAGTTGCCAGCTGAGATCGGGGAGCCATTCGATGTGATCTTCTGTCCGGTCGGAACCGGCGGGACACTTGCCGGCATCGCGGGTGCGCTAGAGGGTGGCCAACGAGCTGTGGGTGTCGCCGTATTGGAGGGTGGAGAGTTCCTGAATGCCGAGGTCGAGCGGTTGCAGCGGCTCACGTTCGGAAAGGCTTCAGGGAACTGGAGTATCGAGTGCGGCTTCCACTCCGGCGGATACGCCAAGAGGACGCCCGCGCTGGATACCCTTGTCGATGACTTCCAGGTACGTCACGGCATGCGACTGGATTGGGTGTACGTCGCGAAGATGATGTCCGGCCTCTTCGCGATGGTCAAGCGCGGCGAGTTCGCTGTAGGAACGCGGATCGTTGCGGTGATCACCGGAACCGACCTACCGCCGCTGAGCTAGCCTGCGCTTGTCACGTTGTTGAGTGATAGTTCGTATGTAACCACCATCCTGAGGCTCGTCGCCGCTGATCTTCGTCAGCGGCAGCTGTTCGTCGAGCCCTCGATCCAGGTCAGTTGCCACTCGCCCGTGTTGACCTTGAACTGGTTGTTGAAGCCCAGCCATCGGCCACCCATGGCCCGGCCCATCGGGCTGACGATGAGCTGAAGCGTGCCGTGGTAGGTCGCGCCTTGGTAGTAGCCGGACAACGAGGTCCGCTCGGTCCAAGTCCCGGTGGCGATCGCCCCTGCTACCGACAGGGTTCAACCTCAGTTTGGACTCCTCGGGCTTGGAGAGACTACGGCCGATCAGGCGGTCACCGTGCTGCCGAACGGAGACGTGGTGTTCGCCGTCGAACTCTTCTGCCCTTCCGCTGGAGTGATAGGTGTAGCGGGATAGCCAGATACCTGAAAGATCGTGCGCGGGCTCGAGTTCAGGAGCATGGCCGTCGTCGCCGAGGGCAACAGGCGTGCTGGAGGCGGCCAGTGACAACGCGGCAGACAGTCGCAACAGCAGATCCCGTCGCGCCATAGCCGGATCCGCGTGAGCCATCCATGACCTGACTGTCCTTGCCAAGTCTTCGACCCCCATGCCTTCCAACTCGTTCACGAGCCGCTCGACACCCGATGGATTCGGATTTCTCAGTTCCGCGTCGGTGGCAACGACGGCCGTATCTCCAGACGATCACTGATCGGCTCGGTGGAACGTCACCGCTACCTGCACGAAAGTCGTAGCAGGACGCAACCAACGATCAAGGAGCTTGATCACATGAGCGGGACAACACCCGACGACACCCGACCGCTGTTGCTCGGATATGTGCGCGCCCACCTCCTCATGACGGCCGCCGAACTGGTGCAGATCAAGGATCAATTGGTCACGTTCGCGCAGGCCGAGGGCTTCACCCTCGGCAAGGTCTACACCGAACACGCGCACACGTTTCCGGCAGCTTTTGAGGCATTGGTCCAGGCTGTCCGTCGCGACGAAGTTCGCGCAGTCGTGGTCCCAAGCCTGCAGCACCTCGGCGTGCTCGGCGCGCCTCAGAAGGTGAAGGAAGGCGTCGAACAAAGCACCGGCGCGCGTGTCTTGGTGGCAGCGCCGACTCCCTGAACCGGCGGGCCGGTGTGCTGATCCCCGCATCCGCGTCGGTCCCGCCGCTCCATGCCTCGCACCGCGGCAACTCCAGCGCGGCCTCTGGGCGGAGCCGAGCGAGGACGCCCTGGAGACTCTCCGTAACGCCGTGCTGGAAACAGAAGGCGAGATCGAGGATCGCGGCTGAGACAGCCACCGGTTCGCCGGTCCCGGATGTGATTGGCTGTAGCGATGAAGCAGTTCAGAATCCTCGTGACGAACGACGATGGCGTCGAGTCGCCGGGGATCCAGGCCCTGGCCGAGACTGTCTCCGACCTCGGCCATGACGTCCTGGTGGTCGCTCCGCTGGACGACCAGAGCGGGGTCGGCTCGGCTCGCGCCGCTATGGCCGGTCGGCCGGTCCGGACCAAGGTGCTGGACTCCGGCTTCATCGGTATCAGCGGCACGCCCGCGCTGGCCGTGACGCTGGCCCGGCTCGGTGCCTTCGGGCCACCGCCCGACCTGGTCGTCTCCGGGATCAACCACGGCATCAACATCGGCGTATCGATCTTCCACTCAGGCACCGTGGCCGCGGCCCTCACCGCAGCGAGCCAAGGCATGTCCGGCCTTGCGATGAGTATCGGTTCGGAGCATCCCAGGTTCTTGGAGACCGCCGGCGCCATCGCTGCCGAGGCGACCCGGTGGCTCATCACCGCGCCGACGGGCACGGTCCTCAGTGTCAACGTGCCCGACGTCCCCGCCGCCGATCTCCAGGGCGTGCGGTGGGCCCGGCTCGCGCCGATCAGCCGGTCCCGGCTCGCCGCCGAGATCGCGCCGACGGGCGAGCCAGTGATCGTGCTGAACACCCCGGCCGAGCCCCCGGCGCCGGACACCGACGAGGCCCTGCTGTTCGCGGGCTACGCCACCGTCACCTCCCTGACCGGTGTTCGGGATCTGCCCGACCAGTCAGCGGCGCGCCATCTCCAGGCCCAATGGAACGGCCGACCGGAACTGTAGCGCGCAAGTGAATGCGGGCGGCGGCCCGCCTTGTCAGGACTCTGGGTCTTGGAGATCGGATCACTGCCGCTTTTCCGCGGCTACTAGGAGCCAGATTCGATCACCGTCAGTCCTCGCGTGTCTCAGAATACGGACCACCGTCGACCAGGAACCGGTCAGTCGAGCCAGCCATCAGCGCAGCCGATCCCGGGCTGTCGGTGGTGAAGTTGATCACTTCATAAAACAGAAACACGAACGTAGTGGGGAGAAAACATCCGATGAAAAGATCCGCTCACGAGCTACTACGTGAGGACTTCAGATGGAAAAGAAACACCTGGGGAGGCGCGGCTTCATCGTTGGTGCCGCGGGCGCGGTTGGCGCACTCAGCGTCGCGGGAGCGCCGGCCTTCGCGCAGGAGACAGCTACCGCGCAGGCAGCGAGCGCTACGTCCGGGTTGCGTTCCCGGAAGGGGGGCTTCGAGTTGATTGAGGCGACCATCGCCGACATTCACGATGCGTACCGCCGTGGACAGCTCACCTGCCGGGAGTTGGTGCAGCAATACCTCGACCGGATCGCCGCCTACGACAAGCAAGGGCCGGCGTTAACGGCGATCATCACGGTCAACCCGCAGGCGCTCAAGCTCGCCGACGAACTGGATCGCCGGTACCGGCAGTCCGGCCTGACCGGCCCGCTGCACGGCATCCCGGTCATCCTGAAGGACAACTACGACACCTTCGACCTGCCGACCACCGGCGGCAACACCGCCATGCGTACCTCCGTGCCGCCGACCGACGCGTTCACGGTCGACAAGATGCGCAAGGCCGGAGCGATCATCCTCGCCAAGGCCAACCTGCAGGAATTCGCGCGGGGCGGCAACTCGCTCAGCTCCCTGGGCGGCCAGGTCCTCAACCCGTACGACCTCACTCGCACACCGGGTGGATCCAGCGGCGGGACCGGTGCTGCCATTGCGTCGAACTTCGCCGTCCTCGGTACGGGCAGTGACACCGGTCAGTCGGTCCGCTCCCCGGCCTCCGCCTGCAGCCTCGTCGGCGTGCGTTCCACCAGGGGCCTGATCAGCCGCCAGGGCGTCATCCCGGCCAGCATCACCCAGGACGAGCTCGGGCCCATCACCCGCACGGTGGAGGACGCGGCCAAGCTGCTCGACGTCATGGTGGGCTTCGACCCGACGGACCCAGTCACGGGATACGGCGTCGGCCGCTCGCCGCGCAGCTATACAGATCAGCTGCGGCGCGACGCACTTCGTGGCGCCCGCATCGGCGTGATGACCAACCTGTTCGGCACCGCGGAGCGCCACCAGGAGGTCAACCGCGTGATGGAGGCAGTTATCTCCAGCATGCAGTCGCAGGGCGCGACCATCGTCAGGTTCAACCTGCCGGCGTACGACACGCTGCAGTCGATCGTGGTCACCTCGACGTGGGAAGCGCACACGGCGATGGACGCGTACTTCGCTTCGCTCGGCCCCGACGCTCCGGTACACACCTTCGACCAACTGGTCGCCTCCAAGACGGCGACGCCGGAGGCGCAAGCAGCCCTCGAAACAGAACTGGCGATCGTCGACGGCTTGAACAACGCGGTTTACAAGGACCACGTGGTCAACCGTGAGAAGCTCCGGCTGGCGGTGTCGGCCAAGATGGCCGAGCTCGACATCGAAGCGATCCTGTATCCGCTGCAGAAGGTGCTCGTCTCGCCGGTCGGCGTACCGCAGCCGGAACGCAACGGCACCCTGTCCAACGGCACGGGCTTCCCGGCGGTCTGTTTTCCCGGCGGATTCTCCACCCCGACCGCGAGCGCCCCGCTGGGCGTGCCGGTTGGCGCCGAGCTGCTCGGCCGTGAATTCACCGAGCCACGCCTGCTCTCGCTTGCGTACTCCTTCGAGCAGGCCACGAATACCCGCAAGACACCCCGCAGCACTCCGCCACTGTCCAGCTAGAACCGCACCATCGTCATGACCATGAGGAGGAACCGGTGCCGATAAGCAACGACCAAGCCGCCGCGATCGCCGAGGGGATCGGTAAGGCGCGCGGCCTGCGCCCTGGCCAACTTCCACCGGGCGACCAGTACGCCGAGGCATTGAACGGGATGGAGGAATGCGCGGGGTTCATCGCGACCGTGGGGCAGCCGAACGCGCCGTTCCCGCTGCCGAAGTACGTCCCTGTCCCGGTCGTGGAGTCCGTCGCAGGTGGCCACCATGGCTGAGGGGATCAGCCGGGCCAGTTTCCTGATCGGCGCTGTCGGCGCCGGCGTGGCTGCCGCGGGACCGGCAGGCGCCGCCGTGGCCGCGACGCCGCCGGCTGCCCGTACGCAGGCCGCGGACGGTCCGCTCTACGATCTCGAGATCAGCGAAGCGGCCGACCTGATCCGCCGGGGAAAGATCACCGCGGTGCAGCTCGCGGAGTCGGTTCTCGCGCGCGCCACCAAGGTCGAGGCCCGCGTGATCGCCTACGCGCTTGCCTACTCGGCCGATGACGTCCTCGCCCAGGCGCGGGCGGCGGACAAGCTGCTGAGGCGTGGAACCTACCTCGGGCCGCTCCATGGGATCCCGATCGGACTCAAGGACATCATTTTCACCAAGGGAGTCCTCACCGAGGCGAACTCGAAGCTGTACCGCGGCTTCGTCCCTGATTTCGACGCAACCTGCGTCGCGCGGCTGAAGGCGGCGGGCGCCGTGATCGCGGGCAAGACGCAGACGGTCGAGCTCGCGTCGGGCGACCCCGCCCCGACGAACAACCCTTGGGACCTGGTCCGCACACCGGGTGGATCGAGCTCCGGTTCGGGCGCCGGCACGGCCGCTGGGGAGTTCCTCGCGGGCATCGGCTCGGACACGCGAGGGTCGGTCCGCATCCCGTCGGCCTACTGCGGGATCACGGGATACCGAACGACGTACGGGATGGTCAGCAAGCACGGCGTCTTCCCGCTGAGCTACTCCATCGACAATGTCGGGGCCCTGGCGCGTTCGGCCCTCGACGCCGCACTGCTGGTCGACGTGATGGCCGGGCAGGATCCCGACGATCCCACTACCCGGCCCGTCCAGCGGTACTCACTCGCGGACGCGTTGGTGCGCGACCGGGGAACGCTGCCGTTGCAGGGGGTGCGTGTGGGTGTGCCCGCGTCGGGCGACTACTTCCGGGGCGTCCCCAGCGACGACCAGTTGGCGGCTTTCGACGAAGCCACCCGGGTGATCGCCTCGCTCGGGGCCACTGTCGTCAAGGTGACGACGAACACCTTGCCGACGCCGTTCACGACCCTGAACTCGATGAGCACACCCATCGTCAACACCGAGGTGGGGGCCTTCCAGTACCAGAACTGGAAGACGCGCGCGGAGGACTTCACGCTGCCGTACCGTAAGCAGGTCAATGCCGGCAACCTGCTACCGGCGAACGCCTACGTGGACGCTCAGCGGGCGCGAGCGCTCTGGATGCAGGGGTTCCTGGCCATGTTCGACGACGTCGACGTGTTCATTCACCCCGGTGACGACATCGCGCCGCTGAAGCCGCCCGCAACGGATCCGCCCCGGCCGCGGCCTTCGTCCGGGAACAAGTTCAGCGCGTGGAGCCTCACCGGTTCACCCTCGAGCGCCGTACCGACCGGGCTCTCCGGCGCCGAGCGGATGCCGCTGCACATGCTGGTCAACGCGGCACCAGGAGACGACGAACTGGCGCTGCGGGTCGCGCACGCGTTCCAGGGCGCGACCTCGTACCACAAGCTGCGC
>JAWWPC010000314.1:0-9022 GCA_033851055.1 Kribbellaceae bacterium | reverse complement strand
TATAGATAACACACTGTAATGGTTAGAACGGTTCTAGCGAATGCTTTAAATCCGGACTCGGGTGATCAAATCGGTTTTATGGCCGACTGGGCATAGCCGGTCCGTTTATGTATGCTGGGCATTTTATTGCTATTTAGCATGTAATTTAAATGAAATAGTAGGTCTAATATTGATCTGTATATAACCATCCACTTTAACAGAAAGAACCGCAGATGGCCGATTGTAGTAGTAAAACTTGAATTAAAATTTAACTTTTGTTTCCAAAATTCATGGAATATTATTGCATATTATTAGAGTGATATATAACCTATATTAAATCCCCAAAAAGCTAAGATATTGGCGGACCGGTTATTGAGATATAGAGGGAGACATTTTGATAGACGCATCGGAGCTATTACTATTTTTGGAATGCCATCAAATGTGGTAGCATACTATAAGGCCCGTTCATCTGTCGGCTTAATTTGATAAATCAGGTCTATTTCTATTTCTATTGGAAATATAATTGAATACAATACAATGCCACCTGTCACATCACATCTTAGTAAACGAGAAAAAAAACTTGCTGGTTGTCACAAGGTTCAATGTTCCAACTAATTAGCCCAGTAAAGAATGTTAATATTGATGAAATGATTAATCAAAATGAAACAAACTAATCTAGATAGTCAGAATATTTCTATTAAAGTTGTCATGGGAAGTTATGAAATGCAAAACTTTTGTCATGTCTTGAAAGGCAAAGTCTGCCTTTCCTCCGCCATATTCTGCAAAAAGAGTGCTCTGATGGGAGCGAGTAAGTTCATTGACAACGTAGTTGAATTTTCCCTTGGATTGGAAAACAGAAATGTCCATCCGAACGAAAACCCGCATACCAGACCGTCTCTTTGTGATGTGTTCCTCAGCCACAATCAAACGGTATAAAAGAGGAAGAATGTAATCTGCATGGCAACCCTCTTCCTCGTGAGGGCTGAGGACGGTGGAAGCCAGACCTGGATGGGTACCCGACCTTCGTTCCTCAAATGACAAGCTGAATAACCAATTAAACAAGGATTGACCAGAGAGATAAATAGAAAAATCCAACCTTAGCCTCGACAAAGGGGTGAACAAAATTGGCTCCACAATATCCATCAAACGTGTACTTTGGGATGCTGGAAGGGTAATAATGGACATGAAAAGAACACCATTTATTACAAAAGCTCTGATCTCTCCCAAATGCCTGAGACAAGGGTTGTAGGGAGAGAGGTACCACCGGGGACGAGGGAAAAGAGTGGTTTTGCTATAAACCCGCTCTTCTTCAACCAGACAATTCTTCAACTTGGCCAAAGGATCTCTGGTATGCGAAGTCAAAATGTGGTGTCCATGGCTACTGAATTCACGTTTGAGAACGGCTGACAACTGTCCTGAGGTTATCTGACGAACAATTTCGAATGTCGGTTCAACTTCAGAGACTTGGGGATGAGAGAAGTTGGCAAAAGAGGAGGCCTCTTGTATTATGGTCTCGAGAAAGAGCTTCGAGCCTGCCATGAGTAGATCGCGGGGATCCGGCCAAATCGTCATTATACTGGTGAGGCAGACGGTTGATGACCATGCCTTCTCCATATCAGAGGGACTTAAACCATAAATGGAGGTTTCACTGGCATGAGACATAAAATATGTTGAGAAAAAAATCAGAAATGGACATACAGGAAGTTGTTTGTAAAGTTTATGCCCCCTATAAGCAGATCTGCCGAACAAATTGACGTCCAATCCTGGCCTGATCGAGTAAGCAGAGCTGATGAAAAAGATGTCCAGTTCATGAATTGGATATCCCACAGATGAGGATTGTCCAACATCTCAAAGGCTATGCAGAGCTGCAAACATATATGGACGGGATGAGATATCACAGGAAATATGATGTGCAGACATACCCAAGAACAGCAAACATATTTGACCTTTGACCTGCCCTTTGATTGGTCTTTGGACAGAGACAAACATCGTGGTTCCACCTTCAAGATTGCTTCTGCATCCTTGATATCAATCGTGACTGAGGACATGTCGAACGATTGGTTAGAACTTGAAACTCGACAGTACTGAGGGATGATGGGAAAAATAACTTTAAGTCGAGTCTTTGGATAATCATCAGCAATATAGTCTACAAAACCAGGGAAGAAGCCGTTTTTAATTTTGGTAAAGGTTCCACTGTGGTCTATCACGTAATCGAGAGAGTTGAAAAGTTGAACCAGATCGTCGTGAAGGTTGGTGGTGGTAGGCGACAGGGTATTGTTGTGGTCAGATAGAGGCATTGGTTCAGGGATAGGAGAGAAGTGTTGAGACGATGATGAGACATCATCTGGGGGAATGTTGCACTCGACCCGCCAGGGCACTGGTTTATAGCAGCAATGAAATGGGTCTTCCAAAAAGTCAGGTGGGGCACCCTTGACCAAAGGAGGGTCTGTGTTGTGAATTCGAGACCAAGCCAATTTGAATCTTTGCAAAATCTGAGGTCTGAGGCGACTATGATGAGCAGACCAGATTCTGTGACCAAACTTGATCCAGTCATGGTCGTCCAGAGCACGATGCAGATCTGAGGAGCAACGAGTATTTTTCGAGCAACAGTGTGTAGACATATGTTTTTTGGTTGTTTTTGGGCCTCTGAAGAAAGGGTTAGTGGAAACAGGTTGAGCAAGGACGGAATTACAGGAAAAAAATTTCTAATCCCTGCATTGAGTTATTATGGCTTGTTGGTTGGTGGCAGAAATGAAGGCAAATGCGAAATTGGTCAATGGCAGTCATGACTGGTTATCAAAGATGGAGGTGTGAACAAAAGAACCCGATAATGGATCACCTGATAAAAGAAGGTACCCAATATGTGAGTTGTGACCCCAAGATGTTTGCGTCACTGAGATAGATGATTTTTGTAGAAAATTGACTAATTTATCAGCACAATTGACTTATTCATCAGCACAGGTTGTCGATTTCTCACTTGAGTCAATTTTCAGCGACGGCACGTCGACCTTTCATCTGCATAGTGACAAATGTGACGTGATGTGGCGATGCATGAAACACTCCGTCGCGTATCATGCATCGCCACATCATGTCACGCCATGCATTCACCAGATGGCTGTGGGAATGATGTGACAAATTTCATCACATAATGCACGTTATCTCTTATCGACATGCCAACATCTAAAGGTCAGTTGCACGTCATAATATGTGATTACTGACACTACTAGTAAGAGTAGCTGAAATGATAAAAGATGTCAACTTTGACAATGATCCTGGTCTGTCATGGCTGAAGAAACAATGTGTGTAATCGAGAACTTCTATCATTATATATGTTATTTTATTTTATTTTTGCAGATTCAAACAACTGGAGGACTTACATACCAAGTTTGTCTGAGATGCCCAAAAGTTGGCCTGGGGAAGAGACAGAAGATGGGCTTCGAACAGAACATCTGACACCGGACTGTGAGCCACAACAAGCTTATACATTCTAACTTTTTTCTGATCAGGTATTTAAGACTGGAGATCTTTTCTATATCACGGACCTAGAGATGCCAATGGTCGTCTCAAAGGTATGTAGATAATTGTTTTATCATCTGTGATTACAAACTAAGATACATGGCAGATTTCAAGCCATGTATAGAATAGGTTAATGTATTGCCTACGATGACTAAAATATCTGCTTTTTGTTAGACTTAGATGACGATGTTATACATGAAGGTGTGCCTTTCATATATATATTGGAGAAAAAGATGAACTGCATTGTGCACACAGGCAACACTGGTGGTGAGATGGAATTCTCAGATGGAGGCCTTGGACAGGGTTCAAATCAAACTGGTAAGACAAAATAATCACGTACACATTGACATGTTTATTTTCATTAGAATCCAATGATATATATGAAGGTGAGCCTTCTAAATATATATTGGAAAGACCAGGTGCTACTCTGGCGCATAGGCAATACTGCGGGTGAAGGGATGGACTTTTCAGAAGGAGGACAGGGCTGGACTCCAACTGGTAAGACAAATCAATCCATTAATGATTCTCACGCCTATTTATTCAGGCGAAGACTCCAAGATGACAGAGACGGAGGAAGAATTGCAGAATTCTGAGGATAAAGCAGGTTCAAACATGGAACTAGGTAATGGTCAACAAACATAGCCAATGTATTAAGAGATTGATTGGGCATACTTAGACGATGATCACCAACACCGTTCTGAAGACACACACTCTGATGAACACCAGACCAGAGTGATAGGACATTTACTTATACCCAGCAGAACAACCGGAGGCTCATCCAAACCATCAATTACACTAGCAATAAGGGAACACAAGTTGGAGACACGGGAATTTTTTGTCAAACTGGCTTCTCTTTTAAGACATGTGAACGTCAGGGAACAAACGGCCCAATTGCAGGCGATTTACGAAAGCCTTCGAGAGATGGCACAGCAATCGACATATCCCAACAAGGAATGGCTTTTGACATTGATCAAGTCTTCAAAGGAAGAAGACGTGACAGTGGGTATATTGTGAGGTGAATAAAGGTCAGCTAAAATCATTGGTTTGCAGCTACTCAAAAAGACAAGACGGTGTTTAATGCTTTTGCAAAAACAAAGTGATGCAGATTGGGAAACATTGATCAATGAGAAGGTGAAGAGATCAATGGTGGACCGATTTAAGGCACAATGTGACGAATATCTGAACTACATTTTATGTGGGCAATAGGTACATATATATAGCAATGTCTAACGCCTGACTGCTTTCCCACACTGATGGGATCAATCCATCAATCCATCAATATTTAAACAATTGATTAAGCTCCGCTGTCAGGCCACTTCTGACAGCACAAGTCATCATAAATGCCGAGATCCAAGTCAAGCACCAGCGTACTACAGAAAGGTTCTGTTGAAAATGATGAGGAAAATGGGGCAAACATGACTCCGTCCGTAGAGAAGGTGCTGAAGATGCCACGAGTTGATGACTTGGTGATGCATATGGCTGACGGAGAGGAAGTAGAGAGGTTGAAGGAGGGCGACTGGTAAGCGCGATCTAGACAGATGTTGAACCAAGGGCTGATGTAGAAATAGTGTGTTTATTGTTCATGAAGGAATGGTGGCTGGTGAAACGCATAGCGATGGGCACATGTATTGGAAGATGAAGATCACCTCCATCCACCGAGGAGCAAAGACGTTCTGGGTAGTAGGCTGTTGGTTCTACTCTCCCTCAAATCTGAAAGACTTGAAATTGAATCGACGGTAAACATCTGATCATATCCCTGAATTGATTGATTTTTGACAATGGATATGTAGACAGGCTGGGCTCATAAAATTAATGGGTAACACGGAATTGATAAAGTCAGATCACGTCAGTGTTGTTGATGCTACGTGTATTGAAGGTGAGCCAACCAAAAAATAAGTTACAAGTCGATAACTAATGTTTGTTAAAAGATACAGTTACCATCCAGACTTTTGATGACACGACTGTCTTTGGCAAACATATTCCACAAGGAAGCTGGTACAGTCGACTTTTTCTGACGTTTGAAGGAGGGAAGCCACAACTTTTGGTACGTCTAGATAAATAACCAAATTGATATTGATGGATTAATGAACATGACAGAACGCCAATATGCACTGCGTTTGCAAGACATGGTACAGCCCAAACCTAGACCGCCAACGGTACTGTGTCCATTGTGAAATGTGGTTACATGAGAAATGCATGAAGAAGATTGGTTATCCACAAAAACTGAAAGGACCTACGTCTATCGATATTCTGAAGCAGGTACCAATAATCAGGGGAGCTGGTGGAGCATCTGAATGTGAGGACTGGATGACTGTGGGCACCGGCAGAAAGCTCAAGGCATTTGAATCAAAGGAAAAAAAGCTGGCTGACATCATTTCAGGGATGGATAAGGAGGAGCAATGGGAGCAGTGGAAGACTTATTTGACAAGCGAGTTTGTTGAATATGTTCAAGACACCAAGTTTATTCGGTACGAGTGTCCCACATGTAGCAATACCATTTAGTCTTTGATACCATCCAAATTGGGAACACACAGTAAGGAAATAGTGCGGTTCTTTCTACTTTGAGAGGCTGTCACATGTACGACATGATGTAGGCGGGATATGAAAATTTTCTTATCATTTGATGGGATCAAAAACGTTAAAATGCAACCATCATCATCATCTGATACCGACAAGCTTCTATCTGCATTCCAGGCTGCTAAATCCAGTCAAACACAATCTAGACCAGGCTGGGTTGAACAAGAGTCTAAGACTATGGATAAATATGAGGTAGTTTCGTCATCGGATACCGACAAACTTTTGTCTGCACTCCAGGCCGCTAAAGGCAGTCAAACGCAACCGCAAATCAAAGGCCGATTTGTCAAACAAGAGTCTAACCAAGTGGGTGAACTGGTGAGATGATAGAAATATATATTATATTTGCATCCTTCAACAATGACATCCAGTCCTCTTCTGAATGTGGGACGGACTCACTGATCAAGTTGTTGGAAACGGTTAAGCTGGGTGCCAATGTTCAGCCGGATAACCAAGGTTCTGTTGCATTTCCTTAGGTTAGTAGCATATCTGAACGGCAATGGTGCTAGGTATAAAAATGTCTTTTACGACACCAAGTGATGTTAGCCTCAGCAGTGAGGAATCTAAAGCAACAAAAACAAGCGAAAAACCAAAAATCCACGAATCCAAACACGTATTGTACACCAGCAGTGACAGCGAAGAGGAAGGAGCGGAAGTCGCTGGGGATGCACCCCAAACGTCATTTGACGATCTCGAATACACGAGGCCAGAGACAACCAATGATAGGGGCGAGAATGATGACGAAGAAAGAATAGATGTTGAAATTGATGAAGGCTTAAATGGAGAATTGCCGAGTTCATGGGGTATTGATTTGATTGAATCTTTGATTGGCTTTACCTGATCGATTGTTCGATTGATAGACCTGTATATGATGAACCCCATACGACTGAGCCAGGCCCTTCGCTGCCTCAAATATCTCAAGCACAAAGTTTGGATAGATATTACCTCCATTGACCTCTGGCTCATGAGTATCTGGGAATTGTTACCTGTTCCCGAGGCACGATACATACCGAATGCATTCATACCACCGATGGCGACGGATGAGGAAAGGGTTACGACGGATGACCAAGAGATTGATATGTTTCGAGCAATATTTGATGACCTGCCAGATCGTGGCACAGCTTGTCCATTGGAAACATTGGTCTACGTCTTGAACTGTGGTGGAAATCATTTCTGTGTGGTTGTCTTTGCTCCAAGTCTCGGGGCAATCTATCTGCTGGGAAAGGATATCCTGTCTACAAAGGTATACAACAACTGCCAGGACTGGACGAGCTGGAACGGGGTCAAGATATGGACAAAAGTCTGTCAACTCATGGGCTGGACCGGACTTCCCTCTATGGTGCTTCGGAAGGTGGATTGGAAACAGAACGGTTATGACTGCGGGCCTATTGCATGTCAGGTCTCGCAACATATCCTTATTAATGGCCTGAAGACGGATGGCAATGGACAATGGAAAAGACCCACGATATTACGTTGTGGTCATTTACTTCGGCTGAAGATGGCGGAAGTTGTTCACGAAAAGGTGGTCGAAGGACACAGGAAGTATGGAGTCCTCCGGACCCATTGTTTGGCGGCGTTGCAAGCGAGGTTTGGGATTGGGGAAGTGGATGGAATGGATATGGCACATGATGAACTGGGAAACGATCTTCAAGAATCTCCGATTGTTGGTCTGCACTCCGTCAGTGTCAATCTAAGACCAGCAATACGGCAATGCAAATTCTGCCAAAAGATTCTGGAAGAGGAAAGACATCGACTGGCCGCAAAGCAACATCCGATACCACTGATGACAGAGAACGTCCAGCAGGCCTTGGCCAGACATCGGAAAGAGGTGTTGAAGGGCACGGAGATGATGACTGATTATGTGCAAGGATTCTTAGAGGAGACGGACAAGGATGAAAACAGTGACGACGACGACGAATCATCATTGTCGGTAATCCAGGAAGGACAGGAGTTTGAGCAGCCTGAAGGTGTCGAAGAGAAGGGGAACATTCGCAAGATAGACAAGTTACAAGCACGAATTGGAAGATTCCCTCGGCCAGTGGAAGCTCCCGTGCTACCCGCAAGACGTCATCTACGAGGTCTCCTACTTCCATTCGACCGGACCTTTGATGACTATGAGAGCGGCCCAGTACTGGAGGACATTTCGCCGATACCTGTCACCAATTTCCAACTTGCACCATCATTGATGTATATCTGCAACCAGATCCTGCTGACGCCGGCACCCTATTCGCTTTTCATAGACTATGGATACCGATTGTTTCCGTGCTTTGCACAGTCATTTGATATGGGAGAACCCATTCTTGTCAAGGAGCATATGTGTCCAGCAGGGCTGGCCGATCCGCCTGACTCGATCCAAGGCTACATTTCTCAGGACCGCAAGGGACGATATGGACAAGAAGTAAAGGTGAACGACTTGTTGGTTGTGGGAGCTGAACAGGTGCTTGAGATGGCCAAGGAACATGATGCCATTCTTCTTACGGGCCAGACAGACGACCAGTATATCTGCGTTGATCTTCTTCGAGATGGAATTGAACCTGATGAATTGGAGTTTGCTTGCGATATTGACAGCCTTATTTGGATCACACGGACGGCCAGATTCAAGGGAACGGTTTCTGTCTACTCTGCCCCCGTCATCCGGGATAGAGCCCCGATCTGGAAGAACAACCATGTTGAGATCGAGCTTCTTTATCCGCAGAGCGAGAAGGACCAAAAGGCACTAGGAGGACGTACGGAATGGTTTACTAAAAGACACTCACTCAGCACACTTCCGCATTTACTGTTGGGCGTCCAGCAGGGATCGTCTGTCGTGGAGATATTAATATTCTTCCCTCGAATGATGCACAAAGATCCGCATCGACATTTCCATGTTACTCGAATACCGAAAGGAATCCAAGATTTCTTTTGGGATCACGTACTGCTGCCTGCTCTGGATACAATAACGCCTTCAACCCGC
>JAWWPC010000110.1:0-30563 GCA_033851055.1 Kribbellaceae bacterium | reverse complement strand
GATTCCGGCTCGCTCGGCACCGACCCAGTTGGCTCTAGCTCTGCCGCGGAGTCTGGCTCGGTTGGCTCCAGCTCGGAAGTCGCAGAGTCTGGCTCGGCCGGCCGTAGCTCGGCTGTCGTGGGCTCCGGCGACCCTGGCGCAGTCCGCTCGACCTCAACTGGCTCTAGCCCAGCCGCCTCCTGCCCAGCCTGCTCTTGGCCGCTCGCCTCATCCTTGGCTGGTCCTGCAGCGGCCGCCTTCAGCACCGGCTGTCCTTGGCCAGTCGGTCGTACCCCAGCGTGCTCGGGCTCGATCGACCCGGCCGGGGCCGGGAACGCTTGCTCAGCGGTCGGAGTTGCCTGCTCCGCGCCAGGCTTGGAGCCACCTGGAGCCGACGCGGCTCCTTCGTCCGGCTCCAGCTCGACTGGTTCCGGAGGACGTCTCGCCCCCAGGATCGGGCGATCCGGCGGTACTGGGATGGCGGTCTTCGTCGACTTGCGAGAGGCAAGGCGGACGACGGGCAGTTCGGTCGTCTCCTCCCCAGCGTCTTCGTAGGAGTACCCGTCTCCGCGCGCCATTGCGTCGTACGGGAGGTCGCTTCCCAGCGTCGGGTCTCCATACGGGGAACCACCTGCATGCACGGGCTCGCCATACCGGGGACCGTGCCCGCGCATCTGCTCGCCGTACGGGGCGTTACGGACAGGTGCGTCGGAGTCGAGGGTGCCGTCGAGCCAGCGTTGCTTCACGAGCGAACGGAGGATCTTGCCGCCCGGCGTCGTCGGGAAGTGCCTTCGTACAACCCCGACCACCTGTGCCGTCAACCGCAGCCGGTCGAAGAGAGCCGTACGGATCGCCTCGGCGACGCCTTCCTGCGGATCAACCGCGCGGGCGTAAAACACCACTAAGCGCTCGGTACCGGCAGCGGGGTCCGCGACGCCGCAGGCCGCCACCAGGCCGGGCTGAGCACCATCTGCGGTGGCCGCCACGGCTTCGATGTCGTGGGCGTAGTAGTTCTGTCCGTTCAGGATGATGCGATCGCTATCGCGTCCGGTGATGACCACCTGGCCGCCGGTGATGAATGCCTGGTCGCCCGTCGCCAGCCACTTCCGCGCCGGCCAGTTCCCGGCCGGGAAGGCGGCGTGATCGGCGTCCGGGTTGCCGAGGTAGCCCGGCGTCACCCGGGCCGAGGCGATCTGAAGCTCACCGATACGGCCCTCGGGCAGTACGGCGCCGTTGGCACCGACGATGCGGACCGTCGCGCCCGGCGCGGGCGCTCCCACTGACACAAGGCTGAGCACGTCCGGTGCATCGGCGCGGCTCTTGCCGGGCCTGGCCACCACGACCTTGCCGGGGCTGCGCTGGTCCACCCACTCGACGACGCCTGTCGGGGGAATGCGGACCCGGTGCACGTTCGGGGTCAGGCCGGGCCGGGCGAAGGTGATGCCGGTGACGGTCTCGGTCATTCCCCAGGCCGACACGAAGGTCTCGGGCACGACGCCGAACCGGTTGGTGATCCGGAGGAACTCGCTCATCACCGGCACGGTGATCTGTTCACCACCGCTGACCAGGCTGCGCAGTGCGGCCAGATCCCAGTGCCGGTCCGGCTCGTCCGCGATCGCCGCGGTCAGCAGCCGATAGCCGAAGTTCGGCGCCCAGGAGTGGTTCACCCGGTGCTGGTCCATCAGGTCGAGCCAGCGCAGCGGATCCGTCAGCACCCAGTCGGTGGCCACGTGGATGTTCGTGCAGCCTGTGAAGACCGGCAGCAGGTGGTAGAGCAAGAAGGCGCCGCTGTGGTCCAGCGGTAGCCAGTTCAGGGTGGTCTGCCCGGGCCTGATCGGCAGCATGGCCGGCGTACCGGCGGCGAACTCGACCAGCCCGCGGTGGGTCAGCTGGATCAGCTTCGGCGTCCCGGTGGTGCCCGAGGACATCATCAGTACGGCGACATCGTCCGCCGCGGGCCGGTGGAACTCGGTGGCGGGCTCGTGCCCGGCCAACGCGTCAGGGTCGAGCACCGGCAGGCCCAGGTCGGACGGCAGGTCCGAAGGCCGGCCGATCAGGACCGTCCAGCCAAGCAGCTCGGTCACCTTGCGGAGCCGCTCGCGGCCCTCCTCTGTGGTGTCCCCTGCAGCCGCTGGAGCCATCAGGAGCGGCCGGATGCCACCCAGCGTGCAGGCCCAGAACGAGGCCAGGAAGCCGACCGGCTCGGTGCAATGCACTACGGCCGGGTCACCAGCCCGTACGCCGTTCGCGCGCAAGCCGGCCAGGATCCGGGCGGCCAACTCGAGCAGAATCGGGAAGTCCAAGCGGGTGGCGCGCCCGTCCGGGCCGACCTCGACCACGCCGGCACCGGCGAAGTCCCGCGCGGCACGCACCAGCGCGCTGGGCAGGTCACGGGGGTAACCGGCGGGGATCATCAGGGCCGGACCAGTACTGATCGCCGGACGATCCACAACGCTCCTCATCGCATCCACCCCGAGCCAGAGACGCCATCTAGTCGGCGACCCACGGACACGTGCCTCCCCAACTGGACGGAGACGACACTGGGCATACTCGTCTCGCTCGACAGAACAAAGCCCCGCTGCGCCGTACCTCCGAAGTCGTGACCGGGTGGTCCCGGTGCGTCATCGTCGTTCCGACGAGCGTGAACCCTACCAGCCGAGATGTGACCTGGCCGAGGCAGTTCCGACAGCCGACCGTTAAGAAATACCGAGCCGTGGAGCCGTCCGCCGTGACGAGCGTCGCGGACCGTCAGGTGCGGCCTTTTACGACGGCCGCGATCAGCTCGGAACTGCAGCCGAGGAGCCGCGCCAGCGCCGGATAGGTCCAGCGTTCCGGGTCCTCGGCACGCAGTTGCCGGATCAACCGGTTGCGTTGTTCCCGGTGTTGTTCCGCAGTCGCCAAGGCAGCAGCAAGCGCGCGATGGTGTTCGCGCGCTTGCTGTGCCCGGGCGTCAGAGACCACGCGAGAAGTCGCCGATCATGCTCGGGACGGCCCCGTCGAAGCCGGCGATGTCGAGCATGCCCGCGTCGGAAGGATCGGCGATCGAGAATTCAGTCGCGGTCATCCCGACCACCACGAGCCGAGCCGGGATCCCGGTTGCCCGACGGTACGACGCCAGCGCCTGGTGCGGGTGGATCGATCCGGCCCAGGTCTCGTTATCGGTGTAGACCACGAACGTGTCGATCTCCAGGCCTGTCTTCTCCGCTTGGATCATCGGCAATGCGCAATCCGTACGGCCGAACGGCAGGTCACCGACGGTCCTGAGAGCATCGTCGAGTCGCTGCCTTGGTCCGATGGCGAGGGGCGTCAGTTCGGTGTCGTTCCCGGACCACATGCCACCTCGCGCCGTGAACCCGACGATCTCGTATCGGGACTCCGTAGCTGCGGTGACCAGGGCCAGCGCAGCAGAAGCCTCACGGCACGACACCGGCATGCCACCGACAGGCGCAGTCATCGACCCGGACACGTCCATCGCCAGCATGGTCCGCTTGCCTGTCGGCTCGACGACCCCGAATGCCGCATAGAACGCCGCATCCAGCGCGTCCACTATCGGACGCGGGGGTGACCACGTGCCCTCGCCCCGAGCGCTCCGGCCAGAGGCGTATGTGCGCTGCGCCACCAGCACGTTGATCGGATGCATGTGCGCCTTTCGCAGCCGCTTCGGGTCGGCGAGCTGCGCAGATACCGGGCCGGCCCACTGCCCCATCGGCTCGAGCAGGCCGAGCCGCGTCAGGCGCGGAAGCTGACGCATCAATGCGCCCTGCGGAAGACCGTTCTGCAGCAATGCCTCCCAGACGGACGGCTCGTTCAGGAAGCGGTCCGGGATCATCTCCCACGCCAGTGCACGGTTGCCCTCGACAAGTTCACGAATCTCAGCGGCGGAGGTGGCGGCCTGCGCCCGTTCGAAGGCTGACACCAGGGGCAGTCCGCCGAGATCGGCGGTCCGCCCACTGATCCAGTCGAACAGCTGCCGGCGTGCCGGCTCGTCGGTCCGGGGGTGAGACAGGCGCAGCAGATCGCGATGGACCCAGCCCTCGCGCCGGCGGTACTTCACCGCCTGGTAGGCGATGTCGGTCACCGACCTCTCCGGGTCGGCGTACCAATTGCCGATCGCGCGCCGGGTGCCGCGACCCCAGCCGCCGAACTGCTCGAGATACCCCGCGAAGAGGAAGAGGTGGGTACCGGTCCGGCAGACCAGCGGAACGGCCGCGTGCGCCGCCCGACGCCCGTCCTCGTCGCCGAGCTTGGCAGCTGCGGCCAGGGCGAACAGAGCCGGGTTCTGCTTCGGCGCACGGCCCGCGACAGAGATCTCGACAACCATCGAAACCAGGTCGGTGGCCCGTGTGCGCGCAGCGTCGAGGACAACGGCCGCGTTCTCCTTCGTCAGTTCGTGCTCGCCGGCGTAGTAGGTCCCGCTCTCCGTTCCGATGGTGAGGAAACGCCGGAGCTTAGTGTCCGGGTCGACGACGAAGGTGAAACCGCCGGCGTGGTTCTCCCGCTGCCGGGAGTCGGCCTGTGCCGACTGAAGGGTGCGGCGTGAGGTGATGAAGCTGAGCGGATTGGGCATGCTGGTCTCCTACTTGAACCGGCATGGGTTGAGAGCCTGGGTGGACATGTTTGTGCCTACCGGCGTTTAGCTGCTCTAGCCATCTGAGCTACACCGGACCAGGTCCGATGGCGGGACTCGAACCCGCGACCCGCCCATTAGAAGTGGTAACCGATCGACTCCGGCCCACCCAGGTTCTCTTGCCGTTGACAAGAACTGTAATGCGTTACAGCCGCCACAGCATCCCAATTTCCGGAGGCCTTGTGCAGGTATCCTCCCGAAGTGGGCGCAGAGGGGATCGAACCCCCGACATCTTCCTTGTAAGGGAAGCGCTCTACCGCTGAGCTATGCGCCCTGACCCGCTGGTCCGGCCGGGGCGTCGCAGTCTATCCGAGGCCGGTGTCCAGACCGGCCAGCGCCTTGGCGTAGTCGCCCAGATCGCGGGCGTCGGCGATCGCATTCACCACTGACCACCGCACTACACCGGACCGGTCGATCACGAACGTACCGCGCACCGCGCAACCGCGGTCCGCGTCGAACACCCCGTACGACGATGCGATGGCGCCGTGCGGCCAGAAGTCGCTCAGCAGCGAGAACTCCAGCCCGGACGCGTCGGCGTACGCGCGAAGCGTGAACATCGGGTCGCAGGAGATCGCCAGCACCTCGGCCCCGGCATCCTCGAACAGCTCAGGACGATCCCGGATCTCGCCCAGTTCGCTCGTACAGACCCCGCTGAAGGCATACGGGTAGAACACCAGCACGACGTTGCGACGACCCCGGAACTCCGAGAGCCGGACCTCTTCGCCGTGCTGGTTCCTCGCGGTGAAGTCCGGCGCCTCGCTGTTCAATCGCGGGACGGCAGAAGTCACCGCCCGGTCACCTCTTCGACCGCGGCGACTTCGGCATCACCAGCTTGGTGGCCGACCATTCCTCGGTCACGGTCAGGCTGCTGGTCGTGGACAGACCGGCCGCAGGCGCGGCCTCGGCGACGTCGCTGGCATCGACATATCCCTCGCGGCCGACCTTGGGCGTCATCAGCCACACCACTCCGCCGGCCTTGAGATCGGTCAGGGCGTCGAACAGGGCATCCACCAGATCCCCGTCATCATCACGCCACCACAGCAGGACGACGTCGACGACGTCGTCTGAGTCGTCACCGACGAACTCCTCGCCGGTGATCTCCTTGATGGCGTCGCGGAATGCGTCGTCGCAGTCGGCGTCGTAGCCGAGCTCCTGCACGACCGTACCGCTCTCGAAGCCGAGCCGGGTGGCCATGTTCGGCTCGCCGCTCTTGCCGTCCGCGTGGTCCGCGGTCGCGCTCACGTGTCCTCCTCCGTCGTCCCCGGGGTTCGGGGGTAGGCGTCAGTAGCAGTAGTCCATCGTGGCCTACCACGTCGCGCAAGTATGCACGAGGGTTCCCCGGCGTGTCCGGTATGCGCATGCGATGCCCCGTGCGTGTCCGGTATGACCGACCGGTCAGGACCGGTTCCGACGAGCTTGTGGATGCGAAGTAGAACGCATTCCGGTCAGGTGACAGGATTGCCCGGAGGACCGACCTAGAGAACGGCAGGACACCGTGGCTTCCGGACACGAACCACCAGCCATCATCACCGAGGGGATGCCGACCCAGCTCCCCGACATCGACCCCGACGAAACTCGTGAATGGGTCGAATCGCTCGATGCCGTGCTCGACGAGCGCGGTAAGGCCCGTGCGCGCTACCTGATGCTCAAGCTGATCGAGCGAGCGCGGGAACGGCAGGTCGGCGTACCGGCGCTCCGGAGTACCGACTACATCAACTCGATCCCGCCCGAGCGCGAGCCCTGGTTCCCCGGCGACGAGCACATCGAGCGGCGGATCCGGGCCTTCATCCGGTGGAACGCAGCCGTGATGGTGAGCAAGGCCAACCGCAAGGGCCTTGAGGTCGGCGGCCACATCGCCACCTACCAGTCCGCCGCGAGCCTGTACGAGGTCGGTTTCAACCACTTCTTCCGCGGTAAGGACCACCCGAGTGGTGGCGACCAGATCTTCATCCAGGGTCACGCCTCCCCCGGCATCTACGCACGTGCCTTCCTCGAGGGCCGGCTGTCGGCCGACCAGCTGGACGGCTTCCGCCAGGAGGTCTCCCGCGGCCCGCACAAGGGCCTGTCGTCGTACCCGCACCCGCGGCTGATGCCGGACTTCTGGGAGTTCCCGACGGTCTCGATGGGGCTTGCCGCGCTGGACTCGATCTACCAGGCGCGCTTCAACCGGTACCTGCACCACCGCGAGATCAAGGACACCAGCCAGCAGCACGTCTGGGCGTTCCTCGGCGACGGTGAGATGGGTGAGCCGGAGTCGCTCGGCGCGATCGGGCTGGCCGCCCGCGAGGAACTCGACAACCTCACCTTCGTGATCAACTGCAACCTGCAGCAGCTCGACGGTCCGGTCCGCGGTAACGGCAAGGTGATCCAGGAGCTGGAGGCCTTCTTCCGCGGTGCCGGCTGGAACGTCGTCAAGGTGATCTGGGGCCGCGAGTGGGACTCCCTGCTGGCGCAGGACCACGACGGCGTACTGGTGAACAAGATGAACACCACGCCGGACGGCCAGTTCCAGACCTACTCGGTCGAGAGCGGCGAGTACATCCGCAACAACTTCTTCGGCGGGGACCAGCGGCTGCAGTCGATGGTGCGCAACCTGTCTGACGAGGATCTGCGCAGGCTGCCCCGCGGTGGGCACGACTACCGCAAGGTCTACGCCGCCTTCAAGACGGCGACCGAGCACGTCGGGCAGCCGACGGTGATCCTCGCCCAGACCATCAAGGGCTGGACGATCGAGGCGCTGGAGGGCCGCAACGCGACCCACCAGATGAAGAAGCTGACCTCGGACGACCTGAAGGCGTTCCGCGACCGGCTGTACCTGCCGATCGAGGACAAAACCCTCGAGAACGCGTACGACCCGCCGTACTTCCACCCTGGCACCGACTCGCCGGAGTACCAGTACATGATGGAGCGCCGCCAGCAGCTCGGCGGCTTCCTGCCCGAGCGCCGGGTGCGGCCCAAGACGCTCAAGCTGCCCGGCGACGACGTCTACAAGCCGCTCAGCAAGGGCAACGAGAAGACGCCGGTGGCCACCACGATGGCGCTGATCCGGCTGTTCCGCGACCTGATGAAGGACCCGGAGATCGGCCACCGGATCGTCCCGATCGCGCCCGATGAATACCGCACCTTCGGGATGGACTCGATGTTCCCGACGGCCAAGATCTACTCGCCGTTCGGGCAGACGTACGAATCGGTCGACCGCAATCTGCTGCTGGCCTACAAGGAGTCCGAGAAGGGCCAACTGCTGCACGAAGGCATCAGCGAGGCCGGGGCGATGGGCTCGATGATCGCGGCCGGGACGTCGTATGCGACGCATGGCGAACCGATGATCCCGTTCTACATCTTCTACTCGATGTTCGGGTTCCAGCGCACCGGCGACCAGCTCTGGGCGATGGGTGACCAGCTCGGCCGCGGCTTCCTGATCGGCGCCACCGCCGGTCGGACGACGCTGACGGGTGAGGGTCTGCAGCACGCCGACGGACACTCGCCGCTGCTCGCTTCGTCGAACCCGGCCGCGGTGCACTACGACCCGGCCTTCGCCTACGAGGTCGCACACATCGTCAAGGACGGCCTCCGCCGGATGTACGGCTACGGGCTGGACAAGGACAAGCCGTACGGCGAGGACGTCTTCTACTACCTCACCGTCTACAACGAGCCGGTCCCACAGCCGGCCGAGCCGGAGAACCTCGACGTGGCCAGCCTGCTGAAGGGCATGTACCGCTTCTCGGAGTACCCGACGGCTGCCGGTGACGACGTACCGCGAGCCCAGCTACTCGGCTCCGGCGTGGCCCTGCCATGGATCCGGAGGGCCCAGCAGATCCTCGCCGAGGAGTACTCGGTGGCCGCCGACATCTGGTCGATCACCTCGTGGAACGAGCTGCGCCGGGAGGCCATCGCCGTCGAGCAGCACAACCTGCTGCATCCGGACGAGGACGAGCGGGTCCCGTTCATTACCGAGCAGTTGAAGGACACCAAGGGCCCGGTCGTTGCCGTCAGCGACTTCATGCGGGCGGTGCAGGACCAGATCTCGCGCTGGGTACCGAACGACTACACCTCGCTTGGCACCGACGGATGGGGCCTGGCCGACACCCGGGCGGCCGCCCGCCGGCACTTCCAGGTAGACGCCGAGTCGATCGTCGTCGCGACCCTCGAGGCCCTGGCCAAGCGCGGCGACGTTAAGCGCGAGGTCGCAGCCGAGGCGGCGAAGAAGTACCGCATCGACGACCCGACCGCCGTCGCCGGTGTGAAGCAGGAAGGCGCCGGCGCCTGACGGATCCCGTCGTGCCACAAGAGCCGTCCACCTCTGGGGTGGACGGCTCTTGCCGGTGTCGGGCCGCCCGGACTTGCCTCACTGACCAACCAGCAGGCTGCGCCCGTGCGGCCTTGCTCCTGAGCGTCAGGAGGGGCAGGCCGCTGGTGCTTGGTGAGTGAGGGAGGTCCGCCCTCCCGAGGAAGCAGCTTCCCCCGGCCGCTCGAGCCTCGGCTGAGGCACGTCTAGCGGGCGCGGCCGCGGGGCCTGAGTTCGACGGCCGGTAGGCCCGGGGCCGGTAATGGATCACCGTCGTAGCCGGGCACCATCGCGAACCGATCGTTGCCGCCCGCATCGATCGCGGCCATCCAGTCATTCCGGGCCTGGACGATGTCTGCCTGCGAGCGACCGATGAAGTTCCACCACATCACCAACTGCTCCTCGAACGGCTCGCCACCCAACAACAGGCACCGTCCGCCCGCACCAACCGCTGCCAGCTCGACTGATTCGCGCCCGGCCCCCAGGTAGACCATCTCCCCGAAGTCCGGAGTCAAGTCGCCGATCCGTAGCGGCCCGCCGACCACCAGTACGGCGTACTCGAAGGCCGGCGTGAGTGGCACCATCAACGTCCGCCCGGCGTCGATCGTCAGGTCCGCCCCGACCAGAGGTGTGAACGAATGCGCAGGCGAAGTCGCACCCGCCACAGTCCCGAGCATCACCGTCGCCTTGCCACCGTCCAGCGAGACCTCCGGCAGGTCGGCGTACCGGTGGAAGGCAGGAGCGGTGGTCGACCGGACCTCATCGGGCAGGGCCAACCACAGTTGAGCACCGTGCAGGATCGGCGGTGCACCAGGCAGCGACACCTCGGAGTGTGCGATGCCGTTGCTGGACGTCATGATGTTCAGCTCGCCCGGCCTGACCATGGCCTCGGAGCCGACGCTGTCGCGGTGCTGGATCTCCCCGTCGAACAGCCAACTGACTGTCTGCAGCCCGGTGTGCGGGTGCGGCGGCACCAGCATGCCCTGCGGCTCGGGAGTGTCGTAGGAATCGACCCGGTTGCGGAGGTCGTCAGGTCCGTAATGGTCGACGAAGCACCAGGCACCGACCATGCGGCGTGTCTTGTTCGGCAGTAGCCGGCGGACCTGGGTGGTCCTGCCGAGCCAGACCTTCCGCGCCTCCAGCAACTCCAGCACCGGCTCGTCAGCCGCTTCCCCGCCACAGGTCGATTCGGCCGGGTCGCGCTCCAGGTTGCTCATCACTTCGCCGCCCATTCGAGTAGTGCGTCCGAATCCCAGGTGTTGATGACACGGTCGGTACCGACGCCGCATTCCTCCGCGCGTTCGCAGCCATAGACCTGCCAGTCCAACTGACCGGGTGCATGGGCGTCGGTGTCGATCGAAAACATGCAGCCCGTCTCGACCGCCATCGTCAGCAGCCGCCGCGGCGGATCCAGCCGTTCGGGCCGCGAGTTGATCTCCACCGCGGTACCGAACTGCTTGCACGCCTCGAACACCACTTCGGCGTCGAACTCCGACTCCGGCCGGGTGCCGCGCCCGCCGGTGATGAGCCGCCCGGTGCAATGTCCGAGTACGTCGACGTGCGGGTTGGCGATAGCGCGCACCATCCGCTCGGTCATCGGGTCCGAGTTCATCCGCAGCTTGGAGTGCACGCTGGCGACCACCAGATCCAGCCGCGCGAGGATCTCGGTGTCGCAATCCAGCGAGCCGTCGTCGAGGATGTCGACCTCGATCCCGTTCAGGATGGTGAACCCGTCCAGCTCGGCGGACAGCTTCGCATTCAGCTCCGCCACCACCTCGATCTGCTGCAGCCGCCGCTCCCGGGACAACCCGTTGGCGACTGTGAGCCGGGGCGAGTGATCGGTGAGCGCGATGTAGCGGTGACCCAGCCGGGCCGCCGTCCGGGCCATCTCCTCGATCGGGCTGCCACCGTCGGACCAGTCCGAATGCAGGTGCAGATCGGCCTTCAGCTCGGAGCGCAGCGCCGTACCGGCTGTTGTCAACGCGTCGGCGGCCTGTTCCAGCTTCGCCAGGTACGACGGCTTGGCGCCATCCATCGCCTCCAGGATCACCGCCTCGGTCTTCGGCCCGATCCCGGCCAGCTCGGTCATCGTGCCGGCCCGGCGCCGGGCCCGGACCTCGGCCGCGGGCAGGCCCTCGATCGTGTCAGCGGCCCGCCGGTACGCCTTCACCCGGTGGGTGGGTTGCCGGTCACGTTCCAAGTAGTACGCGATCGCCCGCAACGCCTCGACCGCGTCAGCCACACCCGCCTTGTCGCTCATGGCCCCATCATCTCGCGCCGACCGGTCCTCGCGGCGATCAGCGGTCCGCCGCAGGGCGGGGACTAGTGTCGGGCCGTGGCGGCTAAGCGGACGACCAAGGCGCACCAGGCTCGGGCGGAGCGGTTGCAGAACGCGACCGGGGCACTGGCCACGGCGGCGACGGCGGCGATGGAGGAGAAGCTGCCCTGGTTCGGGCAGCTGTCCGCGCAGGACCGGTCGTGGATCGGGCTGGTCGCCCAGTCGGGTATCACCGCGTTCGTCGACTGGTTCCGCGATCCGGAGGCACACTCGTCGATGCCGACCCGGATGTTCGGCTCGGTACCCCGCGAATTCACCCGGGTGATCTCGCTGCACCAGACGGTCGACCTGGTCCGCACCACGATCGAGATGATCGAGAACACCATCGGCGACCTGTTGCCCACGGACGACGTACCGGTAGTGCGCGAGGCGATGCAGCGGTATGCCCGGGAGGTCGCGTTCGCGGCTGCCACGGTCTACGCGCAGGCCGCTGAGCTGCGCGGCGCCTGGGACGCCCGGCTGGAGGCATTGGTGGTCGACTCGGTGATCCGCGGCGAGGCCGATGAGTCGGTCCGGTCCCGAGCCTCCGCGCTGGGCTGGACCGATTCCGCCGGTGCGACCGGGTCCTCACGCGTTGCCGTCGTAGTCGGCAGAGCGCCAGAGGCCGAGGCAGGCAGCGCCAACGTGGCTGACGCGGTCCGGCACGCCGCCCGCGAGGCCGGCGTCGATGCGCTCTGCGCGATGCAGGGCGACCGGCTGGTGATAGTACTCGGGGGTACGACCAATCCTGTCGAGATCGTACAAAAACTCGCCGACTGGTTCGGGCCCGGGCCGATCGTCGTCGGGCCCGTCGTCCCGGATCTGATGGCCGCCGTCACTTCTGCCCGGGCCGCCGTGGCGGGACTGCGCGCGGCGCCCGGCTGGCCTGCTGCGCCGCGGCCGGTACAAGCCGACGAACTGCTGCCGGAGCGGTCCCTCTCGGGCGACGGACACGCACGTCGCCAGCTTGCCACTGACGTCTATGGCCCGCTCACGATGGGGGACGGGGTCCTCCTCGACACGGTGTCGACGTACCTGGACTCGGGTGGTTCCATCGAGGCCACCGCCCGGGCGATGTTCATCCATCCGAATACCGTCCGGTATCGCCTGAAGCGGGTCGCTGACCTGACCGGCTACTCCCCGGCGAATTCGCGAGACGCTTTCACGCTTCGTGTCGCACTGACGCTCGGTCGGCTACTCAACCCGGACCCGGGGTCCCACGTTTTGTAGGATCTCGACAAGGTCGCCCCAGCAGAATTAGTGCGGCTTACTGGCGCACGAACCGCCGGTGTCAGGGAGAGTTGTTTACGTGCTTGTCATCGTCGCGCCCGGACAGGGCGCCCAGACCCCAGGTTTCCTCGAGCCCTGGCTCGAGGAACCCGCCTTCGAGAGCCGGCTGCACTGGCTCTCCGCGGTCGCCGGCCTCGACCTCGCCCATTACGGCACCAAGGCCGATGCGGACACCATCCGCGACACTGCGATCGCGCAGCCGCTGCTGGTGGCGTCCAGCCTGCTGGCCGCACTGGCGGTGTTCCCGCATCCGGCCGACGCCTTCAACAAGATGGGCGCGGCCGCGGGCCACAGCGTCGGTGAGATCGCCGCCGCGGTGGGTGTCGGCGTGATCAGCGCCGAGCAGGCGATGGTGCTCGTCCGCGAGCGCGGCAAGGCAATGGCCGCCGCCGCGCAGAACACGGCCACCTCGATGACCGCAGTGCTCGGTGGTGACCGTGAAGAGGTGCTCGCCAAGATCGCCGAACACGGCCTGACCGCCGCCAACGACAACGGCCCGGGGCAGATCGTTGCCGCCGGCACGGTGGAGGAACTGGCCGCCTTCGCGGCGGACCCTCCCGCCAAGGCCCGGCTGATCCCGCTGTCGGTGGCCGGCGCGTTCCATACCTTGCACATGGAGCCGGCCGTCCAGACCCTCGCCGGGTACGCCCGCGCCGTCACCACCCACGACCCCCGGTCCCGGCTGATCTCCAACCGCGACGGCCAGATCGTGCACGACGGCCAGGAAGTCCTTCACCGCTTGGTCCGGCAGGTCAACGCCCCGGTCCGCTGGGACCTGTGCATGCAGACGATGGCCGACCTGCAGGTCACCGGCATCCTGGAGATGCCGCCGGCCGGCACGCTGACCGGGATCGCCAAGCGGGCCCTGAAGGGCGTCGAGACCTTCGCTCTGAAGACGCCGGACCAACTCGACGACGCCCGCGCCTTCGTGGACAAGCACGGCAGTCCGTCGGAGATCGACGCCTCGCCGACCTGGCGGCTGCTGGTGGCGCCGATGAAGGGCATCTTCACCCGCGCCGCCCACGTCCCCCGCGAGCCCGGCGAGACGGTCGAGCCAGGCGAGATCGTCGCCACCGTGAAGAGCCTGCGCGACGAGCTCGAGGTCCGCGCCCCGCACGGCGGCATCGTGGTCGAGTGGCTGGTGGAGGAGGGCGACCCCGTCTCCCCCGGTCAGCCGCTGGTCCGGCTCCACCCGAGTGTGGGCAACTGATGACCGGCCAGATCACGCCGTCCACCGGCGCCGCGAACGCGTCCGTCCTCGGCGTCGGCGCCTACCGGCCCCGCCGGGTGGTCACGAATGCCGAGATCCTCGAGCACATCGACTCGAGCGACGAGTGGATCCAGACCCGCTCCGGGATCAAGGAGCGCCGCTGGGCGGATCCGGACGAGACCGTGCTGATGATGTCGACCAACGCCGCCAAGGAGGCCCTGGCCGACTCCGGCATCGACCCAGCCCAGATCGGCTGCGTGATCGTCGCCACGGTGACGCACCTCTACCAGACGCCGGCTATCGCGACCCAGATCGCAGTGGAGGTCGGTGCACCCACCGCCGCCGCGTTCGACATCTCCGCCGCGTGTGCCGGTTTCTGCTACGGCATCGCGATGGCGAGTGACCTGATCCGCGGCGGCAGCGCGTCGTACGTGCTCGTGATCGGGGCGGAGCGGCTCAGCGACATCACCGACCGGACCGACCGCGGTACGGCGTTCATCTTCGCCGACGGCGCCGGTGCGGCCGTGGTCGGACCGTCCGAGGAGCCTGGGATCGGTCCGGTCGTCTGGGGATCCGACGGCACCCAGCATTACGTGATCAGCCAGAAGGAGTCCTGGCAGGAGGCGGCCGGGAGCTACAACTGGCCGCACCTGAGGATGGACGGCAACCCGGTCTTCCGGTGGGCGTCCTTCGAGATGGCCAAGACCGCCCAGCAGGCGCTGGACGTGGCCGGGGTGAAGGCCGAGGACCTGGACCTCTTCATCCCACACCAGGCGAACATGCGGATCACCGACGCGATGCGCCGGGCACTGAAGCTGCCCGAACACGTCAAGGTCGCCCGGGACATCGAGCGGCAGGGCAACACCTCGGCCGCTTCGATCCCGCTCGCGATCGCCGCGATGCGCGAGTCCGGCGAGGCCCGCAGCGGCGATCTCGCTCTGATCATCGGCTTCGGCGCGGGCCTGGTGTTCGCCGCCCAGGTGATCCGGCTCCCCTGACAGATGTCCGGCACAGCATAGATGTCCGGGCCGGCTCAGGCGGTCGGCCCGGCGAACGCAAGCACTCGAAAGATATCCGAAAGGGAAACACTGATGGCCAGCACCGAAGAGATCCGCTCCAGCCTCGCCGAGATCGTCAACGAGATCGCGGGCATCCCGGTCGAGGACGTCCAGCTGGACAAGTCCTTCACCGACGACCTCGACGTCGACTCGCTCTCCATGGTCGAGGTCGTGGTGGCCGCCGAGGAGAAGTTCAACGTGAAGATCCCGGACGACGAGGTCAAGAACCTGAAAACCGTCGGCGACGCGGTCGCGTTCATCGAGCGCGCCCAGAACGGCTGACCAGAATCACCGCAGTCGTGCTGGCAAGTAGCTCACCGGGCGTACGCGCCCGGTGAGCACCAGCCCGGCTGTCCCCACATCGTCTGACTTCTCACGCCGAAGGATGAGGTAACCATGTCGAAGACCCGAGTCGTCATCACCGGGCTCGGAGCCACGACCCCGGTCGGAGGCGACGTCGCCAGCACCTGGGAGGCCCTACTGGCCGGCACGTCCGGTGCGGAGCGGCTGACCGCCGACTGGGTCGAGGAGTTGCCGGTGAAGATCGCCGCCCCCGCCGCGGTCGAGCCCACCGAGGTCATCGAGCGGGTCAAGGCCCGCCGGCTGGACCGGAACGCGCAGTTCGCGGTCGTGGCCGCGCGCGAGGCCTGGGCCGACTCGGGACTGACCGACGAGCTCCCGAAGGAGCGGCTCGGTGTCGCCATCGCCTCCGGCATCGGCGGCCTGCTCACCACCATGAGCAACTATGACGCGCTGAAGGTCAACCCGCGCCGGGTGTCGCCGCTGGCGATCCCGATGCTGATGCCGAACTCGGCCGCCGCCAACGTGAGCCTCGAGATCAAGGCCAGGGCCGGCGTGCACACCCCCGTCTCCGCCTGCGCCTCCGGCAACGAGGCCATCTCGCTGGCACTGGACCAGATCCGCCTCGGCCGCGCCGACGTGATGCTCGCCGGTGGCACCGAGGGCTGCATCGCCGGCCTGCCGCTGGCGGCCTTCAGCCAGATGATGGCGCTGAGCAAGCGCAACGATGAGCCTGAGCGCGCCTCCCGGCCGTGGGACGTCGACCGGGACGGTTTCCTGCTCGGTGAGGGTGCCGGTGTCCTGGTGCTCGAATCGTACGAGCACGCGGTGGCCCGTGGCGCCAAGATCTACGCCGAGATCGCCGGCGCCGGTATGACGGCCGACGGTCACGACATCGCGCAGCCGGAGCCGACCGGCGCCGGCGCGACCCGCGCGATCCAGCGGGCCCTGCTCGAGAGCGACCTGGCCGCGGGCGACATCGTGCACGTGAACGCGCACGCCACCTCCACCCCGCAGGGTGACATCGCCGAATCGCTGGCCATCCGGCAAGCCCTCGGCAAGGCCACCGACCGGGCGGTGGCGACCGCACCGAAGTCGATGATCGGTCACCTGCTCGGCGCCGCCGGCGCGGTCGAGTCGATCGCCACCGTGCTCGCGCTGCACCACCGGGTGGTGCCGCCGACCATCAACGTGGACAAGCTGGACGACGCCATCCAGCTCGACATCGCAACCGAACAGCGCAGGCTCGGCGACGGGGACATCGCGGCTCTGAACAACTCCTTCGGCTTCGGCGGACACAACGTCGCCCTGGCCTTCAAGTCCGTCTGATCCGGGAGGACCCCATGACCACCGCCCCCGCGCCGCAAGCACCGGCCAAACCTGCCAAGCTTCCGCGCGAACAGGATCCCCGCAACCCGGTCACCCGGCTCACCAAGCTGCTGGATCCGGACTCCCTCGAGCTGCTCACGCCGCACGACCTGTCCGGCATGCTCGCGGCCCGCGGCACCATCGCCGGTGCTCCCGTGATCGCGTTCTGCTCCGACGCCACCGTAATGGGCGGCGCGACGGGTGACGAGGGTTGTGCGGTGGTCGTGAAGGCCTACCAGGTCGCCCGCCAGGAGGAGCTGCCGATCATCGGTCTGTGGCACTCCGGCGGCGCCCGGCTGGCCGAGGGTGTGCTCAGCCTGCACGCGGTCGGCAAGATCTTCTTCGAGATGACCCAAGCCTCGGGCAAGATCCCGCAGATCTCTGTCGTACTCGGCCCGGCCGCGGGCGGTGCGGCGTACGGTCCGGCACTCACCGACATCGTCATCCTCGGTCCGGAGGGCCGGATCTTCGTCACCGGTCCGGACGTGGTCCGCTCGGTCACCGGCGAGGATGTCGACATGCTCCGTCTGGGCGGTCCCGAGCCGCACGGGCGGCGCTCCGGCGTCGTCCACATCACCACCGACTCCGAGGCCGCCGCGATCGAGAATGCCCGCCGGCTGACCGACCTCTTCGCGAACCAGGGCAAGGTCTCGGACGACGTGCCCGACACCGACCTGTCCGGGCTGTTGCCGGAGTCGGCCAAGCGCGCGTACGACGTGCACCCGCTGGTCGGCGGGGTGCTCGATGAGGACTCCGGCGTCGAGCTGCACCAACGGTGGGCGCCGAACATCGTCACCACCCTCGGCCGGCTCGGTGGCCGGACCGTCGGCGTGATCGCCAACAACCCGCTCCGGCTCGGTGGCTGCCTGGACGCGCTGAGCGCGGAGAAGGCGGCCCGCTTCGTTCGGATGTGCGACGCGTTCGGCGTACCGATGGTGGTGCTGGTCGACGTACCGGGTTACCTGCCCGGCGTCGGCCAGGAGTGGGACGGCGTCGTACGACGGGGTGCCAAGCTGCTGCACGCCTTCGCCGAGTCGGTCGTACCGCGGGTCACCCTGGTGACACGCAAGACGTACGGCGGGGCGTACATCGCCATGAACGCGCGCTCCCTCGGGGCGACCCGGGTGTTCGCCTGGGCGCGGGCCGAGGTGGCCGTGATGGGCGCGGTGGCGGCGATCCGGATCCTGCATCGCCGCAAGCTGGCCGACGTTGCGCCGGAACTACGAGCCCAGGTCGAGGCCGAACTGGCGACGGAGCACGAGAAGATCGCCGGCGGCATCGAGCGGGCGAAGCAGATCGGCGTCGTCGACGAGGTCGTCGAGCCCGGTGCCACCCGGTCGGCCCTGGCAGCGGCCATCGCCACCGCCGAGGCCGGCGGCCGGGTCCGTGGCCGGCACGGCAACATCCCCTTGTAAACAAGGATTCCCCGGAACATGAACGAAGGGCGCGGACTGTGAGGTCCGCGCCCTTCGTACGTGGTGCGGCCGCTGTTGACGACCACCGGGGGTGTCCCGACACCCGGTGGCCCAGCGGCCACGGCCTGTCCCGCCCTCTGAAAAAGCTCACCCCCAGGATCGGGCAAAAGTCGCCGGAATTGTTCGCCTCCGAAGTATTCTTCTGAAGTTCTCAGCTTTGGAGCCTGAGCCGTCAGACGACCTGATGGAGCCAGCGGACGGGGGCGCCGTCACCGGCGTAGCGGAACGGTTCCAGCTCGTCATCCCAGGGACGGCCCAGCAAGCGCTCGACCTCCTCGGTCAGATCGGCCTCGCCAGTGGCTGCCTTCAGCATCGCGGCCTTCAGCCGGTCCTCCGGCACCATGATGTCGCCGTGCAGTCCGGTGGAGGCGTGGAAGACGCCCAGCGTGGGCGTGAAGGAGTAGCGCTCACCCTCGACCCCGTTGCCCGGCTCCTCGGTGACCTCGAACCGGAGCTTCTGCCAACCGCGCAGGGCGGACGCCAGCTTGGCCGCCGTGCCGGCCTCGGCTTGCCACGACAGCTCGGCCCGGTAGGTTCCCTGGGCGGCAGGCTGCGGTGTCCAGTCCAGCTTCACGGGCATGCCTAGTACGCCGCCAGCTGCCCACTCGACATGTGGGCACAACGCTGACGGCACAGTGTGGACGTAGAGAACGCCACGAGTCGTCGCCACCGGGACCTCCTGTGCTCGAGGGGCGCCTTCCCCAGCGTTCTCGAACACCGTCTCGAAAGTTCCTGCGGCAGCGGGTACATCTTGCACCACCAGCGCCCCACACACCAGCTCCCTCGCCGTGTCAACCAGATGGTTCCCGGTCAGGGGAAGCGTGAGGCCAAGGCGATGCAGGCTCCGGCACAAGCAAGGGTGAACAGCATCGCGATGCCGGCGAACCTCGAGGTCACCTCCTTGTCGACCTTGTCGAAGCCGACCGAGGAGCCGATGTCCTTGTAAACGTCCTCGAGCTCGCCGGCGGACTCGGCCGTGTAGGCCTTTCCCTTGGTGATCTCGGCGACGCTGCGCAACTCGGCCCGGTCCGGTGGCACCCGCTGCCGGATGCCGTCCATCTCGATGAAGCCGGAGTCGGTGCCGAAGGTGATCGTGTAAATGGGGGTGTTCTTCGCCTTCGCCGCCTGCGCGCCCTCCTGCGCGGTCCGTCCCACCGTCCGCTTCCCGTCGGACAATAGGACGATCCGGCCCGGCGCCGGGTCGTTGGGGTGCTGCGGGTCGGGCGGCACCTGGGTGAGCGCCTGCAGCGAGGTGAAGATGCCCTCGCCAGTGGCGGTCGACTCGGCCAGCTGCAGGCCGTCGACCGACCGCAGCACGGTAGCCCGGTCAGTGGTCGGCGGCACGATGACGGACGCCGTACCGGCGAAGTTGACCAGGGCGACGTTGAACTTGGTGGGCAACTGGTTGATGAAGTTCTTCGCCGACTTCTTCGCTGCCTCGAGCCGGTTGGGGTCGACGTCGGTGGCCATCATCGACAGCGAGACGTCGATCGCGACCACGATGGTGGCCCGCTCTCGCGGCACCTTGACCTCGGCCTTCGGCTGCGCGAACGCCACGATGCACGACCCGGTGGCGAACAGCGCCAGTACGACGGCCAGGTGGCGGCGCCACTGCGGACGGCGGGGCGCAACCCGGTCCAGCAGGGCGATGTTGGTGAAGCGCAGTGCGTACTGCGACCGACGGTGCTGCAGGTAGATGTATCCCGCTACGACCAGCGGGATGAACAGCAGGAACCACAATCTGGCCGGAGACAGGAACTGCATCAGCGAGCCACTCCCTTCGGCGGTTGGTGCAAGCGAGGCGCGACTCGCCGGTAGGCGAGCACGAACCGCACGGTATCGGCGACCCAGTCCCGATCGGTACGAAGCACGAGATGCCCCGCACCTACCCTACGGAGTGCGGTGCGAGTTCGTTCCCGCTGCGCCAGAGCGGCCGCGGCGTACTCCTCGCGGACCCGGCGTCTACGGGTGTCGACCTCGCGGATCGCGCCGGTCTCCGGGTCGCCGATCATGACGACGCCGATATTCGGCAGTTCCAGCTCGCGCGGGTCGACGATCTCCACCGCGAGCACCTGGTGCTGCGCGGTCAGCTTGCGCATCGCACGCTCCCAGGACGGCTCCAGCCAGCTGTCGATCTCGCCGTCCTCGGGGGTGAGGAAGTCGGACACGATCACCCGCAGACCCCGCTTGCGCTGGGTCCTGGCCATCGAGTCGAGCGCGCCGGCCAAGTCGCTGCGGGCCTGGTGCTGGCTGTTGTCCCGCTCGGCCAGCAGCGCCCGGAGCAGCCCGTACAGCGCGAGCCGGCCCGATCGCGCGGGCCAGCGTCGCAGGGCGGAGTCGCGCAGCATCAGCCCGCCGAAGCGGTCGCCGAGCCGATGGGTGAGGAATCCGATCGTCGCCACCGCCGCGACCGCCAGCTCGCGCTTCTCCAACTGCGACGTACCGAAGTCCATCGAGGCGGACAGGTCGACGAGCGCCCAGGTCTCCAGCTCGCGGTCAGCGATCAGGTCACGCACGTGTGGCACCGTCGTACGGGCCGTGACGGCCCAGTCCATCCGGCGGACGTCGTCGCCCACCTGGTACTCACGGGCCTCGGCCAGCTCGGTTCCCGGGCCGGGCAAGAGCCCCAGGTGCTCGCCGTGCAGGTAGCCCTCGAGCCGGCGGACCACCGTCAGCTCGAGCCGGCGCAGCGCACGCTCGGGGGCGAGCTGCGAGATCGTCATCGCTACTCGGGGATCTGGTCGGCCGGCCATGATCAGACGAATTCCGGCCGGCCGCCGCCGAGCTCGTTCCCATCCCGCCAGACCGGCTGCGGCGGCGGCACCGTCGCGAGGATGCGCTCCACCACAGCGCGGGGGTCGATGTTGTCCGCGACCGCGTCGAAGGTGAGGCCGAGCCGGTGGCCCATCACATCCAGCGCGACGGTCTGGATGTCGCTCGGCAGCAGGTAGTCGCGGCCGTGGATCAGCGCGAGCGAGCGGCCCGCCGAGACCAGCCCGAGGGTGGCTCGCGGGCTGACGCCGAGCTCGATGATCGGCTCCAGGTCGGGGAGGTGGAAGTCGGCCGGGGTCCGGGTCGCCATCACCAGGCGGACGGCGTACTCGGCGACCAGGTTGTGCACGAAGACCTGCTCGGCGGAGCGCTGCAGCTCCATGATGGTCTCGGGCTGCAGTATCTGGCGCGGCTGCGGCGGGTCGACGCTCATCCGCCGGAGGATCTCGAACTCTTCGTGCCCGCGCGGGTGCGGTACGTCGACCTTGACCAGGAACCGGTCCCGCTGCGCCTCCGGCAGCGGGTAGACGCCCTCGGACTCGATCGGGTTCTGGGTCGCGATCACGATGAACGGCTTCGGCATCGGGAAGGTCTGACCGCCGATCGAGATCTGCCGCTCGGCCATCAGCTCCAGCATCGCCGACTGCACCTTGGCCGGGGCCCGGTTCACCTCGTCGGCGAGGACGAAGTTCACGAAGGTCGGGCCGAGCTCGATGTCGAAGGCCTCGCGGGTCTGCCGGTAGATCCTGGTGCCGACGATGTCGGACGGCACCAGGTCGGGAGTGAACTGGATCCGGGCGAAGGAGCCGCCGACCACCGACGAGAAGGTCCGGACCGCCAGCGTCTTGGCGACGCCGGGCACGCCCTCCAGCAGGCAGTGACCCTGGGCCAGCAGCGACACCATCAGAGTCTCGACCATGTGCTCCTGGCCGACGATGACGCGCTTGATCTCACTGAGGGCCTCACCGATGAGGTGCGACTGCTGAGCCACCGAAGCGGTGGTTTCGGTCATGCCTGTGTCCTTCCGGGGTCCGGCTGGCCGGACCGTGTGCGCTCGGGAACTTTCACATTCCATCAGATGCCTGGGTCGGCCGACGAGCACGCCCCGCCCCGGGTCTCTCCTATCCTGCCCGGCCTGACAAGTCGGCCATCGGTACGGCGGCCGAATGGGCGCAGGCGACACTGCTACCACCGATGTGGTGGGATTGGTCCTGATGACCGCGACCGACTCCCGACCCGCTGCCGTACCGGCGCAGGCGATCCCGGCGACGCTGCCGCTGCAGCCTGAGGATCCGCCGCGCGTCGGCGTTTTCTGGCTGCGTGCCCGGCTGGGGGCCAACGCGGCCGGCTATCTCTACTCGGCCAGCGACGACAGCGGGCGCGAGGCCGTCGTCGCGATCATGACCGAGGGTTCCGCAGACGACGCCGCGGCCCGGGACCGGTTCGTCTGGGCGGTGGACCAGCTCCCCGAGGAAGCCGTTCTGGCGCACAACGACGAGGAAGACGACGACTTGGCGCTGTGGGTCGCGCTCGGCCCGATCCGGGAGGAGGACGGCTCGAGCTCGGCGGCGGACGAGCGGCAGCTCGCCGAGCGCCGCGGTGAGGATGTGCTGTCGGCCGTCCTGATGGACCGCATCCCGCACGCCGGGCGGCTGCGCGGCCCGGATTTCCGGCATCACTGGGAGAACCGCCGCCGCCCGGGGTTGTTCCGGCTCTGGCCGTTGCCCTGGCCCGCGGTGCTGCGCCCGGCTTCCAGGGTCGCGCTGGTCCTGTCGCTGCTGATGATGGTGCTGCTGATGCTGGTGGCGATCCTGATCGCGTGGCTGCTGTTCCGCAACCAGCCTCAGGTCGACCCGGGTCCCGTGATCCCGACGCCGAGTGGCACCCAGACGGTGACGGTCACCCCGACCACGCCGCCGCCGGGCACGTCGAGCCCGACGACCGGGCCCGGCTCCCCGTCCATCGGGCCGTCCACGACCCCGACGACGCCGGGTGGCACCATCACCGGTCCGTTCCCGACCACCTCGCCGGGAGGCAGCGACAGCCCGAGCAACCCGATCGACCGGTTCTGAGGTTCGTCACCGAACGTCGGCCAGTTTGTGCAGCTCCGAATCTCGCCAGAGGTCGACCGGAACAGGCTTGCGGACCAAGGCTGCATCAGCGCGGATCTCGGCCGTACTGGCGGCACCGATCAGCACCGAGCTGACCGCGGGGTGCCTGCCAGGGAAAGCAAGTGCCGCCTGCGCAAGCGACACGCCGTACCGTTCGCAGATCCCGGCGATCCGGCTGGCGCGGATGCTCACCTCATCAGTCGCCTCCTGGGATCGATCCGTCTGCAGGACTTGAGGGGTCAGTACGCCGGACGCGATCGCCGTCACGCCGCGGGCCTGGCACAGATCCAGCAGAGGCATACCGGACTGGTCGAGCAGCGAGTACTGACCGGCAAGCAGCACCGCGTCGACCTCGGTGTCGCGCACGAACCGATCAAGCGATTGCAAGTCGTCCATCGCGACACCGACCGCCCCGATCTCGCCCTGTTCGCGCAGTTCGTGCAGCACCGGATAGGCCTCGTCGATGGCCCGCTGCCAGTGCTCGCCGGAATCGCGGATGAACACCAGGTCGACCGATTCGAGAGCCAGGCGCTCCAGGCTCTCGGCCAACGATCGCCGGATCCCGGCCTTGGAGAAGTCGACTTGCTGCCATCCAGTCCTGCCGACCTTTGTGGACAGCAGGTATTGGTCGCGCGAATACTTGGCCAGCGCCATACCGAAGCGTTGTTCGGAATGGCCGTCGCCGGCGTCCGGCGCGGTGTCGAAGAACCTGATGCCGGCCCCGTACGCCGCGTCGATCGTGGCGACGGCCTGTGCGTCGGCGTCCGGGCCCCACAGCTCGCCGATCGGTAGGCCGCCGAGGCCGAACCGGGGCAGGCGAGCGGTCATCGCACTCCTCCCGTCCCTGGTCGGCATCACTACCAGGATCAGGGCAATTCGCGATCTTCGCACCCCGATTGGGCGACTCAGCGGCCCGAGTCGTACAGGCTCTTCACCTCGGTCGGGCTCAGGGCCCGGTCGAACAGGTGGACCTGGTCGACCGTGCCGTCGAGGAAATCGACCGGGTTCCCGCCGAACTTACCGCGGCCGATCACCGTGTTGCCGGTCGACGTCGCGTCCAGGCTGCAGGCGCTACGGGTCGCGACCAGCTCACCGTCGAGGTACAGCTTCAGCTCGCCCTTGGCCGCATCCCGGACGCCGGTCAGGTGGTACCACTGGCCGACGTTCGGCTTGGCCGGCGCCAGTGCCCGCTGGCCGACGAAGCTCATCGCGAACCGCTGGTCCTGGCCCGAGTACTGGAGGAAGAACGCGCTGTCCCTATCGCCGTCCTGGCTGACCACGGTCTGGAAGGCGCCGTCGACCTTGTCCAGCTTCACCCAGGCCGTGGCTGTGTAGTTGCCGCTGGTGTCGAGCAGGCTGGCGCCGGTGTCGATGAACTGGCCTGATCCGTCCAGGGCAACGCCGTTGCCGTTCTTCCCGGGGGCAAAGATCGCGCCACCTGTGAGGGTCGCATCGTTGTTACCGACAGCGTCGTTCGCCGTCGTACCGGTGGTCTCGTCGAGCGGGTAGAAGTGGATGCCGTCGGCACCTGGCGTGCCAGGCGGCGGAGTCGGGCCGCTGGTACCGGTGCCGTCGGCGCTGCGGATGATTGACTCGTTCACCGCCCGGACCTGGGCCGTGTCCATCTTGCTCACCTGCCGGTCGTAGGTGAAGAACCCGTTCAGTTCGCCTTCGACATCGGTGATCTGGGTGTAGACCGAACCACTGATGCCACAGGAGTTGGCGGACCGCAGGACGTCGCGTTGGTTCTCGACGTACCGGCGGGTGAGGGTTGACTTGTCCGGCGTCATCTCGTAGGCGAAGCCGTCGCCGAACCACATGTGGTCGGGCGTCTTCAGGCCGAAGCCACCGTGCTCGCCATCGACCGCTACCCGCTCCCCCGAAGGCGACGGAGTGGCCGGGCCGAGATAGGCATGGTTGTCGATGATGTCACCGCGGCCGGAGTCGCCCTTGGAGTTGCAGCAGTTCATCCCGCTGTGCGCGTTCACCAGCCGGGACGGGTCCTGCGCCTTCACGCTGTCCGCGATCCCGCCGGTCTCGGCCAGGTCCCACTCCCCCCAGCCCTCGTTGAACGGCACCCAGGTGGTGATCGAGGTGAAACTCTTGTGCTCCTCGACCATCTCGTGCAACTCGGCCTTGAACTGGGTGCGCCACGGCAACGGCATCGCGGCTGTCTTCGAAGCCGGCATGTCCTGCCAGACCATCAGGCCGAGCTTGTCCGCGTAGTAGTACCAGCGGTCCGGTTCCACCTTGATGTGCTTGCGGACGGTGTTGAAGCCGAGCGCCTTGTGCTGCTCGAGATCGAACCGCAGCGCCTCGTCGGTGGGCGCGGTGTTCAGCCCGTCCGGCCAGAAACCCTGGTCCAGGGTGGACAGGTTGAACAGGATCTTGCCGTTGAGCGCCAGCCGAAGCTTGCCGTCGGCCCCTTTCACCTTGCCGACCGACCGCATCCCGAAGTACGACGCCACCTGGTCGACGGTCCTGCCCCGATCGATCAGCCGGACCTTGAGGTCGTAGAGGAACGGGTTGTCCGGCGACCACAGCTTCGCGTTCTCGATCGGCAGCCGCAGTTCGGTGTCGGCCTTGCCCCGCACCTGACCGACCACCTTGTTGCCCTCGTACGCCGTGGCCTCGACGTCCAAGCCGGCTGGTCCGCTGGTATCGGCGGTGATCCGGAGGGCGCCGCCCGGGACGTCCGGGGTGAGTTGCAGCCGGTCCACCGACGACGTCGCGACCGGCTCCATCCAGACGGTCCGCCAGATGCCGGAGCTGCTCTGGTAGAAGATGCCGTGGTCGCTGACCTCGCGCTGCTTGCCGATCGGCTGGAACGTCTCGTCGGTCAGGTCCTCGGCCCAGACGATCAACTCCTGCGGGCCTGATCGCCTCAGCACGGCCGTTACATCCACGTCGAAGCCGTCGTACCCGCCTCGATGAGTCGCGACCTGGCGGCCGTTGACCCAGACCTTCGCGTCGTAGTCGACGGCGCCGAAGTGGAGCAGCAGGCGCTTGCCCTTCCAGGCGGACGGAACAGTGAAGGTTCGGCGGTACCACATCCGGTCCTCGTGTCGCTGGACGCCGGACAGGGCCGACTCGATCGGATACGGCACCAGGACCTGTTCGGTCAACGACTGCCCGATCGGGGGAAGCTCCCCCGGCGCGGCGGCGGCGAACTCCCAGAGCCCGTTGAGGTTCTGCCACTGCGGCCGCGTCAGCTGAGGCCGCGGATACTCGGGCAGCGCGTTGGTCGGCGACACGTCGGCTGTCCACGGCGTAGACAGCGGCGGCGTCCCCTTCTGCCAGCCGCCTTGGTCGAGTGGAGCGGCGACGGAGACGGGCCCGCCGGTGAGGGCTGTGACGGCCAATGCTCCGGCCACGGCCAGCGCGACGATACAGAGGCTCCGGTTCGATCGAGTCATGAGCAGTCCCCTTCAGGGCGGTGGAGGGTTCCCGGTCAAGGTCGTCCGCTCAGTCGCGTCTCTCCTCTGACAACGCAACGTAGCGAAACGATTACGTTGGTCATTCAAAGATGAAAACAACAGGAACACAAGACTTCGGCCACAAACCAACATCGGCAATGGCGGCCAGACACACCACTAGCGCGTCGGTACGCTCAGCCAGGAAGGGTCGGCAGCAGGCGAACTCAGGCTGACCGAGGTGCCGAGCTTGCTGAGGCTGAGGTAACGCGGATCGACCGTGTCGACGACCAGCACCAGATGATGGCCGGCTGCCACTTCCCAACTGGTTGCCTCCAGCCGGATGTCGACCGGGCGAGCCTTGCCCGGCAGGGCTCCGCGCAACGTAATCGGCTTGTGCGAGACGAGCGATCCGACTCCGAGCGCGTTCACGTCGTACAGGTAGGCGAACAGCGACGTATCGCTACTGCTCGGCGTCACCGTCACGTGCAGCCGCGGTGCACCGTTGATGATCACCCCGGAGCTGTACGCCGGGCCGGACCAGACGCCGGCAAAGTTGCGATCGACCAGGGCTGTGGCCACTCCCGTCGGGATCGAGAGCAGGCCTTGCAGCGCACCTGACGTGAAAGCCACTCCACTGTCGGCCAACGTCGGAACACCGGTGCCGATGGCGTTGGACCACCCGGCCGCGGCAGTTCCGCTCATACCGCCGGTGCGGGACAGCCCGGCCGGCTTCGTCAAGTACGACGTCCGCGGCGTGGCCACAGCTGCCCAGTTCGGGTAGCCCCGCCACGTGCTGCCTTGCGACTTGAGTTGCACCGGCGACTCCTGATCGGCACCGTTGTCGGCACCCGTCAGGTAGTGCCGCAACCAGCCAGCCAGTTCGTCCCAGGTCTCGTTCGGCAGACCGATCGCGCCCGTCGCCTCCGGGGTCGCGTGGTCGCCGTGGGCCAGCAGCAGGCGCTTCGGGCCGGTCAATCGGGTGAAGAAGTCGGTGTACTGGTTCGGCGGGAAGATCGAATCCTCGAAGGCGTTGGCAAGGAACACGGCCGGGTGGTTGGCGTTGATCCGATCGACCACGGTCGCGGCGGACCGGACCGGTGCGAGCACCTTGGCCTCGGCGATGGCACCGTCGAAGTCGCCGGTGAGGAATTTCGTCTGCAGCGACTGCATCTCCGGCCCCGGCCGGCCGGTGACGTTGCCTAGGGCAAGAAGCCCGGCAACGGCCTGCAGACTGACCGTTTCGTTGGGATCGAGCGAGGCGATCAGGTCCGCCCAGCCGCTGAGCGCACCAACTGCCTTGATCCGCGGGTCCTGGGCACTCGCGAGCAACGAGATGCCGGCGCCGTACGAGATGCCGACCGCTGCGACCCGGCTGGTGTCCGCGGGCGTGTGCTCGTCGGCCCAGTTGATGATTTCGGTGACGTCGGCAACAGTCGGCGGACCGGCGATGTCGATCCCGCCGGCGGAGTCCCAGAAGCCGCGGCTGGAGTAGGTGATCACCTGAAACCCCGCTGTCGCGAGCTTGGCGCCCTGGCCGACGTACTCGGCGTTCGGGATGCCCCAACTGGACGGCATTACGACGAGCGGGAAAGGCCCAACGCCCTGCCCGGTGGGCGTCAGCACCACCGCCCCGATCGCGGTACCACCGGCGCCTGGGATGCGCTGATAGCTGGTGCTGAAACCCGGCACAGCATCGGCCGCGAGAGGGCTGAAGCCGGTCCCAGCGAGGGCTACGACGAGGGCGAACAGGGCGAGAACGACTCGGCGCACAGTGACCTCCGGCTCGATGATTACCGAAGGGTAACCACGTCGTCACCGATGTGTCACTACCTCGACACCAAGAGCGACATAAGGCTTAGAAGCAATCGACTCCAGTCGCCTCGACGGACCACGACCAGAGTTGCTTGGCCAACTCCTCGTCCCGGGCGCTGCGCGATGGCACGACCACCTTCGGCGTACCGCGGAGTCCCAGGCGTGGCCCGACGTACGAACCAGGCGGCAGCTCCGGCAGCGTGGCGGCGTACAGGCTGGGCCAGGCGCCGGCGGCGGCCGACTGGGCGAGGAGCCTGGTGCCCAACGCCACCACGCGCGCCTCCAGGTCGATGCCGCCGAGTTGCGGCCCGGTGGTCTGGAGGTGGGTCGACGCGTAGCCGGGGTGCGAGCCGACGCTCAGTACCGGCGAGCCGGCGGCGCGGGCGCGGCGGTCGAGCTCGAGCATGAAGAGCAGGTTGGCGAGCTTGGACTTCCCGTAGGCGTCCCACTTGCGGTAGTTGTTCGCGGCTCGCAGGTCGGCCTGGCTGATGCCGCGCACGGACTTATGCATGAACGAGCTGACCGTCACCACGCGCGGCTGCGGCGCCTTGGCCAGCGACGGCATCACCTGTGCGGTCAACGCGAAATGCCCGAGGTGGTTAGTACCGAATTGCAGCTCGAAGCCGTCGGCGGTCTGCCGGTACGGCGGAGCCATCACGCCGGCGTTGTTCACCAGCAGGTCGAGGCGGTCGTACGACTTGGTGACCTGCTCGGCGGCCGCACGGACGCTCGCGAGATCGGACAAGTCGAGATCGACGACGTCCGGTGCTTCGCGGCCGGAGGCTGCAGCCAGTTCGGCCGCGGCCCGGGCCGACTTCTCCGGGTTGCGAGCGGCGACGATGACCTCGGCGCCGTGCCGCAACAGTTCAAGCGCCGTGTGATAGCCGAGGCCGCTCGTGGCGCCGGTGACGAGTGCTCGCCGGCCGGTCAGGTCAGGGATGTCTGAAGTGCTCCAGCTCATGCGCCCACAGTAACGACTCCGGTGTCAGAGGATCTTGCGAGCCTTGAAGGCCGGGCGGTGCGGCACGTGGCGACCTGAGAGGATCCGGTATGTCGAAGCTGAGCCTGCGAGCCCTGAATCGCGCGACGCTACAGCGCCAGTGGCTGCTCGAGCGGCAGGATCGGAGCGCCCTCGATGCAATCGAGCACCTTGTCGGCATGCAGGCCCAAAGCCCGCTCTCGTTGAGGTGGTGGACAGGCTTCGCCCGCAGTTGCGGACCTACAGCGACCTAGAGTCGGGCCGTGAGTTTTTCGATGTCCTGGGCAATGAGTTGCCGGACCTGATGTGCCAGCGCCGACCCGCTTTCTGCCAGAGTATGACGACTTGTTGCTGTCGCACGCGGATAGGAATCGGATGATCGACGACGCCCAACGCTCACGCCTCCTGGTGCGCGAGAACCTCACCCGCGGCGCGGTCCTGTACGACGGGCGGGTCGGCGCGACTTGGAAGGTACAGCAGCACGGCAAGAAGTCCGCAACGTTGGAGGTCGAACCGATCACCCGGCTGACGGCTCGGGCTCGTTCATCGGTCGAGGCTGAGGGCCGCCGGCTACTGACCTTCGTGGCAGATCCGGCCGCCTTGACCGAGGTTCGGGTTCTGGCATGAATGCGCTGAGTCTCCGCGCGCTCAACCGCGCGACGCTTGAGCGACAGTGGCTGCTGGAGCGTCGACCTGTCACTGCTCAGGAGGCGATACACCGCCTGGTCGGAATGCAGTCGCAGGCGCCTCTCGCGCCGTACACAGGTCTCTGGACCCGGCTGGTCGACTTCGACCCGGAGGACCTAAGCGGCTTGATGTACGACCGATCCACCGTTCGGCTGCCGCTAATGCGCGGGACGATCCATCTGGTCACCGCGGACGATGCCCTCGGCATCTATCCCCTACTGCGCGACGTCCACAGCAGACTGCTGGCCTCGAACCAGAATGTCGCGCCGCTGCGAACCTCCGTGGATCTCGAGGCTCTGAGTTCAGCCGGCCAAAAGCTGCTTACTGCTTCACCGCTGAGCGCCTCGGAATTGGGGGCTGTGCTGGCGTCGGAGTTCCCGCCGCACGCTCCGGCCGTGCTGTCTCGGGCGGTACGGGATCTGTTGGCGGGAGTGCAGGTGCCGCCACGCGGAATTTGGGGCAAGGGCGGCCAACCGGTGACTACAACAGCCGAGGCCTGGCTAGGGCGGCCGCTAAAGGCCTACTCCATCGACTCGCTGGTGCTGCGCTATCTCGAAGCATTCGGACCTGCCAGTGTGCTGGACATGCAGCAGTGGTCAGGGCTGACCCGGCTCAGCGAGGTCTTCGACCGGCTGCGGCCCCAATTACGGAGGTATGTGTCGGAGGAGAGCGGGCGGCAGCTGTTCGATGTCGCGTCGATAGAGCTGCCGGATCCAGAGACGCCAGCCCCGGTGCGCTTCATGGCCGAGTTCGACAACCTGATGATCGGCTATGCGGACAGGACTCGCGTACTCAGCGAGGACCACCGTCGCAAGGTCTTCACCATCAACGGCATAGTCAAAGGCACTGTCCTGTACGACGGGTTCGTAGTAGCAAC
>JAWWPC010000043.1:0-34796 GCA_033851055.1 Kribbellaceae bacterium | reverse complement strand
CGGTCATGCCGCTGATGGGCCATGCCGCTCCGCCGGTGGCCGCAGTCCCCATCGGCGGTCGCTACCGCGCCGACGGAGTACCGCTGATGATGACCGGCCCGATGGAGCTGCTGCTGTCCATCGACTTCGCCGGCGGCGTCGACCATCTCATATTGCCGCTCACGGTCAGCGGCTGACGCCCGCACCGGCCATAACGCCGACCCTCCGGAACCAACCAGGTACCAACACCCCCAGGCAGAACGCCACACCACAACGAAAGGGCACCCCATGGACGACATCCTCGTACCATCCGGCGCGACTGACCGCGCCGATCGTCCACCAGCCGGCACCTCCACCAGGGCCGCCTCGCGGGTCGACGCCGGCATCGCGGGCCAGGCGGGCGCCTGGGTCGTACTCCTCGGCAACCTGATCACGACCTTGGGCATCAGCTGGGACGTGCAGTGGCACGTGGACGTCGGCCCTGACACCTTCTTCACCCTCTCCCACCTGGCCCTCTACTCCGGTAGCGCGCTGTCTGGGATCGCCAGTCTCGTCACGGTGCTCATGACCACCGCTGCCCAGCGGGCGGGCCGGCCCATGCCACGGACGGTCGGCGGCACGCCCGTCCGCGTATTCGGCGGCACCTTCACCGCACCGCTCGGCTACCTGATCTCCGGGATCGGCGCGGCCTCGTTCCTGCTGTACGGCCTGCTGGACCTCCAGTGGCACTCGATCTACGGCTTCGACGCGGTGCTGAACACGCCCTCGCACGTGGCCCTGTTCCTGTCGATCACCCTCACCATGATCGGGAGCATCATCGTCTTCGCCGCGGCCCGCGACCGGCGATGGGGCCAGATCGGCATCCTGCTCGCGATCCCGGTCCTCATCACGTTCGCGCCGATCTCGGCCAATGGGTTGAGCAACCTGCCGCTGCCCTTCGATCCGGTGACCGCCGCGACCATCTTCGTCGCGACCATTGTGACGATCATCGGTGCGAGCATCCTGCGCCGCCCGGGTGCGGCTATCGCGATCGCCGTCGTGCTCGGGGCTCTTCAGGCGTTCCTGTGGTGGTTCTCGCCCTGGGCAGCGCACACCTACGCCTCCTCGGTGGGACTCCCGCTACGCGACGGGCTCAGCAGCCAGCCACCGACCGTGCCCAGCGGCATCCCCATGTTCCTGATCGTCGCCGCAGTCGCCGTCGAGGTCCTTCTCTGGGTGACCCGCACCCGTGGCCTCAGCGCCAGGAGGGTCATGCTGCTGGCCGGCACGGTGACGGGATTGATCGTCGCCGCCAGCATTCCGCTGCAAACGGTCCTCACCGATCGCACCTCGCCCATGTCCGCCCATGACACCGTCGTCATCATCGCCCTCGGCCTTCCGCTCGGCGCCATCGCCGGTTTCCTCAGCGGTCCGTTCACCATCATGTTGCGCGCCCTGGCGCCCGCCACGAAGGAAGCCTGATGAGCACTCGAACTCGCCCAGCACGGACGAGGCGGTTCCGCCGGCTGGCGGTCATGACGCTGGCGACGGCCATGCTGAGCCTGGCCGGGGCGGTCCCCGCGATGGCCTACCCTCCCGTCAACATCGTCCACACCGAACGCGTCAAGGCCGGTCCTTACATGGTGACCGTCGGATTCTCGACCTGGCCGATCCGCGCGATGAAGTCACTGGACTTCACCTTCATGCCGGACGGGGGCATCGCGGGCAAGAAGGGGCGACTGCTGCTGGACGGGCCTGGCATCAAGCCAGACCGACACGTCCTTCCACTCATGCGGCATCCCCGCAAACGCGACTCGTGGGGGCTTGACGTGCAGGCGCTCAATGCCCCCGGCAGCTATAGCTTCGGGTTTCAGATCGTCGGCCCACAGGGACAAGGGCAGGGCGTCCTGACCGGGGTGTCGGTACTCAGCCAGCCCGGTCCTCCGCTGCCACTGAGCTGGACGATCGGCTCGGTGCCGCTCCTCGGTCTGATCGTGTTCCTCGCGATCGCCTGGCGACGTACCCAGCCCGGCCGCCAACCCCTGGCGGTCTAGGGCGTCGGTCACACTCCCGACCCGACCGGCCGGCCCGCGGCGAGCGCGGGCTGGCTGGTCCCTCCCGGCATCGAACGGAGAGCCGAGCCATGAACCCCATCAGCTACACCGTCCCCACGCCGACGAGAGACGAACTGCTGCGCGGACGGCGTAGCCCGTACCGATTCTTGCTGATCCCGGGCGCCGTGGTCGCCGCGATCGCCCACATCCCGGTCATTGGTCCGCACCTGCGAGAGGCGACGTACATGGGGGTGCTCTTCATTGTGCTCACCGTGGCGCTGCTGGCCCTGGCGACAGCGGCGCTGATCCGGGACAGTGGCGCGGTCTATCTCGCGACCATCCTCACCTGCGCCCTGGCGATCATCGGCTACGCGGCGACCCGCACCGTCGCCTTCCCCCAACTCGCCGACGACGTCGGGAACTGGCTCGAACCGCTCGGGGTCGTGTGCGTCCTCTCCGAGGCCCTCACGCTCGTGGCCGGGATCGCCGCCTTGCGCCGCCCGCTGTCTCGCCCGCCGCAGCCACAACTGCGCCAGCCCCCAGCCCCATGACAACCCCCACCCTCCTCAACCGCCGCGGGCTCAGCCCTTCCGTGCCCGCTCGGTCAACTGGGGCGCCAGGTCCTCATCGGCCGTATCCATCCGGGCATCATTGCCCGGCCGCACCGCATCAGCATCCACAATGGCTCCGCCCACCGCTGCCGTCTCTTCCGCTGTCGTCCTGGCGTTGCCCTCAGATGCCATTCTGTCCGTTGGTTTGGTGAGGCGTTGTACGGCCTCGATGGCTGCCTGGCGTGCTGATGCAGTGCCCTGCTGGCCGTTGACCTCGCGGAGCTTGCGGAGCATTGGGTTCGGTAGCGCCATCAATTTGGTGATCTCGAAGACCAGGAGGAAGAGGTCGACCGGATCCCAGGCGGGATCGATGTGGCCGGTTCGCTGCCCGCGCCGGATCTCGTCGATCTTGGGCTGGAGGATCTTCGCCTGGTCGCCAACGCCTGCTGAGTCATCGACCGTCTCAAGATCCAGCCACTCGGCGAGGCGGGCGTTGTCCGGATACTGCAGGTAGTTGTCGAACAGCCGTCCGGCGTAGCCGGGAAGGTCGTCTCCGCGCAGAACCGTGTCTGCGGTGACATCGGAAAACATTTGTCCGACGACGGTGGCGAAGAGGGCCTCTTTGCTGGGGAAGTAGGCGTACAGCCGTTCCTTACTGGCGTTCGCGTCGGCGGCGATGCGGCTGATCCGGCCGCCGGCGAGGCCGCAGCGGGCGAACTCCTTCTTGGCTGCCGCGAGGATCCGCTCACGGGTTGCCTCTCCGGCTGCACGCATGCCGCCCATAGTAGCTTCCCGAACCAGTCAGTTTGCCAAACCGGCTGGTTCGGGTAGCTTCGAATCAGCCAAACCGTTTGGTTTGGGATGGCTCACTGGCGAGCAGGTCCGCGATGGCGGCGGTTGAAGGGAAGACGAAGTGACTTCATACGATTATGTTGTGGTCGGTGGCGGCACGGCTGGCTGCGTTCTGGCGACGCGGCTTTCCGAGGATGATTCCGTTCAGGTGCTCCTGATTGAAGCCGGTCCCGCGGAAGGGTCTGTTTCGATGGCAGATCCTTCCGGCTGGGTTAGTTTGCTCGGCACTGAAGTGGACTGGTCCTTCACAACCGTGCCGCAAACGGGCCTTGGCGGCGTGGAGCTCTCCTATCCTGCCGGAAAAGTGCTGGGCGGCTCCAGCAGCATCAACGCGACGATCCATCTCCGTGGTCACCGGGCCAATTACGATGCGTGGGTGGAATCCGGCGCAGCCGGGTGGAGCTATGAAGATCTGCTGCCGTACTTCATGCGCAGCGAGCGGGCCGCCGGTCGTGATCCTCGTGTCCGCGGAATGGAAGGCCCGATGCTGGTCGCGCCCCGTCCGCGGACGCCAGACGGCGCGCTGATCGAGGACCTCTTCGCAGCAGCACTGGACGCGGGAATACCCATCACGGAAGATCCCAATGGAACAGCTCAGGACGGTGCCGGCTGGAACGACTGGAATATAGTCAACGGGAAGCGGCAGAGCGCCGCCGACGCATATCTGCGCCCAGTTCTCGGCCGGCCAAACCTGAATGTGGTGACTGATGCACGGGTCCGGCGGCTCATCATTGAGAATGGCCGGTGCCGTGGAGTCGAGTATGCGGTCGGCTCACGGAGCCTGCAGGCCGATGCGGTGTCCGAGGTGGTGCTGGCAGCCGGCACGATCGGGTCCGCGCAGCTGCTGATGACATCGGGAATCGGCCCGGCATCCCATCTGCGGGACTTTGGCATCGACGTCGTCACCGATGCACCCGGAGTGGGCCAGAACCTGCAGGATCACCCGATGACCAGCGTCGTCTTCAAAGCGTCCGAGGCGGCTTTGCCGGCGGTCCGCAGACGGGACCTCAACGTTTTCAGTGCGGTGGTGCGCACAGACCCGTCGGCTGCCGAACCTGACATGCTCCTGGTTTTTGGGGACGGACCTTACTTCTCGCCGGCGCTCAACGGCCCAGCCGACGCCTACGTGATCTGCTGCTCATTGATGAAGCCCCTGAGCCGGGGATCTGTCCGGTTGGCAGCTCCCGATATCACCGTTCCGCCTCTGGTCAACCCGAACTACCTCGATGACCAAGCCGACGTGGACCGCTTGCTCGCCGGACTCAGGATGGCGCGGGAGATCGGCAACCGCCAATCGCTGAAGGCATGGAATGGCGGGGAAATTTTCCCCGGCCCCAGTGCCCGGGACGACGCCGTCTGCACCGATTACCTGCGCGTCAGCATAATGCCCCATTTCCACCCTGTCGGCACCTGCCGGATGGGCAGCGACCGTGAGGCAGTCGTCGACCCCCAGCTCCGCGTACGCGGCGTGGAGGGACTTCGCGTCGCCGACGCGTCCGTGATGCCCTCCATCGTGTCGGCCAATACCAACGCCACCGTCCTGGCAATCGCTGAACGGGCAGCCGCGCTTATCAAAGCATCAAGTACCAGCGAGCCGGAGCGTCCGCGCAACCACGCTGGGTTATCCGCGCCGTGCCTAACGGCAATTGAGGAGCGGGATATTGAGTGAAAAGTACGCGAGTGATTACTTGTTCATCGGCGGCCAGTGGGTAGCGCCGCATTCCACCCGGCGGATCACGGTCGTGTCTCCTACCTCGGAGGAGGCGATCGGTTCGGTTCCCGAGGCTGACGACGCGGACGTCGATGCGGCAGTGTCAGCGGCCCGGACTGCGTTCGACGACCCCCGCGGCTGGGCGCACTGGGATGCGGCCAGCAGGGCTGCCGCAATCGAGCGGTTCGCCGACGCGCTGGAGGCCAGGAGTTCGCGGATCGCACATCTGGTCAGCAGCCAGAATGGAATGCCCATCACCCTGGCCGGCGCTGTGGAAGGTGTCGTGCCGGCGAGGCTGCTGCGGTACTGCGCCGGGCTGATCGCAGGGTCCTCATCGAACGAGGTACGGGTCAGTCTCGGCGGGGGTAAGACACTCGTCCGCCGTGAGCCGATCGGTGTGGTCGGCGCCATCGCTCCGTTCAACTTTCCGCAGTCACTGGCGGCATACAAGTACGCGTCAGCTCTGGCTGCCGGGTGCACCATTGTGCTCAAGCCCTCTCCGGAGACCGTGCTCGACACGGAACTCATCGCGGAGGCGGCGCTGGAGGCAGGTCTGCCCGCCGGAGTGTTCAACATCATTCCAGGTGGCGGTCAGGCTGGTGCGATGCTCATCGAGCACCCCGCGGTTGACAAGGTCGCCTTCACCGGATCGACAGCTGTCGGCCGCTCGATCGCCGAGGTGTGCGGTCGGCTGCTCCGCCCGGTGACGCTGGAACTGGGCGGCAAATCCGCCGCGATCATTCTTGACGATGCCGATCTTGACCTCGCCACCATGGGCGGCCGGCTGTTCGCCGCCACGCTCGCCAACAGCGGTCAGGCCCGTCACCTCTCGACGAGGATCCTGGTGCCCCGTGAGCGCCACGAGGAAGTCGTCGGCATGCTGGAGAGTCTGGTCCGGTCGCTGGTGATCGGGGACCCCCTTGATCCGACGACACAGGTCGGCCCGCTGGTAAGTGAGCGGCAGCGCGAGCGCGTGGAGGGTTACATCGTCAAGGGACGCGAGGACGGTGCCAGGCTGGTGACGGGCGGAGCCCGTCCTTGCCATCTCGCCCGCGGATGGTTCGTCGAGCCGACGGTCTTCGCCGACGTGGACAATCGGTCTGTCATCGCTCAGGAGGAGATCTTCGGCCCGGTCCTTGCGGTCATCCCCTACAGCGGTGAGGAGGAGGCGATTCGTATCGCCAATGACTCCGCGTACGGGCTTGGGGGTTCGGTCTGGACCCGGGACGACAAGCGCGGGATCGATGTCGCGAAGCGCGTGCATACCGGCACACTCCGCTTGAACGGTGCTGCCACGGACCACGCGGCGCCGTTCGGCGGAGTGAAGGCAAGCGGAATCGGCACCGAGCTGGGCCCCGAGGGACTGGCCCAATACCAGCACCTGAAGTCGATCTATGTGTCCTAGTGGTGTGTCTGAGAAGGGCATGGCTCCCGGGCAGTTGCGACAATTCGTCATAGTGGATGCGTGAAAGCGACTCCGGCATGATCCGCATCGTCCTGGCAGCCGTCATCGGCTGGTACCTGCTGAAAGCCGTCCGCAGCCGGGTCCCTGCCGTGCACACCTTCGTGGCGCGGCTGACGCCGTGGTCCGAGAGGCTGCACGCCTGGGTACTGTCAGCCCCGGCGACGTTCTGCTACATCGCTGTCTTCACCTGCTTCACCCTGGTCCAGAAGACGGCCCCGCCGCGCCTGATCGACATCATGACGACGGTGGACAGCACGAACCTCTACCAGCTCCGCAGCAACCACACCCTGAGCGTCCTGGCCACCAGCGCCTTCTGGATGGCCGATCACGGCGACTCGCTGGTCCTGTACATCGCCGGCTTCGCCACCGTGGTGGCCTGGGCGGAGCGGCGCTACGGCACCCCGCGACTAGCCTTCATTGCGGTCTCGGGCCACGTATTCGGCTCGTTGCTCACCGAGGCCTTGCTGGGGCAAGCGATCGACAACGGCCGGGCTCCGTCGAAGCTCGCCTACGCCACCGACGTCGGCGTGAGCTACATGCTGGTGTCGGGGATGGCCGCTGCGGTACTTGCCGTTCGCGGCTGGATGCGCCTGCTGGCCGCGGCGGTCCTGCTGGGCATCCTCCTCACACCTATGTTCACCAACCACACCATCTGGGACTTCGGCCACATCATCGCCGCGGGGTGCGGGCTGGTCGCCGCCGCACTGTGCCGCCTGGCCGGACCGCTGCGGAAGCCCGCGACGCGGACGCGGACCGGGGCCGCAGTAACTACGCAGAGCAGCAGGTCAGATGCCGATCGGGTGCCAGACAGTCTTTAGCTCGAGGTACTGGGTCAGCCGGGAGATGCCCTGATCGGCGGTCCAGTTCTCCTCCGCCGGGCGACGGACGCGCTTGAGGTTCTCCGCCGCGGCGGCCTCCAGCTCACGCGCCTCGTCAGCGTCCACCACACCCGCGAGGTCGATCGCGTTGACGTCGAGGTGCGAAGCCAGCCAGGGGCCGATCTCGGAAGCGGAACCGGTCAGGATGTTCACCACGCCACCTGGCAGGTCAGAGGTCGCCATCACCTCGCTGAGCGTGATGGCCGGTAGCGGACGCTCGAACGAGGTAACCAGCACGGCGGTGTTGCCGGACACGATTGCCGGCGCGATCACGCTGGTCAGGCCGAGCAGGCTGGAGTCCTGCGGGGCCAGCAGCGCTACCACACCCGTCGCCTCAGGCAAGGAGAAGTCGAAGTACGGGCCGGCCACCGGGTTGCTGGAGCCGACCACCTGGGCGAGTTTGTCGGCCCAGCCGGCGTACCAGACCCAGCGGTCGATGGACACGTCGACCACGGCGCGGGCCTTGCTGATGGTCAGACCCTCGGATGATGCAACCTCCGAGCTGAACTGCTCGTGCCGGCCCTCCATCACCTCGGCGATCCGGTACAGCACCTGGCCGCGGTTGTACGCCGTCCGGGCCGACCAGCCGGGGAAAGCCTTGCGCGCGGCGACGACCGCGTCCCGGGCATCCTTGCGGGACGCCTGCGACGCATTGGCGAGAAACTTGCCCTTGGCATCGTTCACGACGTACGAGCGGCCGGATTCGCTGCGTGGGAAGGCACCGCCGACGTACAGCTTGTACGTCTTCCGTACATCCAGCCTCGACGAGTCCTTACTGGGCAAGGTAGGCCTCCAGACCATGGCGGCCGCCCTCGCGACCGTACCCCGACTCCTTGTAGCCGCCGAACGGCGAGGTCGGGTCGAAGCGGTTGAACGTGTTGGCCCAGACCACGCCGGCACGCAACTGGTTCGCCATCCACAGGATCCGGGAACCCTTGTCGGTCCAGACCCCGGCGGACAGCCCGAAGGGCGTGTTGTTGGCCTTCTCCACAGCCTCCGCGGGCGTACGGAAGGTGAGCACCGACAGCACCGGACCGAAGATCTCCTCGCGGGCGATCCGGTGTGCCTGCGAGACGCCCGTGAAGACCGTCGGTGGGAACCAGAAGCCCTGCGTGGGCAGCTCGCACTCGGGCGACCAGCGCTCGGCGCCCTCGTCCTCGCCCACCTGCGACAGCTCGCGGATCCGGGCCAGCTGGGCCGCGGAGTTGATCGCGCCGATGTCGGTGTTCTTGTCCAGCGGATCGCCGACGCGCAGGGTGCCCATCCGGCGCTTCAGCCGCGCCAGCACCTCGTCGTACACGCTCTCCTGGACCAGCAGCCGCGAACCCGCGCAGCAGACGTGGCCCTGGTTGAAGAAGATGCCGTTGACGATGCCCTCGATGGTCTGGTCGATCGGCGCGTCCTCGAAGACGATGTTCGCCGCCTTGCCGCCGAGCTCGAGCGTGACCCGCTTCGACGTACCGGCGACCGCGCGGGCGATCGCGCGGCCGACCGCGGTCGAGCCGGTGAAGGCGACCTTGTCGACGCCCTCATGGGTGACCAGGGCCTCGCCGGTCGCCCCGGCGCCGGTGATGATGTTGACGACGCCGGGCGGCAGGTCCGCCTGCTGGCAGATCTCCGCGAACAGCAACGCGGTCAGCGGGGTCGTCTCAGCCGGCTTCAGTACGACGGTGTTGCCTGCGGCGAGCGCCGGGGCGATCTTCCAGGCGAGCATCAGCAGCGGGAAGTTCCACGGGATCACCTGACCGGCGACACCGATCGGCCGCGGGTCCTCGCCCATGCCCGCATAGGAAAGCTTGTCCGCCCAGCCGGCGTAGTAGAAGAAGTACGCGGCGACCAGCGGGAGGTCGACGTCACGGGACTCACGGATCGGCTTGCCGTTGTCCAGCGACTCCAGCACGGCCAGCTCGCGCGACCGCTCCTGAATGATCCGCGCGATCCGGTACAGGTACTTCGCCCGGTCGCGTCCAGGCATCGTGCCCCAGGACCTGTCGAATGCCTTACGGGCGGCCTTCACCGCGCGGTCGACATCGGCGGGACCGGCCTCGCTGACCTCGGCCAGCACCTCCTCGGAGGCAGGGCTGACCGACTTGAACGGCTTGCCATCCGTCGCGTCGGTGAAGACGCCGTTGATGAACAACCCGTACGACGACTTGATGTCGACGATCGCCCGGGACTCCGGCGCGGGTGCGTACTCGAATCTGCTCAATACCCTCAGTCCAGCGTGAAGTAGTCGGGGCCGGAGTAGTAGCCGGTGGCGAGCTTGGTGCGTTGCATCAGCAGGTCGTTCAGCAGGCTGGAGGCACCGATGCGGAACAACTCCGGGTCCAGCCAGTCCGGTCCGGCTGTCTCGTTCACCGTGACCAGGTACTTGATCGCGTCTTTGGCGGTGCGGATTCCACCGGCGGCTTTGACCCCGATGTGCAACCCGGTGGCCTCGTGGTAGTCGCGGACGGCCTCCAGCATCACCAGCGTCACCGGTAGCGTCGCCGCGGGGGAGACCTTGCCGGTTGAAGTCTTGATGAAGTCGGCGCCGGCCAGCATTGCCAGCCAGGACGCGCGTCGTACGTTGTCGTAGGTGACCAGCTCGCCGGTTTCCAGGATCACCTTCAGGTGGGCGTCGCCGGCGGCCTCGCGGATCGCGGTGATCTCGTCGAAGACCAGGCCGTAGCGACCGGACAGGAATGCACCCCGGTCGATCACCATGTCGACCTCGTCGGCGCCGGCGGCAACCGCGTCGCGGGTGTCCTGCTGCTTCACCGCGAGGCTGGAACGTCCACTGGGGAAGGCAGTTGCCACACTCGCCACGTTGACGCCGGAGCCACGCAGCTCGTATTTCGCGGTGGCGACCAGGTCCGGGTAGACACAGACCGCGGCGACCGGCGGCGTGGTCGGATCGGCCGGGTCGGGCCGCTTCGCCTTCGCGCACAGGGCCCGCACCTTGCCGGGGGTGTCCTGCCCTTCCAACGTGGTCAGGTCGATCATCCGGATCGCCAGATCCAGGGCGTAGGCCTTGGCGGTGGTCTTGATCGACCGGGTGCTGAGTGTGGCGGCCCGGGCCTCGGCACCGACCTGGTCGACGCCCGGCAGGCCCAGCAGGAACCGGCGCAGCCGGTCCTCGGACGAGGTCACATCGGCGAGGCTGTCCGTGACACTGCCCAGGTCGTTGTCGAGTGTCGTCACCCGCGGCAGTCTAGTGCCCCCGCGCCGCCCTTGTGCCGGTGCTGTCTGGGCCGGAGACCGGTCCCCGGCTAGTTTGTCTGGGTGAAGTCCAAGCCCACCGAGAACGAGCAATATCTGACCTCCTCGAACCGGATCACCGGTGTCGTAGTGATGGTGATCGGCCTGGTCGGCCTGATCGACATCCTGCTGGAGTGGCGGACGAGTGGCGGCCTGCTGGTCGGAGCCCTGATCGGGCTCCTGATGCTGGCGGCGTACGTCGGTCTGGTCCGCCCGTCGGTCACACTGACCCCCGGCGAACTGCTGATCCGCAACCACCTCAGGGACCACCGCGTCCCGTGGAACCAGATCACCGATGCCGATGTGACCGACATTCTGCGGGTGCACACCGCGAACCAGCGGCTGCGCTGCCCCGGTGTCCAGTTGGTGATGCGGGATATGCGTAAGCAGCGCGTCGGCGGCCGGAAGTTGGGCGCCGACAACTCGATCTCCCGAGCCGACTTCGTGGTCGACCGGATCGAGAACCACATCGAGCGTCACAGCCCGTCGGCCAAGGGTGAGGTCGTGACCGCTTGGGCGAGGCCCGAACTCTGGATCTTCGGCGGACTGGCTGTCATCGCCTTGCTGGCGTGGCTGCTCGGCTGATGCCGAAGCTGTCCCGCCGCAAGGTTCTCGTTGCCGGCGCCGGCGCCGGAGTCGCACTCGCCGGAGGCGCCGCACTGATCGAGACCCGAGTGGTTCCCGGGCGTACCAGGTTGCACGGCGTACTGGGGTTGACGGGTGACGACGGGATGGTGCCGGACGCAGGCCGCGGTCCTGCCGTCTCCGGCAGCTTCGCCTCGGCAGCCCGCCGTACGAAGGTCGGCTGGACGGTGATGTACCCGCGTGGCCGGAAGGCTGACGCGCGTCTCCCCGTTGTGCTGTTGCTGCACGGGCGAGGTGGTGACCACAAGTCCGGCATCAACGACCTCGGCATCGACCGGTACCTCACTGCGGCTGTCGAAGCCGGTACGCCGCCTTTTGCGATCGCGGCGGTGGACGGCGGCCAGGACAACTACTGGCACCGACGGGCGAGCGGGGATGACCCGCAGCGGATGCTGACCGGCGAGTTCGTCCCCATGCTGGCGAAACGAGGCCTGCGCACCGACCGGTACGGCGTACTGGGGTGGTCGATGGGTGGCTACGGTGCCCTGCTGCTGGCTGCTGATGAAGGATCGGGGCGCGTGGCGGCGGCCGGGGCGATGAGTCCGGCGTTGTGGCACAAGGCGTCGCAGACCGCGGCGGGCGCGTATGACGGGCCGGAGGATTTCCAGGCGCATCAAGTGTTCGGCCGGGCCATGGATCTCGAGGATGTTGCCCTGCGCATTGACTGTGGCCGGGACGACCCGTTCGCCGGCGCGGTGCGGGACCTGCGCGAGCAGGTGAAGGCCGCGGGCGGCCTGCAGGCGGGCGCACACACGGCGGGGTACTGGCGGAAGATGTTGCCGGATCAGCTGCAATTCCTCGGCCACGAACTCTCCGGCTGAGGGGAACTTCTGGGTATGGGGTCGCGTCCGATTGCCGGACCGGGGCAGTGAACCTCCGGTCACGCAAGATGAGCGCTGTAAGTCCCCCCGTATTCGAAAGTGGAGCGCATGATCAACGTCCCCCGCAAGAAACTACGCCGCCCGGCGCTGACTCGCACACTGGTGTCAGTCGTCGCCCTGGCCGCCTGCGCAGGGCTCGCGATGCCCGGCGCCCAGGCCGCCCAGGCGGCGCAGTCCGGCGCCACTGTGACCCAGCCGATTCCGGTTCCGGATGCGCCGGCCCAGGTCGCATCCGGTGAGATGAGCACGACAGCTGTCGCGGCCTGGAACGCGACGACCGCCGCGAAGCAGGTCCGGAGCAACCCGCTGTACAGCACCCCCTACCTCGGCGTTTCGAAGTGCAGGGAACCGAAGATCGCGCTGAACACCCAGGCCAACGTCGCCAAGTACGACCAGTACCTGGTGAACTGCCTGTACAGCGTCTGGAGGTCGAGCGTCTGGCGCGCCAGGGGCGATTACAACGTCAAGCCGACGCTGGTCGTGCACCCCTACACGACGGTCAATACCAGGTGCGGCTCAGTGACCAATAACTCGTTCTACTGCAGCTACAGCAACGGCGCGATCTACATCCCGTGGAAGTTCATCGCCAGCCTGTGGAGCCAGAACCAGGCCTACGCCCGTGCCTACGCGACGCAGACGCTGGCGCACGAGTACGGCCACCACGTCCAGCGCCAGACCGGCATCCTGGACGCCTCCTGGTGGCGGCAGAACCACATGACCACCTCGTCTGCGGCCCTGGCGGAGAGCCGTCGCCGTGAGTTGCAGGCTCAGTGCCTCGGCGGTGTCTACATTGGTGCCGACAAGGCCTATTACCCGATGAGCGGTACCCTCCTGACGCAGTGGAAGTACCTGGTCTCCCACTCGGGTGACATGAAGGGCTACCCGCGCGACCACGGGTCGTGGACCAACAACAGCTTCTGGTCGAACGCCGGGTTCCAGGGCAACGGCAAGGGCACACACGCCGGCAGTTGCCAGACCTTCGTGGCCTCGGCGACCCGGATCGCCTAGGTGCACTGAATGCCTAGGTGCACTGAATAACGAAGCCGCCCGGAACGCGTTGGCGTTCCGGGCGGCTTGCTTTTGCATCGACCGGTCGAAGGTGGTTCGCTGACTCGGAAAACCGCCCTGTAGGGAGTCCGTCCGGACACGAATACGATCAGCGATCGTTTGATTACCGTGCACCCCGCACGCCTTACAGTCTTGTGTCGAACGACAACGGCAGGAGTTACGGATCGTGAACTACGACGAGTTCAACACCGAATACACCCGGGTGCTGGACAAGATCAACGGCGGCGGCTGTGGACCGGCGGAGCTGTCCGGCCACGTGAGCCGGCTGCGCAAGGCCACCGCCGGCATCCAGTCGCCGGCGGAACGGACCCAGATCGCCAGTGACCTGGCTGCGCTCGGTCAGATGCTGGATGTGTCCCGGCGTACCAACACCCGCGAGGACGTCTGGACGATCACGTCCGATGCGGTCCGGCGGGCCAGCAGTCTCGAGGGCACCGTGGCCGACCGGATCGGCCGGATCGAGGCGAGCATCACCGAGATCACCTCGCTGGCGAACCGGAACCCGGAGGAGCGCGACGCGCTGATGCAGTCCACCAGCACGCTGCGGCTCCTGCACTCCTCGCTGCAGAGTTCGCTGCGCGCCGAGCAGGCCGAGGCAGAGGCCACGGCCGCTCGCTGAAGCCATGCCGGAAGGCCCCTTTACTGCAGGGGCCTTCCGGTTTACTGCGGGGGTCTTCCGGTTGCTCAGATACCGGCAGCGGTGGCCAGGTCGCCCCTGATCGCGGCGAGTTCCCTGGTCGCTTGCGCACGTGCCGCGGCGACGTCCGCGCCCGCGACCGGGATCACCACTTCCAGGTAGCACTTCAATTTCGGCTCCGTGCCGGACGGCCGCACGATCACTCGGGCGCCGTCGGACAACCGGTACCGAAGGCCCTCGGTCGGGGGCAGGTGAACGCCTTCGCTCAGGTCATCCACCTGCTCGACCACATGACCACCCAAGGAGGTCGGCGGCGTCGCCCGCAGCCGGCCCATCACTGCGGCGATCAGGCTCAGGTCGTCCACTCGGGCGGACAGCTGATCGGTCGCGTGCAGGCCGTACTTGATCGCGAGATCGTCGAGCAGATCCAGCAGCGTCCGCCCCGCGGCCTTGGCCTGGGCGCCGAGCTGCAACACCCGCACGAGAGTGGAAATGCCGTCCTTGTCCTTCACAGCGACCGGGTCGACGCAGTACCCGAGCGCCTCCTCGTAGGCGAAGACCAGCCGCGGCACCCGGCCGATCCACTTGAACCCGGTGAGCGTCTCGAGGTAGTCGACGTCGTAGGCAGCCGCGATCCTGCCGAGCAGGGACGACGACACGATCGAGCAGGCCGCCACCCCCTCCGGCCGAGAAGACAGCAGGAACTCGCCGAGCAGCCCGCCCAGTTCGTCGCCGCGCAACATCCGCCAGCCGCCCTCCGCGGCCGGATCCGGTACGGCGACCGCGCAACGATCCGCGTCCGGGTCATTGGCGACCGCCAGATCGGCATCGGTACTGCGGGCCAGTTCGAGCGCTGCGTCGATCGCGCCCGGCTCCTCCGGGTTCGGGAACGAGACCGTCGGGAACTCCGGATCCGGCTCCGCCTGCGACGCGACCACAGCCGGTACGGCGAAGCCGGCCCGTTGTACGGCCTTCGCGACCAGGTCCCGCCCGACACCGTGCAATGGCGTGTAGACGACTTTGAGCTCCCGGGGGGCATCGGCCGGCACCAGCGTCGCGATGCGGTCCAGGTAGGCGTTCAGCAGGTCGTCCCCGATGGTCTGCCAGTCGTCCCCGCGCGGCACCTCTGCCAGCGGGCCGACCGCGTCGATGGCCGCGGCGATCTCCACGTCGGCCGGCGGCACGATCTGCGAACCGTCGCCCAGGTAGACCTTGTAGCCGTTGTCCTGCGGCGGGTTGTGCGAGGCCGTCACGACGACCCCGGCAACCGCCTTCAGGTGAGGGATCCCGAAAGCCACCACCGGGGTCGGCGTCGGCCGGTCCAGCAGTACGGCGTCCAGCCCAGCGCCGCGCACGACCGCGGCCGTGTCCTGGGCGAACACGTCGGACTTGTGCCGCGCGTCGTACCCGATCAGCACCGGGCCGTCGGTCAGCCCGTTCGCCTTGAGGTAAGCGCAGAGGCCGGCCGCGGCACGGATCACGACCACCCGGTTCATCCGGTTCGGCCCGGCCCCGAGCGCGCCGCGCAAACCCGCCGTACCGAACTCGAGCTTGCCACTGAACCGGTCCGCCAGTTCCTCGATCGCCGCACCGGGCTCCGCGGCCGGGGTGGCCTCATCGAAGGGGACGGCCGGGTCGATCTTGGCTTCCGCGGCGTCGAGCAGATCCCGGAGCTCCGCCCGCGTGTCGGGGTCGGGGTCCTGAGCCAGCCAGGCCTCGGCGAGGGTACGGAGCTGGGCGGCGTCTGTGTCGGTCACGCCCGCACGATACCGCCGCTTTAGCACCCCCATGCCGCACCAAAACCAACGAATGGCCGGCCCTCTTGGTCTCCAGCCATCCCCACCTCCTGCCTAGGCTTGTCTGGCGTGGGGTGACGATCCAGTCGTAGAGCTCGGGCGGGGTTGACGCGCTCCGCTGAACCCAGCGCCCCGGCAAAGTCGTTGATCAGCAGGCGTCGGTCCGACAGGTCGCAAGCCACGTTCAGTTGGTAGCACGACGGGGGTGTGGGGTGAGGGTCGAGCTCGAAATCTGTATATCGGAATCGATCTGTCATATCGATTCCGATATACAGTTTTTGGCTTCGGCCCCAGCAGTAGGTCCCCGGCGAGGTCGTTGATCAGCGGGTCTTGGGGGTCTGCAGCGGTCGGTGAGGTCGTGGGGCGTGGTGTAGCAGGGCCGCGGTGATGTTAGTGGCCCGAGGACTGGCAAGGGCGGGCGCGGAGGTCCGCCACGTAGTCGTCGGGGGCGCCGGCTGCTTCGGCTGCCTCCGCGAGGATGCCCAGGTAGCGCGCCGAGGGCAGGCCGCCCTCGTAGGCGTTCAGCACGTACATCCAGGCCAGTTGCTCGCCGTCCAGGGTCTGCACCCGGACCTGGATCTTGCGGTAGACGCCCTGATCGATCCACTCCCACTCATCCAGGCGCTCGGCGTCCTTCGGGTGGACGTCGTACAGCGCGACGAAGACCTGGTTGGCGGGGTCGATCGGGTCCTCGACGACGGTCGCCATCGAGCCCTCCCAGCCCAGTTCCTCGCCCCCGAAGGTGAGGCGCCAGCCGACGATCCAGCCGGTCCCGCGCAGGGGCGAGTACGGGCACCGCTCGGCCATCAGGTTCGGGTCCAGATTCGACGCAAACGCGGCGTACAGGGTCACGACGTCACAGAATACGGAACAATGGGCTCTCGTGGCGCGAGTTGTGATCATCGGTGGCGGTCCTGGCGGGTACGAAGCGGCGAGTGCGGCCGCTCAACTCGGGGCGGAGGTGACGATTGTCGACTCCGACGGGATCGGTGGTTCGGCGGTCCTGACGGACTGCGTACCGAGCAAGACGCTGATCGCCACGGCCGAGGTGATGACCCAGGTCGAGGAGGCCGGCGAACTCGGTCTCAGGGTGACAGGTGATGGTGCCTCTGACGATTCTGACCCCGCGAATTCCGTACGTGTCGACCTGTCCGTCGTCAACGACCGGGTGAAGCGGCTGGCCCTAGCCCAGTCGGACGGAATCACCCGGCGGCTGGATGCCGAGAAGGTCCGGCTGGTCCATGGCCGCGGCCGGCTGGACGGTCCCGAGACGGTTGTTGTCGACGGCACCGAAGAGCGGCTCGACGCTGATGTGGTGCTGATCGCCACCGGTGCAAGGCCGCGGATCCTCACCGGGTCGGAGCCGGACGGTGAACGGATCCTGACCTGGGAGCAGCTCTACGAGCTGCAGGAACTGCCCGAGCGGCTGATCGTCGTGGGGTCCGGTGTCACCGGGGCGGAGTTCGCCAGCGCGTACGACGCGTTGGGTAGCGACGTCGTGCTGGTGTCCAGCCGGGACCGGGTGCTGCCGGGCGAGGACGCGGACGCGGCAGCCGTCCTGGAGGAAGTGTTCACCCGGCGCGGCATGACGGTCCTCGGCCAGTCCCGGGCCGAGTCGGTCAAGCGGGACGGCGACGGGGTCGTGGTGACCCTGACAGACGGCCGGACGGTCGAGGGATCGCATGCGCTGCTGGCGGTCGGATCACTGCCGAATACCGAGAACATGGGACTTGTCGAGTCGGGCGTGTCGTTCCGCGACGGCGGCTTCGTCAAGGTCGACCGGGTGTCCCGGACCACGGCCCGCGGAGTGTACGCCGCCGGCGACTGTACAGGGATCCTGATGCTGGCCTCGGTGGCGGCGATGCAGGGCCGGATCGCGATGTCGCACGCGCTCGGCGACGCGGTCCAGCCGCTCGACCTGTCGACCGTCTCCTCCAACGTCTTCACCGCACCGGAGATCGCCACCGTCGGTGTGACCCAGGCGGCCTTGGACGCCGGCAGCAGTACGGCGATGGTGGCCAAGGTGCCACTTGCGGACAACGCTCGAGCCAAGATGCAGGGGGTCCGGGACGGTTTCGTGAAGCTGTTCTGCCTGCCGAGCACCGGCATCGTCGTCGGCGGCGTGGTGGTCGCGCCACGCGCCAGCGAGCTGATCCACCCGATCTCACTCGCCGTCGGCGCAAGGCTCACGGTGGACCAGGTCGCGCAGGCCTTCACCGTCTACCCATCGGTCTCCGGCTCCGTGGCCGAGGCCGCCCGCCGGTTGCATCTCAGGAGCTGACATGAAGTTTCTCGTGTTGTGGCAGATGGAGCTGAGCCTGCTCTCGCCGGAGATGGCCCGGGCGGTCGGCGCCATGCCGGAGTACGGCGAACGGCTGCAGCGCGAGGGGAAGGTGCTGTCTCGGTACCACGTGGTCGGCTCGCACGGTGGCGCCTGGATCTACGAAGTGGCCTCGCACGAGGAGTTCGAGCGGCTGCTCGGCCGGGCACCGGTGTTCAACTTCGCCCGCTACACCGTGCACGCCCTCGCCGAGATGGCCGGGGGCATGCCGCCGACCCGCTGAGACCCGGCGCCCGGTGTAGGCCATTCCCCGATTGACGGATTTCGCGACCGGGAGGATGGTGGCTGGAGGGGAGGGCCGTATGTTCAACGACACGGGTGACTTGGCAGCTGACCGGCATTTGATCCTCACCCATCGGTTGCGCGCCCGTCGGCTGCAGTTGGGCCTGACCCAGAAGCAAGTCGTCAGCCGGCTCGCGCGCCGCGGCGTCAGGACCTCCAACAAGACACTGAGCAGTTTCGAGCATGGCGCGGGCGTGGACGTAGCGCGGCTGCCAGAGTTGGCCGCCGCGCTCGAGTGCACAGTCACTTACCTGCTCGGCCTCACGGAGGACCCGCTCACCTGGGAACCGGACGGGGCGCGTGAGCCGGGCGCGGACCGCCGCGGCGGCCCATCCGTCGCTGACGGCAACTGGATCCTCGGACCAGACGTGCCGACCCGGACGGCTCGACGGACGTAATGCTTCGATAAGGGGGGCTCCTTGAAGAGCAGGCGTGGCTCGGTGGTTCTGCTCGTCCTGGCCTGCTTGGCACTTGCCGGCTGCGGCGGCGACGCGCCGGGAAGCGGGACCAGGTCGATCACGCTCTACACCTGCGTCGGCGACCCGACCGCCAAAGCGGTGATCGCGGCCTTCACCAAAGACCGGCCCGGGACCCGGGTCGATCTGTTCCGCGCGCCGACCGGTCAGCTCAACGCGCGGGTTGCAGGGGACACCCGAGCCGGTGGCTTGCAGGCCGATGTGCTGTGGACGTGCGACCCGCTGACCATGAACGGTTTCGCGAGGCAGGGGCTGCTCCGACGCTGGTCGCCGCCGAATGTCGCCGATATCCCGGCCCGGTATCGCACCGCAGACTTCGTCGCGGTGGATCTGCTGTACCTGGTCGCGGTCGTCCGCAACGAGGTGACGCCCTGCATGACTCCGCCTGCCGTGTGCAACCGCACGCGTGTCCCGAAGACCTGGCACGACCTGACCGGGCCCGCGTACCGGGGCGCGGTGGCGTTGCCGGATCCGGCGTTCGCCGCTTCGGCGCTTGGCATGCTCGGCTACTTCTCGTCCGCAGACGGCTACGGACTGGACTATTACCGGGCGCTGAAGGCCAACGGAGCGGTCCAGCTGAAGAGCCCGGACGATGTCCTGACGGGTGTTGCCCAGGGCACCTATCGGGCCGGGTTCACGTTGGCGAACGCGGCGTACCTGGCGAAGAAGAAGGGGTCGCCGATCCAGATCGTCTGGCCGCTGCCGGGCGCCGTCGCGATCTATGCACCGATCGCCGTGACGAAGAAGGCCGGCGACCAGTCCCTCGCCGACCAGTTCGCGGCGTACGTCGCAAGTCGGGCCGGTCAGCAGGTGGTCGCGAAGACCAACGTGTACCCGGTGCTGCCAGGTGTCGGTGGGCCGGAGGCACCGTCCGGTGCGCCGGTGGTGGCACCCGACTGGACCGCTCTGTTCGGGAGTAGCGCTGAGTTGTCCGCTCAGTACCGGACGATCTTCGGCGGCTGACCGATGCGGCTGGTCGGGCACCGCGTGAACCGGCACCGCGCGAATCGGCCCGAGTGGACCGAGCGATGCGCCGCCGCCCTCGTGGTGCTGTTGCTCGTCGGCCTGGTGGTGTTACCCGTCTTCCGGTTGATCCGGACTGTTGTCGCCGAAGGTGATCCGCTTCGCGTGCTGGCCGCCGCGGATACCCGGCACTCCGTAGTCAACACGGTCGTGCTCGCGATCGTCGTGACACTGGCCAGTGTGCCGATCGGGGCCGCGATGGCCCTCGCGCTCCAACGCGGCGACGTACCGGGCCGGGGCGCGTTGCGGCTGGTTGTCCTGCTGCCGTTGCTGGTGCCCCAGTTCGTGCTCGGGTACAGCTGGACGCAGGCCTACGGCCGGGCGGGATTGACGGACGCTGTCCTGGGGGTCCACTGGCCGGCCGTACTCGGTCCGGTCGGGGTGGGCGTCGTACTGGTCGTCAACGCCGTACCCCTGGTGTATCTCGTCTCTGCTGCGGGCCTGGCCATCCGGGCCGAGCCGGACCTGGAACGCGCTGCCCGACTCAGCGGTGCGGGACCCTGGACGGCGCTGCGGACGGTGACGCTGCCGTTGTTGCGCCCGGCTCTGGCGGCGGCCGCGGTACTGACCTTCGTCGCGACGCTGGAGAGTTTCGCGGTGCCGCAGGTCATGGGTGCACCGGCCGGCTTCAGCACGGTGACCACCAGAATCTATTCGGAGCTGTCGCTCGGCGGTGATCCCGCTTCGTTCGCCGAGGCCGTCACGCTCGCGCTGGTGCTCGTGCTGCTGGCCGCGGTGGTGATCACACCGGCCGATCTGGTTCTTGGTCCACGCCTGCGGGTCCGTCGTACCGGTCAACAGGCCGGCGCCGCGGTGGTGCGAAGACAGACCGCCGGTGGCCGGGCGGTCGCGACGGTGCTGTGGGTCTACCTCGGCTTTGGCGTGGCGATCCCCACGGTGGCGCTCCTTGCCGCGGCGCTGACCCGGGCGGTGGGGCTGCCACCCACGCCGGCGAACTGGACCCTGGACAACTTCACTGCCGTGGTCGACCGATCGATGCTGGTGGCTGTTGGCCGGAGCCTCGTGCTTGCCGCCGCAGCCGCCACCCTGTTGACGGTACTGGGAGCACTGGTGGCGGTCGTCGAGCGGCGCCGCCGTGCCGGCGCCCTGGGCAGCCTGGTGACCTTCACCCTGGTGCTGCCGGGGTCCACTCTCGCGCTGGCCGTCCTGATCGCGTACGGGCGATGGATCGGCGGCACGTTGTCGATCATCCTGGTCGCCTACCTGGCCAAGCTCTGGGCGCTCGCGCACCGGCCGGTGGCGGGTGGGCTCGACCGGCTGCCACCGGAGGAGCTGCGAGCCGCCCGGTCGAGTGGCGCGTCGCTGCTCGCGGCCGTCCGGACAGTCGCCTTGCGTCCGCTGGCTCCGGTACTGCTCGGCGGTTGGTTGCTCGTCTTCGTCACCGCTCTGCACGAGGTGACGATGTCCAGCCTGCTCTACGGGCCGCGCAGCGAGACCCTCGCGGTGGTCGTGCTGAACAGCCAGGAGCTCGGCCAGGTCGGATCCACCGCGGCGCTGTCGGTTCTGCTCGGCCTCTTGCTCCTGCTCCCTGCCCTGTCGCTGTGGCCGGTGTTCCACCGACTGAGGCGGGTGAGCCATGGCTGAGCCGGCACTGCGGTGCGTCCAGGTGAGCGTCGCGCACGGCGCCCGGATCGCAGTGCGTGAGCTGGACCTGGACGTCGCCGAAGGCGAAGTTCTCGCGCTGCTCGGACCGTCGGGCTCGGGCAAGTCGACGCTGCTGCATGCGATCGCGGGGTTCCTCCCACCGGCGGCCGGTGAGATCCGGCTCGCCGGCCGGATCGTGGCGACACCTCACGAACTGGTGCCGCCGGAGAGTCGCGCCGTGGCGATGGTGTTCCAGAACCACGCCTTGTGGCCGCATCTGTCAGTGCTGGAGACGGTTGCCTACCCGGCCCGCCGGCGCGGCATCGGCAGGCGGCAGGCCCGGGCCGATGCCGCCGAGCTACTGGAACGACTGTCGCTGGCACGGTTGGCGGAGCGCAGGCCTGCTGAACTGTCGGGCGGTGAGCAGCAGCGGGTCGGCCTGGCCAGAGCCCTGGCGCGGGAGGCTGCGCTGTACCTCTTCGACGAGCCGACCGCGCACCTCGACACCCACCTGCGAGCCGCCTTCCAGGCCGAGGCGATCGCGCGGCAACGGGCGACAGGAGCAGCCGCGGTTTACGCGACTCACGATGCCGGAGAAGCGCTCGCCCTCGCGGACCAAGTTGCCCTGCTCGACGCCGGTCGGCTGGTCCAGCTCGGACCACCCGACCAGGTGTACGCCGAACCGGTCAGCCTCTGGGCGGCCCGCCTGACCGGGCCGGCGTCGGTGATCTCCGCACCCCTCGTTTCGATGGGCAACGGAATGGCCAAGGTCACGGTCGGAGGCGCTGAAACCAAGGTGGCCGTCTTGACCGAACAGCCGATCACCGCTGGAGCTCAGTTGCTTGTCCGCCCGGACTGGACCGCCATGGGTGGACCGCTCCCCGGGGTGGTCCTGGCCAGCTGGTTCCGAGGTCCGCACACCGACCATCTGCTCGACACCCCTGCCGGCGAGGTGCTGGTCCGGGAGCCAGGCCAGGAGAGTCACCCCGCCGGCACGCGCCTGTCCTGGGACCTGCACCGGGTCTGGCCCGTGAACTAGATGGTGGGGCTCAGGCCTCCGTCGATGACGATGTCGGCGCCGGTGAGGTTACCGGCGCGGTCGCTCGCCAGGAAGAGAACCAGGTCGGCAACCTCGTCGGGACGGGTGAAGCGACCGGTAACGGAACTGGCCACGGCTTGTTCGGCGATGGCGCCCGGCTCGCCGCCGCCGGCGCCGGCCATGGTCTCGGCCACGCCTCCCGCGCCCAGCCACATGTCGGTGGCGACCGGGCCGGGGCTGATCGTGTTGACCCGGATGCCGCGTGGCCCGACCTCCTTGGACAGCGCCTTGAAGAAGTTCAGTGTGGCGGCCTTGGCGGCGCTGTAGTCGATCACCAGCGGGTACGGCAGGATCGCGTTCACCGAGCAGACCGTGACAATCGTGCCGGTGCGAGCGAGCAGGTGCGGCAGTGCGCCGCGGGTGGTCCGGACGGCCGACAGGAAGTTGATCGTCAGCGTCGTGAGCCAGTCGTCGTCGCTGACCGAGGCGAAGCCGCCTGGCCGGGGCCGGACCGCGCCCACATTGTTGACCAGGATGTCGAGCCCGCCGAGCCGACTCACTGCCTGATCGACCAGGTACGACGGGCCGTCCGGCGTACTGAGGTCCGCCTGGACAGGATGAACAGGTGCGTCGGCGGCGGCGAGTTTCGCCAGGTCGCCATCGACAGACCGCGCTCCGGCGACAACGGAGACGCCCTCGTCGAGCAGTGCGCGAGTCACCGCCAGACCGATGCCCTTGCTGGCGCCGGTCACGAGGGCAGATTTGCCGGACAGATGAAGGTCCATCACGGACTCCTCCCGGATCGCGTGAACCGCCTTGCGGACGGCCGCTTGAGGCTCAGCCGAGGGCAATCACCGCGCCCGGGTTGGTGAGGCGGTCGTTCACCATCGACAGGTGGAAGGCCGTATAGCGGCGGAGCGCGGTCAGCTGCGCTGGGCTCAGCCGGTCGCACACCCATTCCCAATGCATGGAAACCCAATCGCCGGGTTGCAGCGGCGCGAGCATGGTCATCCCGTCGGCGCCACGGATGACCGTCTCCTGCTGCGGTGGACCGAGCTCCAGCCGACGGCCGTCCCAAGCGAGTGGGCGCGACTCGACGACCACTTGCTCACCAGTGTCGGCGATCACCTTGCCCCAGCGGATCCGGCAGCTGTCCAGCACCGTGAGCGCCTGACCGGACCGCCGATCGTCGCCGAGCAGCCCGACCCAGGGGTAGATGCAGAAGACGTGGAAGCTGTGGTGCGGCATACCACCCGCCACCACCCCTTCGGCGAGATCGGCGAACTGCCGCCCGGTCTTGTGCCGGAAGCGGTCTTCCATCGAGTTGCCCAGCGGCCCGGCGCCGACCCGGTCCAGCAGGCCGTTCCCGACCCAGTACGCCTCGACCACCCGGTGATCCAGCGGGTCCGCGATCCCGGTCGCGTGGGCGATCAGCTCCAGATAAGGCCAGGCGCCGGCGAACTCCTTCGCCAACGAGCGTAGGCCGTTGTCCACCCTGCCTGTGACGCCGTACTCGAAGAACGAGGCGTTGTCGTCGGGGCCGCAGTACCCGTGCCGATTCGGTGGGAGGGCATACCGGACGAACAGGATCGGCCCAGGCGTAGATGGCGCAATTGTCCCAGCCGTCATCGATCAGCCAATCCGGTCCGAAGAACTGACGAACTTGGTCTTGCTTCGGAGCGTAGGCCGGGCTGGAGAAGCTGGCAAGGGCGTCCAGCCGGGTGACTGGAGGTAGCCATCTTGTTGCTCAGGGCAAGCTCTGAGGAGCGCATCTTGACACTGTGGAACGGGCGGCGTAGACCGATTACAAGTCACGCAAAGCGGATCGAGGCGCGATTCCCTTGATTGGGGCCCGGGGGGTCCAGGAAGCGGTGATGATGCCTACTGATGCTGCCGTTAAAGCCGAAGAAACCCTCATCCACGTCTTGTGGATCAATGCCGGTCTCAGCTGTGACGGGGACTCGGTCGCCCTCACCGCGGCCACTCAGCCTTCGATCGAAGAGATCGCCCTGGGCGCCCTGCCGGGTCTGCCGAAGATTGCCGTGCACTGGCCGCTGATCGACTTCGAGTGCGGCCCCAACGGTGGCGCCGACGACTTCCTCGCGTGGTTCTTCAAGGCTGACCGTGGTGAGCTCGAGCCGTTCGTGCTCGTCGTCGAGGGCTCGATCCCCAACGAGCAACTGCACGAGGACGGGTACTGGTGCGGGTTCGGCAACAACCCGGCGACCGGACAGCCGATGACGACTAGCGAGTGGCTCGACCGGCTCGCCCCCAAGGCCACCGCGATCGTGGCGGCCGGTACCTGCGCGACCTACGGTGGTATCCACGCGATGGCGGGCAATCCGACCGGCGCGATGGGCGTGCCGGACTACCTCGGCTGGGACTGGAAGTCCAAGGCCGGGATCCCCATCGTCTGCGTGCCCGGCTGCCCGATCCAGCCCGACAACCTGTCGGAGACGCTGACGTACCTGCTGTACATGGCTACGGACCAGGCGCCGATGATCCCGCTCGACGACGCGCTGCGCCCGACCTGGCTGTTCGGCAAGACGGTTCACGAGGGCTGTGACCGGGCCGGCTATTACGAGCAGGGCGACTTCGCCACCGAATACGGTTCGCCCAAATGCATCGTGAAGCTGGGCTGCTGGGGACCGGTCGTGAAGTGCAACGTGCCCAAGCGCGGCTGGATGAGCGGCATCGGCGGCTGCCCCAACGTGGGTGGCATCTGCATCGGTTGCACGATGCCGGGCTTCCCCGACAAGTTCATGCCCTTCATGGACGAGCCACCAGGCGGGAAGTTGTCCACGGCGGCCTCCGGGCTGTACGGCAAGGCGATCCGCAGTCTGCGGCACATCACGACCAACACGGTCGACAAAGAGCCGAAATGGCGGACCAAGGGCCGCCGGCTCACCACTGGTGCCACACGCACCTGGTAGACCCGCCGTTCTCGGTATCCGCGGCCACTAGAGAGGCAACGTGATGACGTCGACAATCCCCAGGCACAAGGCAGGCACCGGCAAGGGCCAACTGGTCGAGATGGCGTGGGATCCGATCACACGCATCGTCGGTAGTCTCGGCATCTATACCAAGATCGACTTCGACCAGAAGGTCGTTGCCGAGTGCCACAGTACGTCGTCGATCTTCCGCGGCTATTCGATTTTCATGAAGGGCAAGGACCCGCGCGACGCCCACTTCATCACCAGCCGGATCTGCGGCATCTGCGGCGACAACCACGCCACCTGCTCGTGCTACACGCAGAACATGGCCTACGGAGTGAAGCCACCGCATCTGGGCGAGTGGATCGTCAACCTCGGCGAGGCCGCGGAGTACATGTTCGACCACAACATCTTCCAGGAGAACCTGGTCGGGGTCGACTACTGCGAGAAGATGGTCGCCGAGACGAATCCTGGGGTGCTGGAGCGCGCCAACTCCACCCAGGCGCCGCACGCCGGTGAGCACGGCTATCGCACCATCGGCGACATCATGCGGTCGTTGAACCCCTTCACCGGCGAGTTCTACCGCGAGGCGCTGCACGTCAGCCGGTTGACGCGGGAAATGTTCTGCCTGATGGAGGGCCGGCACGTTCATCCATCGACGCTCTACCCGGGCGGCGTCGGCACGGTCGCGACCATCCAGCTGATGACCGATTACCTGTCCCGGCTGATGCGCTACGTGGAGTTCATGAAGAAGGTCGTGCCGATGCACGACGACCTGTTCGATTTCTTCTACGAGGCCATCCCGGGCTATGAGCAGGTTGGTCTGCGCCGGACGATGCTCGGCTGCTGGGGATCGTTCCAGGATCCTGAGCACTGCAACTTCGAGTACAAGGACATGACCGACTGGGGACGCAAGATGTACGTCACCCCCGGGGTGGTCGTGGACGGCAAGCTGATCACCACCGACCTGGTCAAGATCAACCTCGGGATCCGGATCCTGCTCGGCAGCTCCTACTACGAGGACTGGGAGGGCCACGAGACGTTCGTCACCCACGACCCATTGGGGAACCCGGTCGACCGGCGCCACCCGTGGAACCAGCACACCAATCCGCGTCCGCAGAAGCGTGACCTGGACGACAAGTACAGCTGGGTGATGTCGCCGCGCTGGTACGACGGCAAGGACTACCTCGCGTTGGACACCGGAGGAGGACCGTTGGCCAGACTGTGGTCGACGGCACTGGCCAACCTGGTCGACATCGGGTACGTGCAGTCGACCGGTACCAGCGTGAAGATCAACCTCCCGAAGACCGCCCTGAAAGGCCCGGTCGAGCTGGAGTGGAAGATCCCGCAGTGGAGCAACACCATCGAGCGCAACCGGGCCCGCACCTACTTCCAGGCGTACGCGGCGGCGTGCGCGTTGCACTTCGCGGAAAAGGCCCTGACGGAGATCCGGGCCGGCCACACCAAGACGTGGGAGACCTTCGAGGTCCCGGACGAGGCCATCGGTTGCGGGTTCACCGAGGCGGTCCGTGGCGTGCTCAGCCACCACATGGTGATCCGCGACGGCAAGATCGCCAACTACCACCCGTATCCGCCGACGCCGTGGAACGCGAGCCCGCGGGACTCCTTCGGCACACCCGGCCCCTACGAGGACGCCGTCCAGGGCCAGCCGATCTTCGAGGAGAACGATCGCGAGCACTTCAAGGGCATCGACATCATGCGGACCGTGCGCAGCTTCGACCCCTGCCTGCCCTGCGGAGTCCACATGTACCTCGGTGGCGGGAAGACACTCGAGATGCTGCACTCGCCGACCCAGACCCTGACCGGCGAGTAGAGGCGTCATGGCTCGACCGCCGGCCAGCACAGAGAACGGACCCGAGCAGGCGGACCGGCTACGGGCTGCGGGCGATCGCATCGATTCCCTGCTGGAGGCTAGTGCGGCCGGCGGTACGGCGGCCCGTGCGCGCGCCGAGGAGCTGGTCGGCTGCGTTACCGACCTGTACGGCGCGGGCCTCGGCCGGATCCTGGAGATCCTCGCCGAATCCGGGCACTTCGACGACGAGCTGCTGGCAAGGCTCGCCGGTGACGACCTGGTGGCCAGCCTGCTGCTCGTGCACGACCTGCACCCGTACGACGTGGAAACGCGGGTGCGCCAGGCGTTGGACACCGTTCGCCCGTATCTCGGCTCGCACGGTGGCGACGTCGAGTTGCTCGAGGTAACCGACGAGGGCGTAGTGCGCCTGCGGTTGCTCGGCAGTTGCGACGGCTGCCCGTCGTCCTCGGTCACCCTGCAGCTAGCGGTCGAGGGAGCTGTCGAGGCGGCCGCACCGGAGATGACGCGGATCGAGGTGGAGACGAGCCAGGGCGACGCCGCCGGGGGCGAGCCAGTCGGTCCGCTCATCTCCGTCGACTCGCTGTTCTCACACGTGACCCCGCCGGTGGACCCAGGCTCGGGCCCGGGAACCTGGGTGGCGATTCCGGAACTGGAGTCGTTGACACCTGGTGAGCTGGCCGGGTTCGAGATAGCAGGACTCGGTCTCTGCGCATGCCGTATCGGCCGGGAGGTGTTCTGCTTCCGGGATCGGTGTGCGCATTGCGGCCGGAGTCTGGCCGGCGGTGTCGTCGAGCGTCGGCCGGGCGATCCGATCGGCAGCGGCGTACTGCGTTGCGCCCACTGCCGGTCCCACTACGACGTCCGCCGGGCAGGTGCCGGTCTCGACAACGCCGAGGAGCACCTGGAGCCGTTGCCCGTCCTCGTCCGGGACGGCATGACGTCGATCGCGGTCCCCTCGGCGGTGGCGTCGTGAGTGACGCGCCGCTGTGGGCCTTGCGCCGGATCGCCGCCCGGCCACCGCCGGCACCGGCAGGTGAGTCGTGCGAGATGTGTGACGCTCCGATCGCCGAGGCGCACCAGCATGTCGTCGATCTGTCCAGCCGGACGCTGATGTGTACCTGCCGCGCGTGCTACCTCTTGTTCACGGCGGAGGGTGCTGAGCTGCGCTACCGGGCGGTGCCCGACCGCTATCTCTCGTTCCCGGATTTCCGGCTGGGCCCCGGTCAGTGGGACGAGTTGGAGATCCCGGTCGGGCTCGCGTTCTTCTTCCACAACTCCGGCCTGGCCAGGACGGTCGCGTTCTACCCAGGGCCGGCCGGCGCGACGGAGTCCGAACTGCCGTTGGACGCCTGGAGTTCGGTGCTGTCGGAGAATCCACAGCTGAATGCGATGAGGCCGGACGTGGAGGCGTTGCTGGTGCGAACACCCGGCAGGGGCAGCGGTGAGGTGACCTGCCACCTGGTCCCCATCGACGCCTGCTATGAGCTGGTGGGTCAGTTGCGCTCGATCTGGCGGGGCTTCGACGGGGGACAGGACGCGCGGGCGATGATCGAGGCGTTCTTCGCGAACGTCGCCGCGCGCAGCAAGCCGGCTCCCGCCGCAGCCGAACGGGACGGGGCGTCGCGATGAGCGAGTTGTCCTTCTCGGTCCTCGACCTCTTCGCCGAGCCGTACGCCGTGGCGCCGCAACTGACCGCTCGACTGGGGATCACCGAATCCGCCGGCGAGGTCATCCACGCCATCGCCCTGCGCACCCAGGTACGCATCGAGCCGCAACGAAGGCAGTACACCGGGGACGAGGAGCGCGGCGTGCGCGACTTGTTCGGCGCGCGTGAGCGCTGGTACGACACGCTTAAGCCGTTCCTTTGGATGCAGACCGGCGCCATGGTGCAGGGCTTCACCGGTGCGACCGAGGTGAATCTGCCGCTGCTGTGCACCTACGACTTCGAGGTCACCGCGTCGAAGTATCTGCATGCCTTGCGCGACGGTGCGGTCAGCGTGGTGTTCCTGTTCTCCGGCACCGTCTTCACCCGTGGCCAGCGTGGCTTCGGCGTCGAGCAAGTCCCGTGGGACTGTGAGGCACGCTATGACCTGCCGGTCGCCGTCTGGCGCGAATTGATCGATCACTACTACCCGAACAGCGCCTGGCTGCGGCTGGACCGCGGGTTGATCGAGAGACTCGCAGCCTACAAGGCCGAGCGCGGCTTGACGACGTGGGACGAGACGCTGGGCGCGCTTCTTGCCGACATGGATCGGCCGGTGCCATGACGCTAGAGCAGGCCCGGCGCGTGGCCGACGCCGTCTTGTACGAGGGCTATCTGCTGTATCCGTACCGCGCGAGCTCCGGCAAGAACCAGTCGCGCTGGCAGTTCGGGGTGCTCGGACCGCCAGGCGCGGCAGAGGCCGGCTGTGGCGAGGACTCCACCCTGGCCACCCAGGTCGTGGTCCGCCCGCTCGATGGGGCGGTGGACCCGGTGGTTAGCCTGCATCTTCGGTTCCTCCATTTGCAGAAGCGCTCTGCCCAGCAGCTCGGGGAGACAGGGACGTTCGAAGAGGTCGCCGAACTCGCGTCCGGTGGACACCGCTGGTTGACCTGGGACGAAGCCGTGGATCGCGAGGTGCTCGCCGGCCCGTGGCCGCTTCACGAACTGACAACGACACATGTGGAGCAGGTGGTGGTGCCTGGCGGCGAGGATATCGAGCCGGTCCAGGGGGAGGCGGGTGCGGAGGCGGGACGCCTGGTCCGCGGTCGTCGTTCATTGCACGCCGAGCTGAGTGTCGGCGCCGTCGCCGTGACCCCGGAACTCATCCGGCTGTCGGTTCGTGTCAAGAACACGGCGGCCGGCGTAGCCATCGACAAGGGAGCCGCGATCGCCGCGTCCTTCATCGGCGCCCACTTGCTGCTGGTCGTCGAGCACGGCGAGTTCGTGTCCATGACCGATCCCCCTGGCGGGGCTGCGGAGGTAGTGGCCGGTTGCGAGCAGCATCGGTGCTGGCCGGTGCTTGCGGGGCCGGAAGGTGATCAGACGCTGCTGCTGGTGTCGCCGATCATTCTCTACGACCACCCTGAGCTGGCTCCGGAGAGCGCGGGTGCTCTGTTCGACTCCACCGAGATCGACGAGATCCTGACCCTGCGGGTGATGACGCTCACCGACGAGGAGAAGGCAGCGGCGCGGGCGACAGACCCGAGGTCGGCGGAGATCATCGACCGCTGCGATGCGATGTCCCCGGAGGCGATGCAGCAATTGCACGGCGTACTTCGGGACCCGCACGCGGCCGCCGATGTCGACCTGACGAGGTCGTTCGGCTTCGACGGCGAGGTTCCGTGGTGGGACCCGGCCGTGGATGCCCAGGTGTCGCCGCAGACCGATGAGGTCGTCATCAGCGGCGTCCGGATATCCGCCGGCAGCATCGTCCGGGTGAATCCGTCCCGGCGTGCTGACGCACAGGACCTGTTCTTCGCCGGAAAGATCGCCAGGGTGGCCGCCGTGCACTCCGATGTCGACGGTCAGACACACGTGGCCGTGATCTTGGTCGACGACCCAGCAGCCGACCTGCATGACTGGTACGGCCGTTACCTGTATTTCGCCCCTGACGAGCTCGAGCCGCTGCCCCCGCAGCTGTCGCCGTCGACGGGTGCTGCCAATCCTGATCGAGAGGAGATACAACCATGAAGGCTGTAGGAATTGTCGCCGTTTCCCTCGCCGGCGCGCTTGCCGTGTGCGCTGCCGTGATCGGTGTGCGCTCGATCCCCGATATCCAGCGCTACCTGAAGATGCGTCGTATGTGAGCGGCGCCGACCCGCAGGAGGAACCATGTCCGACTTACCAGGCGAGCAGCTCGACGAGGAACCACAGGACGAGCGTGGCGCCCCAGGCTCTCGTGACACCGGCTCCGACAAGCCCTCGGCCGGACCCGCGGACCGGCCGGCCGGGAAATCCGACGAGGCGGACGTAACTGCGATAGCACCCCAGGCCGCCGCCGAGTCGCCCTACCTGCAGCCCGGGTAACCGACCCTCCACTAGTTGAGGAAGGAGATTCCCGATGACAACTGGCAACGACAACAGCCCTGCGGTCCCGCCGTACGAGGGGCGGAAGACCGAGGCCGACGCCGAGCAGTCGACCGAGAAGGATGGGGCGCGGACGGCAGGTGCTACCGCACCGGTCAGTGACGACGAGATGAAGGCGCCCGACCCGGCAGACACCGAGCGGGGCAGCACCGCCTCGCCCGCCGACGAACAACCGGCGGAGGAGACACCGGACGGCGAGTCGCCGGAAGCGACCACCGGTCCCGGCCACCAGCCCGGCACCCCCAGGGGAGAGGACCAGGCCTAGATGATGACCCGCATCCTGGTCGCCGGCATCGGCAACATCTTCTTCCGTGACGACGGGTTCGGTCCGGCGGTCGCGACTGCGATGCTGTCGTCCACCGAGCCGTTGCCCGACGGGGTGCGCGTCGTCGACTACGGCATCCGTGGCTTGCATCTGGCGTACGACGTTTTGGACGGCGTCGATGCGCTGGTACTGGTTGACGCGGTGCCGGGCGATCCCGAGCCGCGTGATGCTGTGCCTCGTGATGCCGCAAGAGCGCAGTGCGCCCCGGGCAGCATCACGGTGCTGGAGGTGGGACAGGACGACCTGGGGCAGGCGGAGCTCGATGCCCACGGCATGCAGCCGGTATCGGTGCTGGCCACTCTTGGTTCGATGGGCGGTGAACTGCCGCCGACATACGTGGTCGGTTGTGTGCCGGCGGACGTGTCGGAGGGCATGGGGCTCAGCGATCCAGTGGCGTCGGCCGTGGACGAGGGAGTCAGCGTCGTCTCCGAGTTGCTGTGGAAACTCGTCGACCGTCCACTCGGTGTGGCGCCGGCCGCCGGCCATGGGCCAGGTGGTTGACCCATGTGCCTGGGGATTCCTGGACAAGTGGTGGAGAAGGTCGAGGGCTACGGCGGCCAGCTCGCACTGGTCGACGTCGTCGGTGTTCAGCGGCGGATCAACCTCGGGATGCTCGACGACGAGGACCAGGCCGGGCTCCGCGCCGGGGACTGGGTGCTCATCCATATGGGCTTCGCTCTCGAGCGCATCGACTCCGACGGCGCCGAACGGGCGCTGGCCGGTCTCGAGCTGATGGGCCGCCCGCGTGCCGCCGACTTTTCGAATGGTGAGCAGCAGCCAGGGCTAAGCTGAATGGCCGTCTCGGTTGTTTGCTGGACGGCCACCGTCGAGCACCGAAGAAAACTGCCCGAGAGCCGGTGCCGACATGCCTGACGATCCTGAGCCGGACAGCTCCAGGTTCGCGACGTTCGTCTCGCCCGTCGTCGTCGTCGCTCACACCTTCCCGGCCCAGCCGGGCTCGCTTCCGGACGCCGAGGTCTTCATCCGTCAGGCGCTCGCGCCGGTCGACCTGGAGCCGGCCGAGGGCAACGACCTGCACGACGCCATCACCACCGCGATGCTGGCCGCCGCCGGGCCCTCCAACGGGTCCTTCGACGTGACTGTGCGGCTATTCCCCGACGGTGTCGAGGTGGAGGTGCTGCACGGCGCCGCGATGCGCCGGCTCAGTACCTCGCCGAGGGGCGGCGAGGAGTCGTTCGCCGACTGGCTGACCGGGGTGCTGCTTCGCAACGACCTGTCCCAGCAGGAGGCGGCGCGCCGGATCGGGGTCTCGGTCCGGACCATCAGCCGCTGGCTGCGCAGCGAGACCGAGCCGCGGCTGCGCGATCTTCGCCGGGTGCACTCCCTTTTCGGTTCCTGAATCCATCCGGGAATTCCTCACCCTTGGCGTGCGGGCGTCGAGGGGTCTACGCTCCGAATTAGTCCGCCAATGGCCGAATTCGCGATCGCGCACGGTCCCTTCGACATTCAACCTCCTGAATCTCGCGGTGGGGGTGAACGCCACGACCGATCGGGTTATGCGGACCCGCTCCCGGGTCACCGTGACAGGGATCGTCCAGGGCGTCGGCTTCCGTCCGTTCGCCTATGCGCTGGCCCGCGAACTCGGCCTGTCCGGGCAGGTCGCCAACACCTCCGCCGGCGTCATCGCGGAGGTGGAAGGCCCCCAGTCGGCCGTCGACGCCTTCACCGCGCGGATCGGATCGGATGCCCCGCCGCTGGCCGTGGTGGAGAAGGTCAGCAGTGCGGAACTGCCGGTGCGGGGCGGCACCGAATTCGTCATCCTCGACTCGGCCGCGGGACCCGGCCGCACCCTGGTCTCGCCGGACGTGGCCAGCTGCGACGACTGCGTGGCCGAGTTCGGGGATCCCGCCGACCGGCGCTATCGCCACCCGTTCATCACCTGCACCAACTGCGGTCCACGCTTCACCATCATCACCGGCCTCCCGTACGACCGCCCGGCCACCACGATGGCGGGCTTCGACCTCTGCGCCGACTGCGCTCGCGAGTACGCCGACCCGTCGGACCGCCGCTTTCACGCCCAGCCCATCGCCTGTCCCTCCTGCGGTCCGCGCCTGAACCTGGTCTTACCCGGCGTCATCACGCGGTACGACGAGGAGGCGCTGACAGGCGCGCGCAAACTGCTCCGGGCGGGCGCAATCCTTGCTGTCAAAGGCCTGGGTGGTTTCCACCTCGTCTGCGACGCCACCGATGCCGCGGCTGTGGCGACGCTGCGCAAACGCAAGGATCGGGGCGACAAGCCCTTCGCCGTGATGGCCGCGGATCTCGCCACCGCCCAGCAGATCGCCGAGATCGATCGGACGGAGGCAGCACTGCTGACGGGACACCGTCGCCCGATCGTCCTGCTCCGCAGACTCACCGGCGCTGCCGTCGCCGAAGTGGTTGCTCCAGGCAACCCAGACCTCGGCATCATGTTGCCCTACACGCCTTTGCACCGGCTGTTGTTCGACGATCTCGCGGTGCTGGTGATGACGAGCGGCAACGTCTGTGGTGAACCGATCGTCATCTCCGACGAGGAGGCCTCGGCCAGGCTCGCGCCACTCGCCGATGCCTGGCTCGGCCATGACCGGCCGATCCACGTGCCCTGTGACGACTCCGTCGTGCGGATCGTCGAAGGGGCGGAACTGCCGGTCCGTCGTTCCCGTGGATATGCGCCGTTCCCCATCGCCATGCCCTTGCCAGTACGTCCGGCGTTGGCGGTGGGCGGCGACCTCAAGAACACCTTCTGCCTGGGCGAGGGTGGCTACGCCTGGCTCTCGGCTCATGTCGGCGACATGGACGATCTCGCCACCTTGCACGCTTTCGCCAAGGCCGAGCAGCATTTGGAGCAACTGACCGGCGTACGGCCGGAACTGCTCGTCTGCGACAAGCATCCGGCGTACCGGTCTCGTCAATGGGCGCAACTTCAGGCGGCCGGGCGGCCGGTGATCGGTGTCCAGCACCATCACGCCCATCTGGCGTCCGTGCTGGCCGAGCACGGGTACGACGGAGCCGAGCCGGTGATCGGCTTCGCGTTCGACGGAACCGGGTACGGCGACGACGGCGCGGTCTGGGGTGGCGAGGTGCTGCTCGCCGACTACGAGGGGTTCGAGCGGCACACCCACCTGAGGTATGT
>JAWWPC010000001.1:0-7361 GCA_033851055.1 Kribbellaceae bacterium | reverse complement strand
GGGACGGCCCGTAAAACTCTCCCCCGGCTACCGCCAGATCGGTCGCGGCGCGCAGCGTCGGCAGCGCCGCCTGGCGCGGCGAGTGACCTGCCACCGCCGTGGCCAGGAGGATGGCGCTGCGAAACGCTCGGGAGGCGTACCGCATCACCTCCGTCTTGGCCAGCCCGGGATTGGCAGCCACCGCGATGGTGGGCATGTCCGCCGCGCTCAGCCGGCGGTGCAGCTCGTGCATGAACATCAGGTTGGCCAACTTGGACCAGGGGTACTGGTTACGGTCTCCGTGCTGCTGTTCGAACTCGACCTTCGCACTGCGGTGGGCGAAGCTGCTCACCACGACGATCCGCGAGGCCGACGCGGCCAGCAGCCGGTCGAGGATCAGCCCGGTCAATGCGAAATGGCCGAGATGATTGATGCCGAATTGCGGTTCGAAGCCATCCTCCGTGTGGTCCGTTACGTTCGCCACTCCGGCGTTGTTGATGAGCAGGTCGATCCGGTCGTACCCGTCCCGCAGCTTGGTGGCGGCGGCCCGGATCGATGCCAGTGATCCGAGGTCGAGCCGCAGCAGCTCCAGCCGCGCGCCGGGTGCCGCAGTGATGCGGTTCGCCGCCTGCTGGGCCTTCTCCAGGTTCCGGCAAGCGAGCACGACCGTCGCGCCACGGGCGGCCAGCACCCGTGCGGTCTCCAAGCCGATACCCGTGTTAGCGCCGGTCACCACCGCCGTACGGCCTGTCTGATCCGGGACATCGGCCTCGGTCCATGCCTGTTTCACCATCGCTTCCCTCCGGTTGCCGCGTCTTCTTCCTCTGACCGGTACAGGACGGAAACCGGCCTGGGGACACCGTCCACCTGCGACATCTCCTCGCCGTAACTGGATGTGCGCGATCAGCGCATGGTCGGCGGAATCGGTAGGTGCGCAGGTAATAGGCGCAGATGTCGACTTCGATCATCTGCGGCAACAAATCCCGCAAAGCCTCCCCCGCCGGAAGAACCCGCACCCACCGTAACCGCCCGGACGCAGCCGAACGGGACAACGACCCGAACCGGCCAGACCCGACGAAGCAACAGCGAAAGGCATCGGACGTTACGCCAAGGAATGTGGTAGCGGGGGCGGTCTGATGGGTGCGGTAGGCCTCCATGAGATTCAGTCTCTTGCCCAGCTCGTGGCTTGGGTTGGCGGGGAAGATCTTCTCGCAGTCGAGCGGCACCGCTGACCGATCTGCCGACGGTCTGGTCGGCCGAGAACGACATTGGATGCGGCGATGAGCAGGAGTTCCTCGCCGGGTCGCCCTCTCGAAGGCTCGGGGCTTCAGATTGCGAAGACCTGTGAGTCGTCGGCGAACGCTTTGAACTCCAGGGCGTTGCCTGCTGGATCGTGCACGAACATCGTCCACTGCTCGCCGGGCTGTCCTTCGAAGCGCAAATAGGGCTCGATGACGAACGCCGTGCCCGATGCGCGAAGGCGGTCGGCGAGCGCGTGGAATTCCGGGATCGTGAGGATCAAGCCGAAGTGCGGTACGGGCACGTCGTGGCCGTCGACAGGGTTGCGGATCTGCTCCGTGCGACCCGGAGCGAGGTGGGTGACGAACTGGTGGCCACTCAGGTTCCAGTCGATCCAGGTGTCGGCGCTGCGCCCTTGCTCGCAGCCGATGACCTCGCTGTAGAAATGCCGGGCTGCTGTCAGGTCGCTGACGGGCACGGCGAGGTGGAACCGTGGAATCGGCGAGTTGAGGATGGTCATGGTTACTGCCGCCCTTCTGAAGGAAACGCCGGGTACCGCACCCACGGCTTGTCCGGATGTTATCATCCAGACAAGACGAGAGGGGCTGCGGATGGGCGAGCGGACCGACATGGCGCCGGCACGCAGGCGTGGCCTGGCGGACGAGGTCGCAGATCGGATCCGGGAGGCGATCTTCTCCGGAACCTACGCCCCGGGAGCCCAACTGCGCGAGGTCGAGCTCGCCAAGGCACTCGAGGTCAGCCGCGGTCCGGTGCGTGAGGCGCTGCTCAGGCTCGAACGCGAGGGTCTCGTCCAAGGCGAGTGGCACCGCGGCACTACCGTCACCACGCTGTCTGCACAGGACGCCTCGGAGTTGAACAGCCTGCGCGGGGCCCTGGAGCAACTGGCCGTCGAACGGCTCCTGAAGTACGCCTCTGACGAGGACCTCGCGGCCATCGAAAAGACTGTGGACCGGATGGATCGTGCCGAGGACGTGCACGCCATGGTCTGGGCGGACCTCGAGTTCCACGACGCCGTCTACGCCGCCGCCCACCACAGTCGCCTTGAAGCGGCCTGGCACGCGATCCGCTCCCAGGTCCATCTGTTCTTGCTCACGCGGATCGGCCTGAGCGACGACGGCTACACCGATCACATCCCGGCCGAGCACCGGGATCTCGCGCACGCGTTGCGGGCGCGTGACGCCGAGCGGGCCCTGCAGCTCTTCGCGGAGCACCGCAGCCACGCTTTCGACCTTCTCATGAACCAGTAGGCCTGGCATGGGGCCGACGTCGCGGCGCTCGACGACGTCCTGTTTGGCGCGTACGAGCGGGAGCATCAGCAGGTCGGCGCTGAACAGTTCGGTAATCGGAAGTGATCAAACCCCACAGTTCCGCGCCCGCACTGCTGCTACCACCTCTTTCATCTCCACCAGAACAGTCCAGGGAGGCTGTCATGGCAATCGCCGATCCCATGCCAGTGCTGACCGAGGCCGAGCAGTCTGCCTGCCACGCAGTCCTGGCGGAAAGTGGCGCCCAGATCCTCGTCGGCTCGGTGGTCGACATGGCCGGGGTCGCAAGGGCGAAGTCCGTTCCGGTGCGCCGCGCGGCCTCGTTCCACGTCGCCGGCATGGGTGCCTCGCCGACCTGGAATGTGTTCTGTATCGACAACGCGATCGCCTTCACCGACCGGCTCGGCGTGGTCGGCGATCTGCGGCTCCGCGTCGATTTGACCGGATTGCGCGTGCTCGGCGACGGTTTCGCCTGGGGCCCGGCGGAGTTCTTCGACCAGGACGGCAGACCGGTGGCGGGCTGCGCGAGGGGGCGGCTGCGCGGCCTGCAGGCGCGGGCGGAGGCGGCCGGGTTGGGAGTGCTGGTCGGAAACGAACTCGAGTTCGTGCTCACTGATGCCGGCGGTGAGGCTCTGCAGAGCAGGCACTGGCAGGCCTACGGCCTTGGCCCGGTGTTCGACCATGAGGGGTTCCTGGCCGACCTGTGCTCGGCCATGGAGACCCTCGGGCTTGTGGTGGAGCAGCTGCACGCCGAGTACGGCACCGGGCAGTACGAGGTATCCCTCGGGCCGGTCGGCCCCCTTGAGGCCGCCGATAGGGTCGTCCTCGCCCGGCTCGTCATCGGGCGGGTGGCCCGCCGACATGGCCTGCGGGCCTCGTTCTCGCCTCTGCCGTTCGAGGGCGGCGCCGGCAACGGCGCGCATCAGCACCTGTCCTTTACCAGGGACGGCGCGCCGCTGCTGTCGGGTGGGCCGGGATCCAGGGGCCTTACGGCGCAGGGCGAGGCCGCACTGGCCGGCATCGTCACGGGGTTGCCCGAGCTGCTCGGCGTGTTCGCCGGGTCGGTGCTGTCGGCGTCGCGACTTCAGCCGGGCCGCTGGTCGGGGGCCTTTGCCTGCTGGGGGCTGGAGAACCGCGAAGCGGCCGTACGGTTGTGCGCCGCGACTGGTGGAAACCCGTACGGCGCGAACATCGAGCTCAAGTGTGTCGACCCGTCGGCCAATCCGTATCTGGCCATCGCCGCGATGCTCGGGCTCGCGCTGGAAGGAATGGAGCGGTCGGCGGTCCTGCCCGCCGAGGTACGGATTGATCCCGCAGCGCTGCAGGCCGGAGGTGCCGAACAGGGCGCGGACCAGGTCGTACGGCTGGCAGACACCCAGGCCGCAGCGCTGGACGCTCTGAGCGGCTCGGCGCTCGCCCGGCGGATCCTGGGCGAGGAGATCGTCGAGGCGCTACTGGCCGTTCGCCGCCATGAACAACATACCTACGCCCAGGTCGAGCTCGACGAGCTCACCGAACGGTTCCGGTACGCCTGGTCGTTCTGACCGTCTCTCTCAAGTCCTACCTGAGCAGCGTAAGGAGAATCCGCGATGGATCAGTCCGCAGGGGGGCACGTGTGCCACGCCGTGCACTGCTCTGGGTCGCTGGGGCGCTGTCACTCACCATCGTCGGCCCTACCCTCGCCATGGCCGGCAACGGCCAGTCGATCGCCGGTATGCACCGCAAGGGCGTACCGATGTCGTTCCTGATCGGCCTGATCGGGGTCGCGCTGGTCGGGTACGGCTTCGTACGGCCGACCCGCACCCGCCTGGGACAACCACCCAGGCGGGTGCGGGCACCGGCGGCACCGGCGAATGGGGGTCAGGCATGATGGAAACGTTGCGTGCGGCGGTGGCGGAGCTGCAGCTTGTCGACCACCACGTCCACGGGGCCTTCAACGTGCCCGTGACGCGCGCCCGTTTCGAGGAGTCCATCAACGAGGGCTCCCCCGATCCGATCCCGGGTTGGATGACCCAGTTCGACTCCCAGCTCGGTTTCGCCATCCGCCGCTGGTGCGCGCCGCTCCTCGGCCTCCCCGAGCATGCGCCCGCCGATGACTACTGGGCCCGGCGTGCGGAGCTGGGCGAGCAGGAGGTCGCCGGGCGTCTGCTGCCGGCCGCCGGCGTGAGCGACTGGATCGTTGACACCGGGTATCTGGGTGGCGACATCCTCGATCCGTACGGGCTGGCTGCCGTGTCCGGCGGACGGGTCCACGAGATCGTCCGGCTCGAGGCACTCGCACAGGCCCTCGCAGCCAAAGGCGTCTCCGGAGCAGAGTACGCGGACGCCTTCCGGGACCTGCTGCGCGCGGCGGCCAAGACGGCTGCCGGCGTCAAGACCGTGGTGGCCTACCGCAGCGGATTCGATATCGACTGGACACCGCCGGCACCGGCAGAGGTCGCGGCGTCGGCGGACCGGTGGATCGCAGACGCCGGGCCCGACCCCCGGCTGACCGATCCGACGCTGCTGCGGTTCGGGATCCACAGTGCCGTCGACCTCGGCCTGCCGATCCAGATCCATGTGGGCTACGGAGACCGGGACCTCGACCTGCACAGGGTCAACCCGATGCTGCTGCTCGGCTTGCTGCGCCGGGCCGAGGTGGCCGCCGTACCGATCACGCTGCTGCACTGCTACCCATACCACCGCGAGGCCGGATACTTGGCGCAGTCGTTCAGCAACGTCTACTTCGACGTCGGGCTCGCGGTCAACTACGTGGGGGCCCGGGCCACGGCCGTCGTGGCCGAGTCGCTGGAGCTGGCGCCGTTCGCCAAACTGCTCTACTCGTCCGACGCCTGGGGACCCGCCGAACTCCACTATCTCGGAGCACATCTCTGGCGACATGCCATCACCGAGATCGCCGGAGCCTGGGTGTCCGCAGGCGATTGGTCGGCCGCCGACGCCCTGCGAGTGATCACCATGATCGGCAGGGACAACGCGCGGCGCCTGTACCAGCTCTGAGTCCGGACGTCTTCGTAGCCTGTGACGCTTGAACGGTGATCGTTGTACTCGGTGAGGGTCTTGGTGACGTCGCTGAGCAAGAGATCAGCGCCCCCGTCGAGGTGATCAAAGACCAGACCGGCAGGCAGGAGGCGCCGGCGCCCATCGGCTGCAGGAGCGGGCCGATCAATGCATTCGCCTCGGCTGACGGCGAGCACACCAGGCAGGCGGATGTTGACATTCTAAATGTTAGCGAGCTAGTGTCGGTTCGTCTCGGCTTCTGATCATTGGTGTTGACGCGCGTCAGAAGTCGGTGACTCCTTGTGCATCTGGTCGGCGTCGGTGGTTCAAAGGCCGATGTGCTCTGCAAACCGTCCAGAATGCCCCTCGTTCGCCCTGGAAGGCACAAATGGCACACCACTTCCTTGAGCCCACGGAGGGTGTGGTTCACGACTTCTTCAGCCGCGCACTAGCACCGGTGCTGTACGTCGATTCCGGCGACACGGTGACAGTCCGATCCCTCGATGCCCGTGGCTATCTGCAGGAACCAGAGACTCCCGGCGCATTCGGTGATACTTTCCTGCCCGGTGCCCGGGGCCATGCCTTGTGTGGGCCGATCTTCGTCCGCTCCGCCCGGCCCGGGACGGCCGTCGCGGTACGCCTCGTGAAACTGACACCCGGTGATTGGGGCTGGACCGTCGCCGGGGACCATGAGAACGCATTCATGGACTGCTTGAGCATACCGGCCGATGTGATGGTCGCCTTGCACTGGCGGTTGGACTCGCAGTCACAAGTCGGCACTAACAATCTCGGTTTCAGCGTTGACCTCCATCCGTTCCTCGGCGTGATCGGGGTCGCGCCCGCCGAGGCCGGCGAGCATTCCACGACCCCGCCGCGGTATTGCGGCGGCAACATCGATTGCAAGGACTTGATCCAGGGCAGCGTGCTTTATCTTCCGGTGGCCGTCGACGGGGCGTTGCTGTCGGTCGGCGATGGCCACGCGCGGCAGGGCGATGGTGAGGTTTCTGGCACGGCCATCGAGTGCGCGATGACTACCGAACTCGAAGTGAGCGTCGTACCAGACCCGGTGCTGACGACGCCCTACGCGACGACACCCAGCGGCCGGATCACTTTTGGTTTCGACGAAGACCTCAATGAGGCCTCCGCGGCGGCACTGAACGCAATGCTCACTTGGATGGAACAGCTGTTCAAGGTGAGCAGGACAGAGGCGTTGGCGCTGGCGAGCAGCGTCGTTGATCTTCGAGTCACTCAGGTGGCCAACGGCGTGTGGGGCGTGCACGCGGTGCTCGCCGACGATGCGCTTCGAGTGACCACCGAGGGGCAGAGCGGCACGCCGTACGCTACTTAGCGCTCGCCGAACGGCTTTCAAGGTGTTCAGCTCCGCCTCAGTGCGGTCAGTCCTTCCTTGAGCGTCTCGAGACCGGCCGCAACATGGATGCCGTCTGGACCCGGATTCCCATCGGTACGCCGCTGCCAGTGGACGCGTGTCGGCAGTGGACCTCTTTCCGCGAGCACCACAGCTGGACACCGTCGGGAAAATCACCGCCTCAACAGCAGTCGGCTAGCGTTGCGGAACGCGTGCGCACCCACACGGAGCGGCGCGGGAGCAACCCCGCAGATGCCGGCCAACGGCCCATGCGCGTCCCGGACGACGGCTTCGCGGGCGCCGTCCCAGCCGCGAACATACCTGCCCAGACCAGATACACGGAGGCGTTCAGCACGTCGTTGGCCGCGTCGATCCGCTGCGGCAACGGTGCAGCGAGGCCTCCGCTGACAGCGTGCCGGTGCTGCGGGCCGCGGCGAGCTTGAAACCGACGACCGCTGGACGGGCAGGTGTGTGGATGTGATCACGTGACCTTA
>JAWWPC010000285.1:0-7322 GCA_033851055.1 Kribbellaceae bacterium | reverse complement strand
ACTACTGCCGGCTTTCACCGGTGCCGAGCCAGCCGCGGGAGCCTCGGCGGCCATTTAGGTCTCGTGCTTCGCCGGTCCAATGCCGAGCATTGCCAGAAAGACTCGGCATTCGTCGGCGTCGGTTGCGTAGGCCGCGACGACGCGCCTGGCTTGGCTCGCGGTGGTGTCGGCCAACGGTTCGACCTCACCGATTTCTGCTGAGTCTGATTTAGCGGGCATCTCATCACTGTAGGCGAAGCGCGGTTTGGCCGATGTGACGAGCGCCAGACCCACCTCGCGGGCCACAGCGCACGGGTCGTAGTGTGCAATTCGGCGACCTGCCGCAGACCCAAGTGAGGTGGCGAATGGCAGTCCACGACGACGTGAGCACCGGTGTGACCGACGCCCAGACCGACGAACTGGTCGCCTACGAAACTCTTGACGAAGGCCGGGTCGCCCGGATCTGGCTCAACCGGCCCGAGGCGCACAACGCCCAGAATCGCACCTTGCTGGTGCAACTCGACGAGGCGTTTCTGCGAGCCGAAGCCGACGACGCGGTCCGTGTGGTGATCCTGGCTGCCCGCGGCAGAAACTTCTCCGCCGGCCACGACCTGGGCTCGGAAGCGGCGATGCTCGAGCGGGCACCCGGTCCGGCGCAGCATCCGAGCTTTCAGGTCAACGGCGCCACCCGAGCGGCGGTGATGGAGAAGACTTATCTGCAGGAGTGGCATTACTACTTTCAGAACACCTGCCGCTGGCGCGATCTGCGCAAGATCACCATCGCACAAGTGCAGGGCAACGCGATCTCGGCCGGACTGATGCTGATCTGGGCGTGCGACCTGATCGTGGCCGCTGACGACGCGAAGTTCAGCGACGTCGTCGGTGTCCGGCTAGGTATGCCCGGCGTCGAGTATTACGCCCATCCCTGGGAATTCGGGGCTCGCAAAGCCAAAGAACTTCTGCTGACCGGTGATTCGCTGGATGCCGACGAGGCCTATCGGCTGGGCATGGTGTCCAAGGTGTTTGCGCGCGACGAGCTGGAGGCCAAGACCCTGGAGTTCGCCGAGCGGATCGCCAGACGGCCCACGATGGCGGCGCTGCTGATCAAGGACTCGGTGAACGCGGCCGCCGACGCCATGGGGTTCACCGAGGCGCTGCGGCACGCATTTCACATCCACGAGTTGGGCCACGCGCACTGGGCGGCGCACAACGAGAACCGCTTCCCGGTCGGGTTGCCGCCTGACGTCGAGGATTGGCGCGGGGCCAAGGGGTCGAAGATCGCGCGGCGCGACGAGCCCTGAACTGATCAGTCCCGAACGGCTGCCGCACTGGCGTGACGGTCGACTGAGATAAAGGGGCCTATATGCAGCTTTCGTTCGAGGAACGCACCTATCTGGTGACCGGCGGTGGCAGTGGCATTGGTAAAGGCGTCGCCGCCGGGTTGGTGGCAGCTGGGGCCGCCGTCGTCATCGTGGGCCGCAATGCCGATCGGCTGTCCGCGGCCGTGAAGGATATCGGGTCCAGCGCAGCCGGCGGTGCCATCAGGTACGAACCGGCCGACGTCACCGACGAAGACCAGACCGCCCAGGCGGTGGAGGCGGCCACGGCGTGGCACGGCCGACTGCACGGGGTGGTGCACTGCGCGGGTGGCTCGGAGACCATTGGGCCGGTCACCCAGATGGACTCGGCGGCGTGGCGACGCACCGTGGACCTCAACGTGAACGCCACCATGTACGTGCTCAAGCACGCCGCTCGCGAAATGGTGCGCGGCGGCGGGGGTTCGTTCGTGGGAATTTCCTCGATCGCCGCCAGTAACACCCACCGCTGGTTCGGCGCCTACGGGGTGAGCAAATCGGCGGTAGACCAAATGATGCAGTTGGCTGCGGACGAACTCGGGCCGTCGTGGGTGCGGGTGAACAGTATCCGCCCGGGGCTGATTCGTACCGACCTGGTGGCGCCGGTGTTCGATTCACCGGAGCTCAGCGCGGATTACGCGCAGTGCACACCGCTGCCGCGCCCAGGTGAGGTGGAGGACGTCGCCAATTTGGCGATGTTCCTGCTTAGCGACGCCGCCAGTTATGTCACCGGACAGGTCATCAATGTCGACGGTGGGCTCATCTTGCGACGTGGGCCGGACTACTCGGCGATGCTTGAACCGCTGTTCGGCGCCGACGGGCTACGCGGAGTGGTGTGACGCCGAGTTGATGGCGCCCCCGGCGTCGCGGGCGGCAAGGGTGGCGATCGCCGACCAGTCGAGGTCTGCGCCGCCGTTGGCCAGCAGGGCAATGAAACGGTCACGCAACAGGCTGGCCAGCGGCAGCGGCACCTGCAGGTTCTCGCCCGCGGCCAGCACCAGGCGGATGTCTTTGAGGCCCAGCGCGGCAGCGAACCCAGCCGGCTCGAAGTCGCCGCGCGCGATCAGTCCGCCGTAGGTCTGGTAGGCCGGCGCGCTGAACATCGTGGACGTCAAGAGTTCGATGTATTGGTCGGGAGCCACACCGAATTTGCCGACCAGCGCGACCGCTTCGCCGAGCGACTCGATGACCGACGCGATGAGGAAGTTGCCGGACAATTTCACCAAGTTGGCGGCTTCGGGTTGTTCGGAGATCACGAAATGTTTCTGGCCGATCGCGTCGAACAGCGGCGTCAACGGTTCCAGCGCGTGCGCTTCACCCGCGGCCACCACAAAAAGCTTCGCCGCGGCGGCCGCCTCAGGCCGGCCGAACACCGGCGCGGCGACGTATCGCTGGCCGGCGTCGGCATGCGCCGCCGCAAGATGCTTGGACAAGTCGACGCTGATGGTGCTCGACGAGACATGCGTGGATCCCGCTCGCAGCGACGCCAGCACGCCCCGCTCGCCGAAGGTCACCGCTTGCACCGCCGCGTCGTCAGCAAGCATGGTGACCACCACATCACCACCGCAAGCCTCCTCGACCGAGCGGGCCGGCGTCGCACCCTCCTGCACAACCGGCCCCAACTTGTCGGCCGAACGGTTGTAGACGGTGACGTGGTGGCCGGCTTTGACGAGGTTGACGGCCATCCCGCGGCCCATGTTGCCCAGTCCGATGAATCCGATGTCCATGACATCCACCATGCCGCATTTTTCCTAGCACCAGTGGTGAAAGATGTGCGCGGGAGCGTCAGAGCTTGGGAGAAACCATGAAGCGACTAGAGGGCAGCCGGATCTTGGTGACCGGCGCCGCGTCAGGCATCGGGCAGGCAACCGCGCTGCGGCTGCTGGACGAGGGTGCCGTCGTCATGGCCGCCGACATTGCCACGTTGGAGAAGACCCGCGCTCAGGCAGAAGAGGCCGGTGCAGGGGAGCGGCTTGGCACGATCGAGCTCGATATTTCCGATGAGCAGTCGGTGATCGATGGCGTGGGCTCAGCGGTCAACAGAATGACCGGACTGGACTCGGTGGTCAATGCCGCGGGCATGCTGCGTGCCGCACACACCCATCAGACCAGCCTCGAGCTGTGGAACCAGATCATCGGCGTCAACTTGACCGGCACCTTCCTGGTGGTGCGCGAGGCGCTGCCGGCGCTGCTGAAGAATTCGCGAAGCGCGATCGTGAACTTCAGCTCGACCTCTGCGTCGTTCGCGCACCCCTACATGGCGGCCTATGCCGCGAGCAAGGGCGCTGTCCAATCGTTCACCCACGCACTCGCCCTCGAATACGCCAGCCAGGGACTGCGGGCGGTGAGCGTTGCACCGGGCAGCATTAAAACCGGAATCACCGACAGCACTGCGAATTACATTCCTGCCGACGCAGACTGGACGCTGTTCGGCAGGCTGTCGCCGATCTTGCCGACGACGCTGGAATCCAGCGGAGCCGGAATGGGCGACCCGGCGTTGGTCGCCGGCGTGGTCGCCATGCTGGTGTCCGACGACGGGGCGTTCATCACCGGTACGGAGATTCGCATCGACGGCGGCACACACGCCTGACCGGTCAGTTGACGCAGGGCACGCCGCCGCTGTCGACGATGGGTGCGCCCCGGTCCGGGGTGGGCAAAGCAGACGTGCCGTAATACGACTTCGATGTCGTTGTCGTGGTGCTGGTTTCGTCGTCCTGCGACGGGGCCGAGTAGTTGTCGTCGACGACTACTTCGATGTGTCCGGCCCTGACAGCTGAACCCTGTTGCACTGCAACGTCGATGCCCAGAGCACTGGCCAGGTTTTGCGCATCGGTTTGCATGCCGGGCCCGTAGGCGACTGCAAGGGTGCTCGGATCGCCGGTGCTGCGGTCACGCACTTCGCCGATGGTGTAGCCGTGTTGCTTGAGAGTTCGCGACATTTGCGTGGCCAATCCCGAGACCGTGCCGGCGTTGACGACGTCGACGACGGTGGTCGGATTAGGCGGCACGGTTGACGCCATTGTGGCGGTGGTCGACGTGGTGGTGCCGATCTCGGCTGCGATCTCGGCTCTGATGGCGGCAGGATCGATGATATTCACATCCTGGCCGTCGATGACGTCGTAACGGACCACCGGTAGAGTCCGGAACTCGACGTCGCCTCCGGCCAGGGCGGCCATCCGCTGGAACTGTTGCTCGTCCCAACCTGCGGAGAGCACAACGTCTTTGCGGGCAACGGCGATCAGTCCTTTGAGCCTGCCGAGGTCACTGAAGGTGCCGGAATGCTCGAGTTGGTGCATGACCGATACCAAGAAAGCCTGCTGGCGGTGCGTGCGGTCCAGGTCGCCGTTCTCAAGACCGTGACGCTGCCGCACGAACGCCATTGCCTGTGCCGCGTTGAGCGTCTGGCGCCCGGCGGGGAAGTCCGCGCCGGAGTACGAGTCGTAGACGGCGTGATTCAGACAGACCTGTACCCCACCCAATCGTTCAGTCAAGTCGTAGAACCCGGCCAGGTTGACTTCGGCGAAGTAGTCGATTGGGACTCCGGTCAAGCTGCGGACCGCGCGCAGCGTCGCCGACCGGCCGGCCTCGCGGCCGCGCGTTTCGAGCTGCCGCTGATCGCTGACGCCCTGATTGATGAGCTTCTGCTCGACGTTCTGCTTGGTCAGCCCGTAGGCTTCCTTGATTTTGATGTGGTGATAGCCGGGCACTCCGGTGAACGGCACCCAGTCGTCGCGGGGGATGGAGAACGCGACCACCCGGTTGTCGTCTCCGATGTGAACCAGGATCAGTGTGTTGGTGTTGTACCCGCCGGCGTCGGAATCGCCGGCGTGCAGTTGGTCCAAAATCGCTGACGGCAGGTCATTGCCGTCTTGGTCCTTGCGGGAGTCCAGACCGATCAGCAGGATGTTCATCTCCCCGCCGATGGAACGGGGGTCGTCGGTGCTCAGCGCCGACGACACCGTGATGCCGCCCAGCGCGCCGTGCGCGACCCACCATCCCGCGCCGGTCGCCACGACCGCCGCCGCCGAAGCCAGAGCCATTACACTTCGGGTCAGTTTGCGTCGAAGGCGCGGCGCCCGGCGGGCCGCCCGGTGCCGGTGCCGGCCGCTGGACCGTTCCGCCTCGGTGACCACCAGCTCAACATCCTGCGGCCCACCGCTGGCTGTTTGCGGTGATCGGTCGCCGCCCATGCTGTCCAGTATGCGGTAGCTTGCTGCAGCGCTCGGTCACAGTTCAGCGACACCCGCGGTCGGTTAGACTCGCGCGGTGCGGTCGTTCTCTCGGCGGGAAGCTATGGGATACGCCGCCGCAGCACCGGTCCTGCTCGGCCTTCCGACGTTGGTCGCGATGCTCGACAGCCGGCAGGCGGCCGCGGCGGATACCAAGGTGATCGACTTCGCAAAGCGGAAAATCGCCCCGGACCAGATCAAGGCGGCCGGGTACGACGGAGTCGTGGTTTGGGTGTCTGAATCCCGGCCGGGTGCAGACTTCGAAGCAAAGCCCGTCACTCGCGATTACGCCGACGCGCTGCGGGCCGCCGGCCTGCACATGGTGAGCAACTACCAGTACGGCAAGCCCGGTTGGCCCGACCCGTCGGATTACACGCGCGGCTACGACGGCGGCGTCGCCGACGCCCGAACCGCCCAGCAGCTGCACGCGGCCGCCGGTGGACCCGATTCGGCACCCATATTCTTCAGCGTCGACGACGACATCGATTCCAGCACATGGAAAAATGTTGGGGCGCAGTGGTTTCGGGGCATAAACTCAGTGCTGGGCGCTGAGCGCACCGGCATCTACGGTCATGCCCGGGCGTGTGGGTGGGCAATCGACGATGGTGTCGTCGGGCACTCCAGCACCGCGGGCCATCGGTGGGCGTGGCAGACCAGCGCGTGGTCACAGGGGGCGCGCGAAGCCAGAGCCGTCCTGTATCAGGCTGTGGTCGACAGTCCGTCGACGCCCGGTATTCCGCTGGGCGGCATCAATGTGGATCTCGATGACGTCCTGGCGGCCGATTACGGGCAGTGGGACCTGAGCCGCTGATGCAGGCTCAGCTGATGGACTCCCTGAACTCGACACCGTCCTGAGCATGCTGCGCCCACTCGCTGATGTCGACGACGGGATAGATTTGGAACACGTTGTACGGGGCGAATTTGCCGGTGGCGTCCAGTAGTTCAGCGGGGTGGTCGGTTTCGACCACGGCGAATCCGCCATCGGCGTCAACCCTGCCGACGAACTGGTGGAACGTCACATCGGCGGACGGTTGCCACTTCGAGAACAGCTGCAGGGCGCGCTGCACTGAGTCCTCGTTCTCTTTGCCGGAACTGTTGATGCGGCTGGTCCATGCCATGACGTACTTCATCGGACACTCCTAGCTACTTGGCTGAACTAGTTTTATGTGGGCAAATTCGCTCACAGGTATTGAGTGTCCTCCTGAAGTGCACTGTTCGTAATACGTCGAGCCGTCTATTTGGTTATTACTTGACACCGAAAAATTTAAGAAATCTGCCTGACATTTGTTGGCGACGAGAAGCTGAAAATAACAGTCCCGTCAAAGAAATTCAGAAATCGCGCGGCTGTCCTGCTTGACGTGAATACCTCTGGTCGAAACACTGACCGGCACCAGGGAAGCGAGGGAAACCATGAGAATCGTCGTCATAGGTGGTGCCAGAGTGCTGGGCGCGAAAGTAGTGCAGAAACTCAGTGGCAGCGGACATGATGCGATCGCCGCCTCGCCGCGCACCGGGGTAAATGCCGTCACCGGCGAAGGACTCGCCGATGTCCTCAAGAACGCCGCGGTAGTGGTGGACGTCGCTAATGCGCCCAACTTCGACGACGGGCCGGTGATGGACTTCTTCACCAAGTCCACCGCTAACTTGTTGGAGCGCGCGAAGGCTGCTGAAGTCGGGCACTACGTCGTCGTGTCGATTGTGGGGTGCGACCAATTACCAGCGAGCGGCTACCTGAGGGCTAAAGTCGCTCAGGAAAAGC
>JAWWPC010000222.1:0-8211 GCA_033851055.1 Kribbellaceae bacterium | reverse complement strand
GGCCCAAATCCCACGTGTTTCAGGGATGCGCGAGGGCTGGGCCGGCTAGCACTGTGGTGGCAACTCCGCTGTCGGTGGCAAGGTGCGGACGAGGCAACCTCGATAAGGAGAACGATATGAAGACGGTTGGGTCGGTGTCGTTGGAGGATGCCCGTCGGGTGATCGCGGCCGGTGAGGCCAAGGCGAACGAGATCGGCCAGCCGATGAACATCGCGGTCGCCGACGTGGGTGGCAACCTGGTTGCGCACGTCCGGATGGACGGCGCCTGGCTCGGCAGCGTCGACATCTCGATCAACAAGGCGTTCACCGCGCGGGCCTTCGACATCAGCACCGCAGACCTGGCCACCAACGCAGCACCGGGCCAACAGTTCTACGGCATTCACGTCTCCAACCGCGGCCGGGTGATGATCTTCGCCGGGGGCGAGCCGCTGCGGCGCGGCGACGAGGTGGTCGGCGCGGTGGGGGTCAGCGGTGGGTCCGGCGAGCAAGATCAAGCCGTCGCGGCCGCGGCGGCGGCGGGCTTATGATCGGCCGCGACCAAAGTTGAGCCACGGAGCTTGAGGGTCACGGGTGACGCGTTGGCGAGAGAGGTCACCGGCACACGTGGGACAACCGAGGCAGCCATGAATGCCGCAGTGCCACCGTCGAGCCGTCCCGAACTGGCGCCCCAGGTTCGGCTGACGTTCGATCGGACGCGAGAACAACACGTGCTGCTGGGGCCGGAGTGGGTAGCGGTTCTGAACCGGACGGGCGCCGACATTCTCGGCCTGTGCGACGGGCAGCGGACAATGGCAGAGATCGTGGAGGAACTGCAAGGGCGATACAATCGTGTGGTCGACGATGAGGTGCAGCAATTCCTCGCTCGCCTCATCGCCAAGCGGTATGTGGAGATCAGCCATGGATAGACCCTTCGGGTTGTTGGCAGAACTCACCTACAGCTGCCCTCTGGCCTGTCCATACTGCTCCAATCCGCTCAACCTCGCCGACTACCGCGACGAACTGACCACGGCGGAGTGGCAACGGGTGCTGGTGGAGGCTCAGGAGTTGGGGGTCCTGCAACTTCACTTGTCGGGCGGTGAACCACTCCTGCGCCGCGACTTGGTAGAGATCGTGAACAGCGCCAATGAGCTGGGCCTGTACACGAACCTCATCACAAGCGCGCTCGGCCTCTCACGGCGCCGCGCGGAGGAGCTCAGGGCGGCCGGCCTCGATCATGTTCAGATCAGCATCCAGGCCGACGATCCGGCTATTTCTGACCGGATCGCCGGCACTCCATCCTTCGAGCGCAAGATCGAAGCAGCTCGCGTGGTGAAGGAGCTGGGCTGGCCGCTCACGGTGAATGTCGTCCTCCACCGGCAGAACATCGACAGGGTCGCCGACATACTGCGCCTGGCCGAGAAGCTGGAGGCCGACCGCACCGAACTGGCCAACACCCAGTACTACGGCTGGGCGTTGCGCAACCGCGACGCGCTCCTGCCCAGCAAGGCACAGGTCGAGCGGGCGGAGACGGTCGTGCGTGCCGCCCGTGTGCGCCTGGAGGGACGGATGGACGTCATCTATGTCCTCCCGGATTACTACAGTCAGTACCCCAAGCCCTGCATGGGCGGGTGGGGGAAGCGACAGCTCACCGTCGCGCCCAATGGCGATGCCCTGCCCTGCCCCGCCGCGCAGGGGCTCCCCCTCCCTCGCGCGAGCGTGCGTGAAGATTCCTTGGCGTGGATCTGGACGGAATCGCCGCTCTTCCAGCGTTTCCGTGGGACGGACTGGATGCCGGATCCTTGCCGAAGCTGCCCCCGCCACGAGATCGACTTCGGCGGGTGCCGCTGCCAAGCGTTCCAGCTCACCGGCGACGCCGCCCGCACCGATCCGGTATGCCATCTGTCACCCGACCACGGGATCGTGGCCGAGGCGGTGCAGGCCGCCAACAAGGGGACGAGGCGAAGTGAAGAAGTAATCATTCCCCGTCCGCATCGGGGCCGCTCACGGTAAGGACTGGCTGGCGCCGTGCGGTCTGGAGAACGTTCTCAAGAACCCAGCGCTAGCACGACGGCCATGATGACGAGCGCTACGCCGCTCAGGAGATCGGAGCGGATCCGAATGAGGCGACCGGTGAATCGCCCGAGGCACAACCCGACGAACGACATCAGGGTTGTGATGGTGGCGAAGACCGAGGCCGAGAGCACCGGTGAGAACCCGAGCAACCCCAAGCTCGTACCGGCGAGCAAATTGTCCAGGCTCAACGATAAAGGAATGCCGAAGAGTGCCCACGGATGGTCGAGTTCCTCCGGCGCTGCGGTCCGTAAGGCGCGGAGAAGAAGGTATAAACCGTATACGCCCATCACGGCCGGCCCCACATAGTCTGCGAGCCAGCCGGTCGCCTGGCCGAAGGAATGCCCGAGCAGGACACCCGTCAGCGGCGCCAAGCCATCCCAAACCCCGAATGTCAGAGCGACCTGCACGGCACGGCGATAGCCGAAAGGAAGCGTCCCGAGTGCGATCGACGCCCGGAAATTGTCCAAGCTGAGGGTAAACCCGAGGACGAGAAGCTCGGCGATCATGTGATCGCCGATTGCTGCAACCGAGTTCCGCTCACTTGATGACAGGCTTTTCGACGGCCTTCCCCGCTCATCACTCCCACCACTCTAGTCGGCCCGGTCCGCGCATTTCGGCTGATCGACCCTGTAGTGACTCCCACGACGCTCCACATCTAGCTCCCAGTCGAAGTCGCGCCCTTCCGGCTAGGCGCTACCGAGCGAGGCGTCACTTAACCCCTTGTAGGTATTGTACCGCCGCGGTTCCACAGAGCCTCTACGCCTTCTCGAGGAGGATGAAGTCCTCACATCCGGCCAGGCGGAGCTTGATGCCCATACAGAGCCCGGCGAATCCGGATCCGATGATCGAGCCGGGTGTCCGGGCAATTCACGAGCGCATACCCGCATCCTCGAGTTCGGGAGCTTCAGGCCGCAGATCGGTGCCGGTCGTCGGACGCCGCCTGCGGCGACTGGCGAGCGCGGCTCCGATCGCCAGCGCCGAGGCGACCATCAATGCGGCGGCAGCACTGGTCCAGGGCGCCAGCGGGCTGTTGGAGACGACAACGGGACGCGCTGCCAGCCCGCTCGGCACTACCCACGTTCCGGTCACCGTCGCGGGGCCGGGCTGGCTGCGGACGGCCACTATCCGCAGCGGCACCTCACCTGTCGCTTCGACATCCACCGCGGCCTGCCACTGCCCATTGCCTGGGGCAACGACCTGCGCTCGCCGGAGCGTGATTCCCGTGCTGGTCCCGAGGTCGGCCGAAACCGCGGTGATCGGTGCTGGGACGGGGCGCCGACTGCTGACCACATCCACTACCAGCAGGCTGCGCCCGGGCTGGTTCGGCCGCAGCGCCACCGTGATCAGTAGGTCGTCCACTTCGTACGTCGTCCGCGTCGACGCTGTCGCACTCTTGGTGAACTGCGGACCACGCGCCGGTGGGGTCACGGTCAGCACCACCGCGAGAAGCAGCACGCCGACGCCCAGCAGCGGGCCGACCGCCTGGCTGCGAGCCGTCGGGGTCATTGGTTCTCGGGCCGGCTGCCGGGTCAGCCAGGGATGTAGTCGCCGGGCGTGCCGGAGACCGAGAACCAGCACCACGGCCACCAGCACCAGTTTGACAAGCAGGGCTCTGCCGTAGGCGGTGCCGAGAGCGGCATCGAGAGTGGCCACCTGACGCCCTGCCAGCAGGAGACCGGTCACAGCCAGGACTGCGACGCAACCGGCGGCCAGCGGTCCGAATGCTTTCCAGAGGCGGAACGCGTCCGTGCGCCGTTCACGAAGCTGGCTGGTCACCAGAGCGAGGATGCCGAGGCCGCCGATCCAGGTCAGAGCCGCGGCTTGGTGGGCCGAGAGGACCAGCAGGGACACCGGACCGCCCTGAGCGTGGCTGCTCGCGGAGCGCAGCACGATGTCGCAGAGCAGCAGCACCACCAGCAGCGTCGTACCGGCTGGTCCGGGCCGGGAACCGCGGGCGCGCCGGATCAGCAGCGTGAGCACTCCCACGAGAGCTAGCTCACGAAGAGTCCAGCGCGTCAGCTGACCGGAGTCCGTGAGCACAGCCAGACCCGATTCCGAGCTGTTGGCCTCGGACCACTGTCTCGCGCTGCGCATTACCGAGGTGACCGCCGACAGGAACCCGCACGCGATGACCAGGCCGAGCACGGTGGTCACCACGGGTTCCGGCAGCGACGGCTTGGGTCGACGGGCCAGCAGGACGGCGAGGAACGCCCAGCCACACATGGCCGCAGTACCGGCGATGTCCATCCAGCCGAGGGCGACATCGGCGGCGGCTGCTGCGGGTCCGGTGACCGATCGAGCCGGTTCGCCGGTGGAGGTCGCCGCCAGGCCCACACCGAAGACGAGCGTGCCTTGCAACCTGTGCAGGTCGTACTTCGATACGACACTCCAGCGCAGCTCGTACACCGAGCGCGGCAAGGCCGGGAATCCGGACACCACCAAGTGGATTCCGCGGTCCTGGATGCGGGTGTCGCCGATCGGGACGGCCTTGCCCTCGCGGTCGAACAAGGAGACCTCGATACCGGCCGCCGTCGGAGGCTCGGAGAACCATAGATCTATCTGACGAGGGGCTGTCTGCACCGTCTGTCCGTCCGACGGCGTGGACCGCAGCAGCACCGGATGAGCCTGGGCGACACCGCCGACAGTCAGCCAGAGCGCAGCAGTGACGACCGACAGCAGGAGCGCGCGGACGCACCACCTCCGGTGGTCAGCCCGCCGTCCCATGACGATAGTGGACACGGTCGCCCCCCTCGGACAGCGATGGTGATACGCCCGACCGTCTACCGGATCGCTGGGCCGAGTCTCTTAAATGACGAAGCTGTCATCTGATTGTCAGAACCGGTCGTCAGCGCAGTCGGTTCCATGATGCGCGCCGATCCGGCACCCGGTCAGCCTTCGCAGCAGACGCGGTGCAGCCACTCGGGCTCGTGCCACCAGAACTCGTCGTGATGCGCATGCGCCTGCTTGGCAGTCAGCGGCACAGGCGCTGACCCGGCTGCCCGTGTCGTCACCGGCTCAGTGGCAGCTGTGCTGAAGGGCGCGAGCAACTGGTCGACTGTGTGCAGCTTCCCAGCCACCATGACTTGCTGGACGTCGGCAGCAGCGCGGATGTCGCTGAGCGGATTCCCGCGCACGAAGGCCAGGTCGGCCTGCGCGCCAGGTCGTACGACGCCCAGCTTGTCCTCCACATTCAGCCACTTCGCCGGATTGCGGGTGGCGGTGGTCAGCGCTTCGTACGGCGTGAAGCCGCCGGCCACCATCGAGCGCAGGTTGGCGTGCAATGACACCGCGATGTTGTCCAGCGGGGAGTCGGTGCCGGAGATCACAAGCCCGCCGCCCCGGTGGATCCGCAGCACCATATCGACGTTCCCGGCCAGCAACGCACGGGTCGTCTCGCCGGCCGGGCCCGCGGCGGTAGCTACCTCGTTGCTCAGGGCCGTGTACTCCCAGCTTGGGTAGAGCGTGGTCGTCCGCCGATCGGTCAGCAGTGACGGGTCGTCCACGTGCGCCATCGTCGAGTTGAAGAGCGTCGGCGTGACAGACAGCCCGGCCCGGGTGAACAGCGTGACCACGTCTGCGTACGCCCGGCCGAGCCGGCTCACCGTGTGCGAGTAGCCGAGCCGGTTCGTCGCGCCGGTGTGCTCCATCCCATCCATGCCGAGGTGCTCGGCGGGGTAAAGGTAGTGCGATGACAGTTGCAAGCCGAGCCGGTGGACGGCTGCGATGGCTCGGCGCTGATATTCGATCGGCAGCCGCACGTACGTCTTCACCAGGTCGTACGCCAGGCCTTCGACCCGGTCGATCTCCAGTCCCAACTGCTTGATCGACAGCGTCGGCCGCATGAAGTTGTAGTAGATCCGCGACCCGTCGATCGCCTCCCCGGTGGCGAAGTACCGCGGTCCGATGAGCGACCCGTGCGCGAGCGCCTCACGCGTTTCCTGCATCTGGTAAGCGGGATCGCCAGGCGATCGGGTGCTGGTGATGCCGTACGACAACCAGAGGTTGCCCTGCCGAGCGCCCCAAGCTCGGCCGCGCAGGTGCCAGTGGTTGTGCGCGTCGATCAATCCGGGCATCACCGTCAGGTCGGACGCGTCCACGTCGGCGCGTCCCCGGTGCGGGCGGACCGCTGCGATTCGGGAGCCGTCCAGGACGACGTCGACGTCGCGGCGCAACTCTTCCGCCCGGCCGTCCCACAGGGCACCGGCGTGCACCGTCGTCCGCTGGTGGACCTGCGCCCGCTGCCAGGTCAGCTCGAGTTTCACCGTATGGGAGCGAGAGCCCTGCAGGTCGGTCCGACGGAACGTGCCGTTGTGCAGATAGAGCAGCGTTCGCTCGTCCTGCCAGATGGGCGAGTCTGTCACCTCCGACGTCACCGCGCGCGGCTCCCCGGTGAACCGGCCGCGCCTGTCGACAGGTACGACGTACAGGAGGCTCTCGACCACGAAGGCCAGCCACTGTCCGTCGGGCGAGAAGACCGGGCCGTCATCGCCACGGGTGGCCAGCGACCGGAACGGCATCGGCTCGACGTACTCGAAGGCGGCTGTGGCGACGTCGACGTACAGGAGCTGGCTGGTGCCTTCCCGGAAGCGCTTGGAGACCGGCTTCACCGCGGCGAGCACGATCGTGCGGCCGTCCGGCGACCAGCTCACCCGGCCCGGCTGGAACAGCGTCGGTGTGAGCTGGCGGACCTCTCCGGATGCCAGGTCTAGCACCCAGGCGATACCGTCCTGGTCCTGGTAGGCGACCTGCTTACCGTCGGGTGAGTACCGGGGCGCCGTCTGGGCACCTGGCAGTCCGGACAGCCGACTGTTCTTACCTGTTCCCAGATCGTGCAGCCAAAGATCAGCCGTCCCTGACCGGTCGCTTGCGTAGAGCAAGGACTTGCCGTCCGGGGAGAAGTCGGGATCGGAGTTGAAGTAGCCGTCGGCAACGATCTTCCGAGGCTCCTGCTTGCCATCGGTTGCCGCCAGCCACAAGGCGTTGAGTGCACGGAACGCCAGCCATCGGCCGTCAGGGGATACCGTCGGGCTCGCGATACCGAGCACCGGCCGGCGCTTGGTCGACTCAAGATCCAAAGCCTTCGGCCGCGGTCGCCGCGACGTCACCGGCACACTCGCAGCAAACGGTACGACGCTGTGCGCACCACCTAGCTTGTGTCGAACCACCAGCCCGTCGGCGGTGTAGAGAAGTTCGTTCGCCGAAGCCCACGAAGGCGGCACGGCAAATACGTCCTTGCCACTCGTGACGGCATTGTCGCCGACCACCAGGTCGCAGTGCGGACCGGTCAGCCGGACGTAGGCCAACTGACCGCTGGGGGAGTAGGCGGGGCCGTAGACGGTGCTGCCGGTCTGCGCGGCGGCGATCGTCCGGCGCTGTCCGGCGGTCAGGTCGAGCTCCACGATTGAAGTCGCGTCGACGGTGAAGACGACTTTGTTGCCGTCTGGGGAGACTGCCGGCTCCGCTTCATCCGTGGGGTTGTCCGTGAGCGCAGAGATGGCGCCGGTGGCGAGTTCGAGCCGATAGACACCGTAACTGCCGTTCCCGCCCCGGTCCGAGGACAGGACGAGCGCGCGGCCGTCCGGGGTGAAATGGGGCTCGCGGTGGTCGTATCCGCCGGACGTGAGTTGGCGCAGGCCCGAGCCGTCGGCGCCGATCGTCCAGAGATGGAAGTTCCCGTCGCGGTATGACTGGAAGACCAGCCGGGACCCGTCCGACGACCAGCGTGGCCGGGTCGCATCCTGCAGATCGTCGGTCAGCCGCTTGGCCGTACCGCCGTGCGCATCGAGCACCCAGATCGCTGTGATCAGGTCGAAAGCGAGCAAGCGGCCGTCCGGGGAGACCGCGACCATGAAGTTGGTGCCCTCGGTCAGAGTGGCGGATCCGGGACTGTCGGTTGCGCCTGTACTGGTTACCGCGGGGATGGCGGCGATGGCTGTGGTGGGTGCGGCGGCCAGTGAGCCCGCGGCGAGTCCGCCGGTGAGTTGCAAGGCCCGGCGCCGGGTTAGGCTCCAGGAGCCGGGGGTCTCGATCGTGGCGTCGTCGTACCGGTCCATGGAGTGCTCCGATCCCTGGGGCGGTGGGGATTGGCTCCGAATCTGCCAGCACCATCGAGGGCAGTTGAGACTGTCCCGCGCGCCGTTCGGTGAACGGCAGGTTCGC
>JAWWPC010000113.1:0-23579 GCA_033851055.1 Kribbellaceae bacterium | reverse complement strand
GCCTCCGGCTGCGCAACGGGCTGGGGGCGCGACTGCGGACCCGGCTTCGGGCCCGGGCGCGGACCCGGCCTTGCCGGTGCCGGCGAGGGCGCCGGTGCTGAGGTGGCCTGCTCGGTCACCTTGGGCGCTGCGGCCGGAGCCGGCGCGGACTCTGCCACCGATGCGGCTACCTTCTCTGTCTCTGCGCGCTCGACCGGGGCCGACGGCGCGGGCATGGCGTCCCGCTCCACCACCGGCTCGGCCGGTGCGACCGGCGCGGTCGCCTGCGGCGCTGCTGATGTACTGGCGGCGGCCTTCTTGGCCGCACGCTTCTTCGGCGGGTTCTTCTCGAACTCCTCCGCCAGCCGTCGGACGACGGGTGCCTCGATCGTCGAGGACGCCGACCGGACGAACTCTCCCATGTCGTTCAGCCTGGTCAGAACGACCTTGCTGGTAACTCCGAGCTCTTTCGCGAGCTCGTAGACTCGGACCTTTGCCACTGCTCTCCCTCTGGTCCGAGCCTGGGGCGCGGACCGTTAGTTGACGTACATGCTCATCGCATTGCACTCATCGTTCGACACTCATCGAGTGGTCATGAGTCGATGACCCGCCTTCATGTCGTCGCGACGGTCCGTCAAAGACCGCTGCGGGCGGCCGGGCGGCCGCACTTTCCTTACTTTCCTGCTCTACCTTGCTCGACATGGTCCCGCACGCGCGTCGGATCCAGCGCCCCTTGGACCTTGAAGGCCCGCGGGAACGCCTTGCGACGCTCGGCGAGGTCGAGGCACTCGGTCACCGGGTGCAGATGCGCCCCGCGGCCGGGTGCCCGATGGCCGGGATCCGGGAGAACTAGTCCTCCGGATACCACCATCCGCAGCAGGTTGGCCGGACTGTCCCGCCTCCGGCACCCGATACAGGTACGCTCCCGAGACTTCTCAGGGCGCGCGTCTGCAGTCACTGTCACGTGATCCTCAGGGTGTGGTGACGACTCAGCCGACCGACCGAGAAGTCAGTCTACCTTCTCGTCCTCACGAGTCACATCCGTGTCCGGCCTGATGTCGATCCGCCAGCCCGTCAGCCGGGCCGCGAGCCGGGCGTTCTGCCCTTCCTTGCCGATTGCCAGCGACAACTGGTAGTCAGGGACGATGACTCGAGCGGCCCGCGCCGCGGCGTCGATGACCTCCACAGACGAAACCTGCGCCGGCGACAGCGCATTCCCGACGAAGGTGGCCGGGTCGTCGCTGTGGTCGATGATGTCGATCTTCTCGCCGTGCAACTCGTGCATGATGTTGCGGACCCGCTGGCCCATCGGGCCGATGCAGGCGCCCTTGCCGTTCACGGACGGGTTCAGCGTTCGGACCGCGATCTTGGTGCGGTGACCGGCTTCGCGGGCGATCGCGGTGATCTCCACCGTGCCGTCGGCGATCTCCGGCACCTCCAGGGCGAACAGCTTCTTCACCAGGTTCGGGTGCGTCCGCGAGACTGTGATCTGCGGACCCTTGAAGCCCTTCCGGACGCCGACCACGTAGACCCGGAGCCTGGAACCGTGCTCGTACTTCTCCCCCGGCACCTGCTCCGGGGCCGGCAGCACGGCCTCGATCTTGCCCAGGTCAACCATCACCGAACGCGGATCGCGGCTCTGCTGGATGACGCCGGAGACGATGTCGCCCTCCTTGCCGGAGAACTCGCCGTAGCGGATCTCGTCCTCGGCGTCGCGCAGCCGCTGCAGGATGACCTGCTTGGCCGTGGTGGCCGCGATCCGGCCGAAGTCGGCCGGAGTGTCGTCGTACTCGCGCGCCAGGGTGCCGTCCTCGGCCATTTCCTGGGCGTACACGGTGACGTGCCCGGTCTTGCGGTCAAGCACCGCCCGGGCATGCTGCTGCGCGCCTTCGCTGCGGTGGTAGGCCACCAGCAGGGCCTGCTCGATCGCCTCCACCACGACATCGAAGGCGATGTCCTTCTCGCGTTCCAAGGACCGCAGTACGGCCATGTCGATATCCATGGTCAGTTCTCCTCCACCGTGCCGTCAGCGGCAGGTTCGTCGTTGCCGGCAGCCCGGTTGAACTCGATCTGGATCTTGGCCTTCTCCACGTCGGCGTACGCGACCATCCGGACCGCACCGTCCACGTCCAGCTCGGCGGCGTCGTCCGAGGCGGACTTGATCCGGCCGGTCACCTTGCCCCCGGCCTTCAGGGTGACGGCGACAAGTCGCTTGACGTTGCGGCGCCAGTGCCGTGGCAGGGTCAGTGGGCGGTCCACGCCTGGGCTCGAGACCTCCAGCATGTACGCGCCGTCGCCCATCACGTCGTCGGTGTCGAGCGCCTTGGAGATGGCCCGCGTCACCTCGGCGATGTCGTCCAGGCTGATTCCGCCGTCGCGGTCCACCAGCACGCGCAGCATCCGGCCGCGGCCACCGCCCGGGGTGACATCGGCCTCCTCGAGGTCGCAGCCGAACTGCTCGACGATCGGCCGCAGGAAGTCTTCGAGGCTCTCTGGGGCCGTGTGGTCAGTCTTCCGGCTCACAGGTAGACCTGCCTCTCTCTCCAGTTGTGCACCCGCTTCGCCACCCGGCGATCCGTCCGAGGGCAGTAGCCCACCCTATCTGTCCCCGCCGAGGGCCTTGACCGGGATATCGTTCGCCAGTGCCTCCCCGCCTCTCGCGCCGAACCGCGCTCTGCGCCGCAGCGCTCGCCGTGGGTACCGCCGCCGTGCTGACCGGCTGCCAAGACTCGCCCGATCGAACCGGTACGCCTGGGTCGACCGAAGACCCCAACGGGACCCAGCCACCGCCCTCGCCGAGCAGCGACCCGGTGATCGTGGCCGCTCTGCAGACCGCGGCCACCCAGGTCCAGCAGCTAGCCCTCCGCTACAGCACGGTCAGCCAGAAATTCCCTGCCCTGCGCAACCAAATCTCGACCGGGGTCAACTACCACGCCTCCCACCTGGCCAGGCTGACGCAGATCGGCGCACTCAAGCCGGCCCAGCCCGGCAAGCTGCCGCCGCTGCCGACCAGTTCCGCCGCCGCCCTCGCGGACCTGGCCGGCCGGGAGCAGAAGCTCTCCGTGGTGCACGCCACCGCCGCGGCCAAGCTCTCCGGTCAAGCCGCCCGCGTGCTCGCTTCGATCGCGGCCAGCGAAAGCCAACTTGCCGTGACGCTGTCCAGGAAGGCCACCAAGTGACCGAGACCGAGGCTCTCCAGGCAGCCCTGGCCGGCGAACACGCCGCCCTGTACGGCGTCGGGGTGGCGGGCGGCAGGCTCAAGATAGGTGCCCGGTTCCGGGCGGCCACCACCTTGTACGAGCAGCACCGCAAGCGCCGGGATCAGCTGGCCGGTTTCCTGGTGGACGCCGGCGAGACCCCGGTGGCGGCGGCAGCGGCGTACGACCTGCCGCAGGCCGTGACGAGCGCGGCGACCGCCACCGCGCTGGTCCTGCTCATCGAGCGGCGGCTGACTACCGTCTACGGCGACCTGGTCGAAGCCACCGAGCAGGATCCGGTCCGAACCTTCGCCATCCAGGCGCTCATCGCCTGTTCCCAGGCCCAGCTCAGTTGGGGCGCCAGCCCCGCGGCATTCCCCGGAAACGCCTGAGCAGCTCGACCGCGCCACGTGTCCGATTGCGATCAAGGATTGCGATCAGCCAGGCATTCCCACGACCTACCGCCCCGACAGGCCCGCAGCTGTACGGCGAGTTGACGCGGATGGTGGAGCCTCTCAGGCCTATCTGGAGCGGGAAGCGCGCCGAGTCGTGAATCGGTGTCCCTGGTAACCGATTGCCGGCAACACTGATCCACGACTGGCCGAGTTCGCAGCCGGCCACGCGCGCGGCTGGTCGTAGCACCAGGTGGAAACTGTTGGTCACGGACCGGCAAAACGTTTCCACCTCGTGCAGAACCCAGAAGTAGTTCACCCGGTCCGCCGCTAGTCAGCGGCGTCTCGGACCTCGAGCCGCGCGAGCCCGGGTCCGACTCGACGAACCCGCTGGTCGAACCGGTACCGCTCGAACCTGGGAGGGTTACACCGCCGGCGAGGCCAGTTCACCTCCCCGAACCAGCGACGTTCCCCTCCCAAGTCGGTTTGGGGACTCGTACTACCGCCTGGAGGGATGTACGAGTCCCCAAACCCGGCTGCGCGGCGATCATCCGGGTTCCGCGGCGAGGTAGCCCGGGTCGGCGCTCTTATGGACAGTCCCGCGATACGGGGCAACTCGGGCCGATGACGGGCGACACGCCGGGGAACTACGGACCGACGACTGAGGTGGAGTAGGTGCGCCGGCGTGTCGCGGATCGACGATCCCCGTTAGCGGCGGCGGCGCCAGGGGCCGGTGATGGCGAAGGTGATGCCTGGTGTGTAGATGTTGAAGAACATCGTGCGGCCGTCGGCGGAGAAGCCGGCGCCGGCCAGTTCGCCGTACTCGGGCTTGTCCGGAGTGCCGTTGTTGACGCGGTTCTTGGCGAAGACGAAGACCTCGCCGTCCTCGGTGGTTCCGAGCATGTGCTGCTCGCCGAGGCCGTCCTCGCACATCATCAGCCCGCCGTACGGCGACATGGTGATGTTGTCCGGGGCATCGAAGGCAGGGTTGTCCGAGCCGGGCGTCGGCCGGGTGAAGATCAGCTCGAGACGCAGCGTGTTCCGGCTCGGGTCGTACTTCCAGACCTGGCCGTCGTGGTTCATGGCCGGGCCCAGCTCGGTGCGGGCGAACGACGAGGCGAAGTAGACGCAGCGGTCCTGCACGCCCCACCACGCGCCCTCGATCTTGTAGCCGCCGGTAATCGGCTTGGCGTAGTCCTGCGCCCGGACGGATTCGCTGGCGGCCAGCGGGTCCGGCACCTTCACCCAACTGACGCCCCCGAAGGTCGCGCCGGCCTCCTGGACCACGGACAGATCCGTCAGGCCGGGCACGTGCAGCGCCTGCAGTTCGCCGCCGGCGCGCAGACTCCCCCAGCCGCCGCGCGGCCGATTCGGCAGGAAGCGGTAGAAGCTGCCGAGCGGCGCGACGAAGGCGTCCTCGGTCTCGTAGACGATGCCGGTGTTCGGGTCGATCGCGACGGCCTCGTGCTGGAACCGGCCCATCGCCTTCAACGGTGTCGGGTTGACGTTGCGGCGGTCGTCGTAGGGATCGACCTCGAAGATGAATCCGTGGTCCTTGGTGTAGCCGCTGGTACCGGCCTTGAGCTCGGTCTCTTCGCAGGTCAGCCAGGTGCGCCAGGGGCTCAGGCCACCCGAGCAGTTGATCGCAGTGCCACCCAGGCTGATGAACTCGTTGGTGGCCTCGTTCCGCCGGTCGACCACCAGGGTGCTGGTGCCTCCGGCTGCCCCCGGGTCGTACGTACGGTCGGCCGGCGCCTTGACCGGGATCGCGGCGGTCGGGCTGCATTCGTGGTTGCGGACCAGCCGCGAACCGCCTTCGCGATCCGGGAAGGCGCCCATACCGTCGAACCGGCTGGGCACCTGGAACCCGTCCGGGCGCACCGTGCCCTCCCGGGACAGAATCTTGTACCTGAAGCCGCTGGGCAGATCGAGCATCCCGTGCGGATCCGGAACCAGCGGGCCATAGCCCACCTTCGGTCCCGACGTACCAAGTGCGGGTTCAGCGGCGAATAGTGCCTCGACCGAGCCGGCGACGCTCACAGCGACTCCGGCGGCGGCCGCGCGGGCGACGAACTGGCGACGGGACAGTGGGTTCGGCTGGGGTTCCAACAAGCACGGGTGGGCCTCCTTGACGGCGCGGACTCCGAGTGATCACCAGTGAACGTACGGTGAACAACCAGCAAACGGCAAGGGGACACGGTCAGAGAGGAACGACCCGGCGTCAGGTCTGGGCTACTAAGCGTCAGGTTGAATTGGGAGTCTGCTGAACAAGGCCGGTTTGGGGGAAGAACCTCGACCAGTGCGGTCTGCGCTGCGGTAGGTCTGAGTCTGAGCGTCGACGATTGTGGGTTGTCCTTCTCGCCGCTATTGGCGTGATGAGCCGCGTGAGCGCTAGCTATTTGCCAGACACACCACTAGAGGGTGCGGAGCCAGTTGGCCAGGAGTTCGGCGCCGGCGTCGCCGGACTTCTCCGGGTGGAACTGGGTCGCGCTGAGCGGACCGTTCTCCACGCCGGCGACGAAACGATCCTGCCCGTACGTCGACCAGGTGACTGCCGGTGTCACTGACGCCCGGGTGTCCGTGAGTTCCCATGAGCGGACGCCGTACGAGTGGACGAAGTAGAACCGTTCCTTCTCGATCCCGTGGAACAGTGCAGTCCCCTCGGGCACCTCGACGCTGTTCCAGCCCATGTGCGGAACCGGCTCGTCACCGCCCGGCTGAAGACGCTCGACGACTCCCGGCCACTGGTCGCAGCCCTCGGTCTCGACACCGTGCTCGATGCCGCGTGCGAACAGGATCTGCATCCCGACGCAGATACCCAGCACTGGCCGTCCAGCAGCCAGCCGCTTGTCCACCAGTACGTCGCCCCGCACCGCGCGCAGCCCCGTCATACAGGCTTCGAAGGCACCAACTCCCGGAACCAGCAGGCCGTCGGCGTTCAGCGCCTCGTCGAAGGAGGAGGTCACCGTGACATCGGCGCCGACTCTCTGCAGCGCGCGCTCGCCCGAGCGGATGTTGCCCGAGCCGTAGTCCAAGAGGACAACACTCTTCACAGAGCGCCCTTGGTGCTAGGGATTCCCGGCTGACGCGGGTCCAGTTCGGCCGCCGCGCGAAGCGCCCGGGCGAAGGCCTTGAACTGTGCCTCCACGATGTGGTGCGGGTCGCGGCCGGACAGCACCCGGATGTGGATGCAGATCGCGGCGTTGAAGGCCAGCGTCTCGAACACGTGCTGGGTCAGCGAACCGGCGTAGTCGCCGCCGATGATCGCGTACACCTGACTGTCGGGCTCACCTGTGTGCACGCAGTACGGCCGGCCGGACAGGTCGACCGTGCAATGCACCAGCGCCTCGTCCAGCGGCACGGTGGCGTCGCCGAACCGGCGGATGCCGCGCTTGTCGCCGAGCGCTTCGCGAAGGGCCTGGCCGAGGCCGATCGCGGTGTCCTCGACGGTGTGGTGGGCGTCTATCTCGAGATCGCCGACCGTATTCACGTGCAGGTCCAGCAGTCCGTGCTTGGCCAGCGCGTTCAGCATGTGGTCATAGAAGCCGACGCCGGTGGAGATCTCGGCCCGGCCGGTGCCGTCCAGGTCGACCTCGACCAGCACCTTGGACTCGCTGGTGGACCGTTCGATCCGGGCTGTCCTGCTCATGCACGTCCTCGCTTCGCTCCGGGCGCACATGAGGCACAAGGTGCACTCTGTTGTCTGATGAGCTCGCTCCGCTCACTCATGCCCTTACCTTCCCACGTCCGACTTGAGGACCTTCTCCAGCGACGTCCGGAACGCGGCCATCTCGGCGGAGGTGCCGATCGACACCCGAAGCCACCCGTCCGGCCCGGTCTCGCGGATCAGTACGCCGTCGTTCAGCAGCGACTCCCACACCGCGTGCCGGTCGTCGAAGGTGCCGAACAGCACGAAGTTCGCGTCCGAGTCGACCGCCCGCAATCCCTGTGCACGCAGCCATTCCACGGTTTCGTCCCGCTCCACCCGGAGCTGCCCGACCCGGCCGAGCAGCTCGTCGGCGTGCCGGAGCGCTGCTCGCGCGACCGCCTGAGTAACCGCCGACAGGTGGTACGGCAGCCGGACAATGCGCAGGGCGTCGATCAATTGCTTGCTCGCGGCAAGGTAACCGACCCGGGCCCCCGCCAGCGCGAACGCCTTCGACATCGTCCGGGCCACCGCCAGATTGGGGTATGACGGCAACAAGGTCGCCGCGCTCGGTACGCCGGCCCGGCGGAACTCGCCGTAAGCCTCGTCGACCACCAGCACCGCACCAACCGCGGCCGTACCCGCAGCGATCGCCTCGACCAGGTCGATCGGCAGCGCCGTACCGGTCGGGTTGTTGGGCGACGCGAGCAGCACCACCGACGGGCGATGCCGGGAGATGGCGGCCAGCGCCTTGCTCTGGTCGAGGGTGAAGTCCTCCGACCGGCGGCCGACCACCCAGCCCGTGTTCGTGTCGCGGGCGTACTCCGGATACATCGAGTACGTGGGCGCGAACGACAGCGCGGTCCGGCCCGGTCCGCCGAATGCCTGCAGCAGGTGCAGCATCACCTCGTTGGAGCCGTTCGCCGCCCACACCTGCTCGGCGTCCAGCTGCGCACCCGACTCGTGCCCCAGGTACGCCGCGAGATCGGCCCGCAGGTCGAGGAACTCCCGGTCCGGGTAGCGGTTCAGCCCGCGTGCCGCGTGCGTGACGGACGCCGCGATGTCGGCGACGACCGCCTCACTCGGCGGGTACGGGTTCTCGTTGACGTTGAGCAACACCGGTACGTCGAGTTGCGGAGCGCCGTACGGCTCGAACTCCTTCAGCTCGTCGCGGATCGGCAAGCCATGGAACAAGCCACCGTAGTCGGCCATCAACAGTCCCCCGCACTGTTCTGCTCAGAAGGGAAGCGTGCGGATACGGCGGCACCGTGCGCGGGCAGGTCCTCGGCGTGCGCCAGCGCGACCACGTACGCGGCGACGTCCTGCAACGCCTCGCGGGAGTAGTTCACGACGTGCATCGCCTTCAGGAAGCTGCGCACCGACAACCCCGACGAGTGGCACGCGCAACCGGCGGTCGGCAGTACGTGGTTCGACCCGGCGCAGTAGTCGCCCAGCGAGACCGGCGACCAGCCGCCGACGAAGACCGCGCCGGCGTTCTTGATCAGCATGGCCCGCTCCTCGGCATCAGCCGTCTGGATCTCCAGGTGCTCGGCGGCATACGCGTCCACCACCGCGGTGCCCTGATCCAGATCGTCAACCAGTACGACGGCCGACTGCTGGCCCCCGAGTGCTTCCCGCACTCGCTCGGCGTGCTTCGTCACCGGAACCTGCTTCTCCAACTCTGTTTCGACCGCAGCGGCCAGCGTCTCGCTCGGGGTCACCAGCACGCTGGCAGCCATCGGATCGTGCTCGGCCTGGCTGATCAGGTCTGCCGCCACGTGCCCGGCGTCCGCGGTGTCGTCAGCCAGTACGGCGATCTCGGTAGGCCCGGCCTCGGAGTCGATGCCGACCTCACCCTTCAGCAGTCGCTTGGCCGCTACTACATAGATGTTGCCCGGGCCTGTGATCAGGTTGGCCTTCCGGCACCCCTCGAAGCCGTACGCGAAGCCGGCGATCGCCTGCGCGCCGCCCATCGCGTACACCTCCTCGATGCCGAGCATCGCGCAGACCGCCAGCACCGTCGGGTGCGGCAGCCCCCCGAATTCCTGCTGCGGCGGCGACGCCACCGCCAGCGACGGCACCTCGGCCACTTGCGCCGGTACGACATTCATCACCACGGTCGAGGCCAGCGGCGCCCGCCCGCCCGGCACGTACAGCCCGACGCGCTGCATCGGCACAAGCCGCTGCGTGACCCGGCCGCCACTCGCGGGTTCGGACACCACGTCGATGCCGCGCTCGTCCTCGCTGACCTCGCGAACCCGGCGGATCGACTCCTCGAAGGCCCGGCGCACCGCCGGGTCGAGCTCCTCGAGCGCCGTCTTCAGCGCCTCCGCCGGCACTCGCAGGTCGTCCACCCGGACATGGTCGAACTTCTCGCCGTACTCCCTGATCGCCTCGGCTCCGCGATGGCGGACGTCCAGGCAGATCGGTCGGACGACGTCGAGGGCCTTCTCGACGTCGAAAACGGCTCGGGGCACGAGAGCGCGGAGGTCCAGCACCTCACCGGCTGCCACCCGGCCCCGCAGGTCGATGCGGCGAATCATGCGGCCAAGTCTAGTGGTCAGCCTCCGACGTTCCGGCCGGCCGTCTGAAGCGCAGACTCGGCATCACCACTCCGAGCCGAACTTCAGGCCGCTGGGCACTACGCTCGACCGCATGGACTCCCGCCTACCGCTCCTCACCGTCGACACGGTGATCTTCCCTGGGCTGGTGCTCCCGATCCCGGTCACCGACGTCCAAGGTCGCGCGGTGGTCCGCGATCTGGTCGAGAACGGAGGCGAACTGGTCTGCGGCGCGGTGGCGGTGCGTGACGGCTATGAGCTCGGCGACCGCGTATTCCGATCGCTGTACGGCACGGGCTGCGCAGCCACCATCTCCGAGATCACCCTGGATGCGGGCGACGACGGCCCGGTCGAGGTGACCCTGACCGGCAACCGCCGCTTCAAGGTGGCCGAACTGGACAGCGGCGGCGACTACCTGGTCGCTGACGTCGAGTGGCTCGCTGAGGACCTCGGCGACGACCCGCTCGGTACGGCGGCCGTCGCGGTCCCGCGGTTCCGCCGATATGCCGCGGCTGTCTCCGGAATCAGCCAGCCCGGCCTGCACATCGGCTCCTTGCCGGACGACCCGAGCACGCTGTCCTACCTGATCTCGGCTGCGATGACTTTGCTCACCCCGGATCGGCAGAAGCTGCTCGAGGCCACCGACACCACCACCCGGCTGGCCCAGTTGGTCGGCCTGCTCGACACCGAGATGGCGGCGATGGCAGCCATCCCGTCGCTGCCGGCGACCGACATCCCCTGGTCCGACATGGCCCCCAACTAACTTTCCAGTACGCCGATGGCGTCGGCTGTGCGGCTCCCGATCAAGCAGCGCGCAGTGTGGTATTGAGTTGAATCCCAGGCTGGTATGGTTTCGGTATGAGTAAGCAGATCACTGTGCGGTTGCCGGACGAGATCGTCGAGTTCATCGACCGGCTCGTCGACGGCCACCAAGCTTCTAGCCGGGCCTCCGTGGTGGCCCGGGCGATCGAGCGTGAGCGGCGCCGGGACCTGGCCGCCAGGGATGCGGCGATTCTCGCCGAGCACGGGGACTATCCGGATCTCGAGGGACTCTCGAGCTACGCGGGCGGCACAACGCTTTCCGACCTTGATTGATGCGCCCGCTCCACATTGCCCGGCTGGACAAGCCGCGGCCGGTGCTCGTCCTGACGCGTGAACTGGTCCGGCCGCACCTGAAGAACATCACCGTCGCCGCCATCACCAGCACGATCCGCGGCCTCTCGACCGAGGTCTCCGTCGGCCGGCAGAACGGCCTCGACCACCCCAGCGTGGTCAGCTGCGACAACGTGCAGACCATTCCGAAGCTCCAGCTCGGCCGTCTGATCGGCTATTTGCTACCGGACCAGGAGGCCGACCTCTCCGAGGCGATCCGGTCCGCCTTCGACCTCGACTGAGTTCCAGCCCAGCGGCAGTCATCGTGTGTGACGTCGCCTGGCCGGACGCTCAGCTAGGCAATAGTCCCACCCCCGCCACGCCGAAACCCGACAGCCAACCGGCCGGGCCCACAACCCGGTCAACCCTCTGCCTAGCTGGCCGTCCGGACTGTCGGTGAGTGGGCCTAGCCTGACTTTGTGGAATCAGGGTTCGAGCATCACAGTCGCGTTGCCGTGCCGGCATTGCGGGCGTACGTCGGTGCCCTGACTGGCTACGCGTACGTCGGTGAGCCGCCGGAACTGCACCGGGGTCTTCCGTCGCAGTACTTGACGATCGTCATCAGTCTGGACGAGCCGCTCGGGGTTGCCTGGCCGGGTGCACCGGTGGAGAAGTTCCACACCTTGGTCGGCGGGCTGCACTCCACCGCCGTGCGGATCGGAAACTCCTCCAATACTTCTGGCATCCAGCTGGCTCTGACGCCGGAGGGATCGCGGGCATTGCTCGGCGTATCGCCGGGTGAGCTCGGCTCCCTGGTCGTCAACCTGGACGACGTGCTCGGCCGACCGGCTCGAGAACTCACCGACGAACTCTGCTCGCAGACCGACTGGAATCGCCGCTTCGAGATCGTCGAACGCCTTCTGCTGCAGGCGGCGAGGACCAAGTCGAGCAAAGTCGCGGGAGAGGCCAAGCCGGAGCTCGGTTGGGCCTGGCAGCGGCTGTGCCAGACCGCCGGCGCGATCGGCGTACTGGAGTTGGCGGCGGAGGTTGGCTGGAGTCGACGGCATCTGACCGAGCGGTTCCGCACGGAGTATGGGCTGCCGCCCAAGGTCGCGGCGCGGGTGCTGCGGTTCGAGCAGGCTGTGGGCAAGCTGAAGCGGCGACCCCGGACCAAGCTCGCGGATCTCGCCGCAGCTGTCGGGTACGCCGACCAGGCGCACCTGACGCGCGAGTGGCACTCCATCGCCGGCTGCTCGCCTCGGCAGTGGATGGCCGAGGAACTCCCATTCGTTCAAGACCAGGCGGCCGCTGATCCGGCAGAGTCGGAGCCATGACCGAGATGAAGAGTGACATCGTGATCGGGGTGTGGCCGACGCTGGTGTACCACGACGGGCAGGCCGCGCTGAAGTTCCTGACCGAGGGCCTGGGTTTCACCCTGGTCGTGTCGTACCCCGGCGAGAAGGCAGGCTCGATCGCGCACGCGCAGCTGTCCTGGCCGACCGGGGGTGGCGTGATGGTCAGCTCCAGCGATCGCGGCGGCGACAACGAGTTCGACAAGCTCGCCGACCAGATCTCGTCGGTGTATCTGGTGTACGACGACCCGGACGGCTTGTACGAGAAAGCCACCGCGGCCGGCGCCACCGTCGTACGGGAGATGCGGGAGGAGGACTACGGGTCGCGCGGGTTCACCGTCGCCGATTCCGAAGGCAACTTGTGGAGCATCGGCACCTACCGCGGAGAGACCGGCGCGTCATCCACAGGCGGTCCACAGTGACGCCGCGGAGCCTCGTAGAATCGCTTGGTGGCTGCTCCCGAAATCCCGGAAACCGCTCAAGTCTTCGACGAAGCCCTCAGCGGTGCGAGTGAGGCACTGCAGGTTCTGCACCGGGTGTTCGGATACGACTCCTTCCGCGGGGAGCAGCAGAGCATCATCGACCACGTCGTTGCGGGCGGTGACGCCCTGGTCCTGATGCCGACCGGCGGTGGCAAGTCGCTGTGCTACCAGATCCCGGCGCTGGTGCGGTCGGGCGTCGGGGTGGTCATCTCGCCGCTGATCGCGTTGATGCAGGACCAGGTCGACGCGCTCACCGCCCTCGGCGTACGGGCGGGGTTCCTCAACTCGACCCAGGACTACCAGCAGCGCCGCGAGGTCGAGGCGGCTTTCCTGTCGGGCGAGCTCGACCTACTCTACCTGGCACCCGAGCGGCTCCGGGTCGAGGCGACCACGCGGCTGCTCGACCAGGGGAAGGTCTCGTTGTTCGCGATCGACGAGGCGCACTGTGTCTCGCAATGGGGGCACGACTTCAGGCCGGATTACCTGATGCTGTCGGAGCTGCACGAGCGCTGGCCCGACGTACCGCGGATCGCTCTGACCGCGACCGCGACCGAGGCCACCCACCGGGAGATCGCCACCCGCCTGAACCTGACGCAGGCCCGGCACTTCGTGGCCAGCTTCGACCGGCCGAACATCCAGTACCGGATCGTGCCGAAGGACAACCCGCAACGGCAACTGCTGGAGTTGCTGCGGACCGAGCACGAAGGCGACGCCGGCATCGTCTACTGCCTGTCCCGCAACAGCGTCGAGAAGACGGCGACCTTCCTGACCCAGAACGGCATCGAGGCGGTGCCGTACCACGCGGGTCTGGACAACCGGACCCGCGCCAAGAACCAGGCTCGCTTCCTCCGCGAGGAGGGGCTGGTGGTGGTGGCGACGATCGCCTTCGGGATGGGGATCGACAAACCGGACGTGCGCTTCGTCGCCCATCTGGATCTGCCGAAGTCGGTCGAGGGCTACTACCAGGAGACCGGTCGTGCCGGCCGGGACGGGCTGCCTTCCACTGCCTGGCTCGCCTACGGCCTGCAGGACGTGGTGCAGCAGCGCAAGATGATCGACACTTCGGAGGGAGACGCCGCGCACCGCCGCCGGCTCGGCACCCATCTCGACGCGATGCTGGCGCTGTGCGAGACCGTCCAGTGCCGTCGCGTGCAGCTCCTCGCGTACTTCGACCAGACCGGCGAGACGTGTGGCAACTGCGACACCTGCCTGACACCACCCGAGTCCTGGGACGGCACGATCCCGGCGCAGAAGCTGCTGTCGGCCGTCTACCGGCTCGCCAACGAGCGGAACCAGAAGTTCGGCGCAGGTCAGGTGATCGACATCCTGCTCGGCAAGACGACACCGAAGGTCACCCAGTTCCGGCACGACGAGCTGACCGTGTTCGGGATCGGCACCGAGCTGAAGGACACGGAATGGCGCGGCGTAGTCCGGCAACTGCTGGCGCAGCGGTTGCTCACCGTGGAGGGTGACTACGGCACGCTCTTGCTGACCGAGGACAGTGCCGAGGTGCTCGGGCGTCGCCGCGAGGTGATGATGCGTCGTGAACCCGAGCGTGCGGCCAAGGTGTCGAGGTCGTCGTCGCGGAAGGCCAGCCCGGCCGCGGACCTCTCCCCCGAAGCCGCGCCGGTGTTCGAGCGACTCCGCGCCTGGCGTGCGGCAACCGCCAAGGAGCAGAGCGTTCCGGCGTACGTGATCTTCCACGACGCGACACTGCGCCAGATCGCCACCGAGCTACCCAGCACGCTCGCGGAGCTCGGCACCATCAGCGGCGTCGGCGAGAACAAGCTCGCCAAGTACGGCGACGGCGTGCTGGAGACGCTCGGCAGCGACTGACGGCGGCGCTTGCCGGAGGATCAGTCGGTCAGCATTGCGGTCAACCGCGCGAAGCCGTCGTTGCCGTGGCCCGCATCGATTGCGCGCTGAGCGATCGCACGGCCGGCTCGAAGGACGTCGGTATCGATCCCGTGCGAGTCAGCCGCGTGGATGATGTGGTCCATCCCAGCCGCTGCCGAGGTGATGTTCGAGCCGTCGCCGGGGTAGACGCCGTTGTCGATCTGCTGCGCCATCCCGGTGATGAGGTCTGGCAGTAGTTGGCCGATGCCGCGCGCGTATGGGGCCAACTCTGTTGCCGCAATCTTCTCCGCACGAGCCAGGGCGAAGGCGTGCACGACACCGCTCATCGCGGTCCAGAACAAGTCGAGCAGCGCCACGTCGTGACTGGCTGCCCGGCCCGGATCGGTTCCGAGATGGGTCGCCGTCCCGCCGATCGCGCCCAGCGCCGCGCGGTGCTCGTCGTACGGGTCCCGTGGTCCGCTGTAGAGGACCACGGCCCCAGGGCCGCCGATCGTCGTGGTCGGGGTCATGATCGCGCCGTCGAGATAGTCGATGCCATGGTCGGCTGCCCAGGCGGCGGTCGTCCGGGCCCGCTCAGGTGAATCGGCGGTGAGGTTCACCAGCGTGCGGCCTTTCAGCGCATCCGCGGCCGGCTCGACGATGGCATGGACGGCGTCGTAATCCAGCACGCACACGATCACGAGTGGGCTGGCGGCAGCAGCTTCGGCAACCGATGCCCCCACGGTGGCACCGCGCGCTGCGAGGTCGTCCGCCTTGCCGGCCGTGCGGTTCCAGACGGTGGTGGGGTGGCCGCCGGTGAGGAAGGCTCCGGCCAGGGCTTGGCCCATCGGGCCGAGGCCGAGAATCGTTACAGGGATGGGGTTTGTCGTCATGCTGGTTAAGCTAGACGTTCACATTGATGTGAGAGTCAAGTCTGGAGCAGCGCATGCGGATCGGTGAACTCTCCCGACGGACCGGCATCAGCGAGCGGTTGTTGCGCTACTACGAGGAGCAGGGCCTGCTGGAGCCGGCCCGGAGCTCGAGTGGCTACCGGCATTATGAGGAGGACGACGTCCGCACCGTCGGGCACATCCGCATCCTGCTGGCTGCCGGGCTGAACACCACGACCATCGCCGGGCTTCTACCCTGCATGGTCGAGGAGAACGGCGAACTGGTGGCGGTCTGCCCCGAACTGGTGCCGGAGTTCGAACGCGAGCGCGAGCGTCTCAGCGCCTCGATCGGGAAACTCCAAGCGGCACGCTCGATCCTTGACACGATCATCGCTACCCCGCTCCCGGCAGGGGTCTACTCGGCCGCCGATCGAGCCTAGCTGGTCGGTCAGCCGAGCGCCTGCTGGACAGCCGTCAACAGTTCCGCTGCCACCGTCTTCACGTTCTTGTTGCCATCAGCAAGCAGTATCGCGATGGAGACCTTCTTCTCCGGCACGGCGACCATCAGGCTGGTGTAGTCGGGCATGTCCCCCTGGTGCCCGACTGCGGTTTCTAGCCCGAGCGACAACGAGAACAGCATCGTGCCGAGGCCGTATTCCCCGTCCCCAGCCGTCATCTGGCCAGCCACGTCAGCGGGTACGACGCGGCCGCCGTACAGCTGGTAGCCCCAGCGGGCGACGGTCGGTGCGTCGGCAGCCAGGCCGGCATTGGCCGCCGACAGGCTGGCGATCGCGCGGCACGGCAGGAAGCCGTCGACGCCCTTGCCGCAAACAGGGTTCCGGTCCTCGGCGATCGGTGGCTGCGGCCGCTCGGCATCCTGGAACGCGGCTCTCTCCAGTCCGGCCGGCTTCGCCAGATCACGGCGCAGCACGGTCGCCATCGGCTGGCCGGTCACCTTCTCGATCAGCATGCCAAGCAGGACATAGCTGGGATTGCTGTAGTTGTACTCACTGTCCGGCTTGCCGCTCGGTGCGGTGTCGTAGGCAAGGATCTGCTCGCTGGTCCAATGCCGTGCGGGCGCGGCCGCGATCGCCTTGTCCATCTTGGTGTAGTCGGCGGGAGGATAGTTCGGCAGCCCCGACCGCATCGCGAGGTGTTGCCGGACGGTGGCGCCGTTCGATGTCAGCCGATGCTTCACGTACGTCGAGAGCGGCGCGTCCAGGTTGATCCGGCCGGACTTGGCGAGCAGCAGAACCTCGGCGGCGACGAACGTCTTCGTGATACTGGCCATGGCCGTGCTCGTCGATGGAGTGAGGCGGACCCCGGCTGCGTCGGTACCGGCGGCGCCCGACCAGACCCATTTGTCGCGGACAACTGCGGCCGTGATTCCCCTGGAAGCCGACTCGGCTTCGGGCGTGGCGGCGTACTGGCTGACGACCTTCGTCAACACAGCTTGCGGTGCCGCGGCCTTGGACTGGTCGAGTCGTGTCGTGGCTGGATCCGGCAGCTTCTGTTCAACTGGCGTGGTAAAGGGTGCTGCAACGTTGCCGCCAGCTGAGCAACCGACCAGACCGAGCAGTAGCAACGTGATCGCCGATCTCACCCCAGGCTTGGCCACTCCCCGATAGTGAAGGGTGCCAGGCATCATGTTGAGTACGAACACTCTGCCCCAGGCCACATGCTGGTGTTACGTCTCGGCTGTATCGCACGTCATGCCTGCGCTCGGTCCACAGGCAAGGTGGGCGCGGGAGCGAGAGCCGGCATCGCGCGGATCCGTCTGGGTCCGTGGGTATCTCACGATCACGTAGACCAGAGTCGCAGCGATCCCGCCAGCGATTGCCAGTGCGGCGGATCTGATGCCGTCAGCCGTTGCCATTCGAAGGGCTTCGCCGCCGAGGCCTTCGTGTCCGTGGTTGGACAGGAGCACTAGGAAGGCGAGGCCCACGACTGCGCCCAGTCCAGAGCCGGTGGAGACGATGGCTGCCGCAACGCCTTGCCGGATTGGTGCGACCCCGGCAGCGGCTGCGATGAATATCGCGGTGAACATTACGCCATCGCCGACGCTGGCCAGGATCAGTCCGGGGAGGAGGTCGGCGTAGGAAGCGTCGGCCGTCATGGCAAGACCGAGCGCGGTCGCGCCGAGCAGGCCAATACCGAGTGCGCCGAGACATGTTCTCTTCATGCCGATCCGGGTCGAGATCGGGCCGGCGAGCGCTGAAGCGGTGGCGACGACTGCCGTCGGGATGGCAAAGCCGAGGCCTGTCTGCAGGGCGTCGTATCGGAGCACGTTCTGGAGATAGATCGACACGAAGTACAGCAACGATCCGAACGTCGCCATGAACATGAACGCGATCACGACCGCGAGGCGTACGAAGGGATTGTGGACAAGGACGCGTGGCACCAGCGGGTCGCGGGCCCGAAGCTCAATCCTCGTGAACGTCCAGAACAGGATGATGCCCAGGAGGGCCGGTCCGACGATGATTATCGACATCCAGCCACGTTCGGGGCCTTGGATGAGGGACCACACGATAAGCGTCACCGAGACGGTCGCCGCCAATGCGCCGGTCAAGTCGAAGCTACGTGTGCGGTCCACCGGTGAGTCCTTGGGCACGACGACGAAGGTCATCGCCAGCGCGCCGAGTGCCAATGGCACGTTGATGAAGAAGACCGAGGACCATCCGAGGGCGCGGGTGAGCAGGCCGCCCAGGAGAACGCCGACCACCAGCCCGGCGGCGCCCGCTGCGCCCCAGACGCTAAGGGCGCGATTGCGTTCTCGTCCCTCGCTATAGGTCGTGTTGATGACAGCCAGGGTCGCGGGAAAGACCATGGCGCCACCGATGCCCTGCACGACTCTGGCCGAGAGCTGGAGCGTCGGCGTGGTTGCGAGGCCTCCAGCAAAGGACGCGATGGCATAGAGGGTCAGGCCCCCGGCGAGCATCCGACGTCGCCCGAGCAGATCTGCCGCTCGGCCACCAAGAAGCAGGAACCCACTGGACGCGATGGCGTACGCGGAAACAACCGACTGCAGAGTATGGGACGAGTACCCGAGTGCGCGACCGATGTCGGGGAGGGCGACGACGACGATGTACTGATCAAGAGACACGATCAGCATCGCGTACGACACCAGAAACAGACGCCAAAACTTCGGGTTGCGGTCTCGGCGATCGGGCTCCTGCTCGCGGGCTCTGATGATCGCCTCCGTTTCTTCACTCGGTCGCTGCGCCGAACCAGTCCCCAGGCCATGTCGCCCTTGCGCATGGCCACCTCGACCGTGCACATCTCCGGGGTTGTGCCCAGGTTCCCGCCGGGCCTTGTGTGCGGATCTCCGTGCACTGGAACGCCGGATCACGTCCCTCGATGGCCAACGACAATGTCTCGACGCCCACAGTCATCTTCACGGAGCGAACCTCACAATGCGACTACTCAGAAGTCTAGACATCTGCAATATTTGATCAAGGATTCGGCCGACCATCGCTGCGGATGCCGCCGCGGTCACTGGTGTGCGCCTGGCCGGGCCGAGCAGGAACCGGGAGGCGACCGCGTCACGAGTCGAGGAGCTGCGTGAGGTGCGTGGCGGTGGCGGGGGCAAAGCTGTAGACGACCAACCATTGGCCGGGGGCGTCCAGCAGGGCCGTGACCTCGTAGTCGATGGTGATACGGCCCAGCTGCGGGTGGTTCAGCGCCTTGCCGCCGGACACGCGCTCCTGGACGTCGCGGCGGGCCCAGCGGCTCGCGAACTCGGGACTCGCGGCTGTCAATTCGTCGACGAGGGCGCCCATCGCGGGGTCGTCGACCAGGTGCCCGGCCGACGACCGCAGATGGGCGACGGTGTCGTCCGCGACGTCGGCCCAGTCGACGAAGAAGTCACGGGCGAAATCCGTGAGGAAGATATAGCGGGCGTTGTTAGAGGCGGGTCCGGGCTTCTCCCCCAGCGCCGGCAGCCGACCGGGGAACAACACCGCCGCGGCTCGGTTCCAGGCGAGCACGTCGCCGGTTCGGCCGAGCACGAGGACGGCCGTGGGCGGGATGAACAGCTCCAGCAGGCGGAGCGCCGAGCGTGACGCCTGCTCAGCCACCGCAGGCGCCGCCATCGGGGTACCAGTTCCGGCCAGTGCTCGCAGGTGCCGGGACTCGTCGGCGGTGAGACCGAAGGTCCGGGCCAATGCATCCAGGACGCTGTCGGAGGGATGCGGTGCGTGACCTTGCTCGAGGCGCACGTAGTACCCGACGCTCAGCCCGGCGAGATCCGCGACCTCCTCGCGGCGAAGCCCTGGGGTGCGGCGCGACAGTCCCTCCCGCAGCCCGGCCGCTGTCGGTGTGAGCCTGCTCCGCCGCTCCCGGAGGAACGCGCCGAGCTCACGCGACCGACCGGCGTACCGCGACATCTCTCGCCTCCTGGCTATCCCTGACAGGTGCACCCGGCAACCTTTTGCCGATCGCCACCGCAGCTCAACGTAGTAGGTATGTCCCTTCAATCCGAGGCCGAGACCAGTACTGGGCCGGCTCGTCCGACGCGCGCCCTCGGCACTGCGGCGCTGTCCTTCTTCCTCATCACGCTAAACGCCTCCATGGTCACCACGGCCCTGCCGACGATCGGCCGAGACCTCGCCGCGGGAGCTGCCTTGGTCTGGGTCCTGACCGGTCACTCCCTCGTCTTCGCCGTCTTCCTGCTCCCGGCTGGCTCTCTGTCCGACCGGATCGGCGCGCGCCGCGCCTTCATGCTCGGGATGGCCACGTTCACTGGCGCGTCGGTGGTCTGCGCACTTGCCGGTGACATCGACGTCCTGCTTGGCGCACGGGCCGTCCAGGGAGCGGCCGCCGCCACTATCCTCCCGTCCGGGCTGGTTCTGCTCAACGCGGTCATCCCGGATCCACTGCTTCGCGCCAAGGCGGTCGGGCAGTGGTCCGCCGCAGGCGCTGTCGCCCTGGTCGTCGGATCGCCCGCAGGTGGCGCCGTCACGACCATCTTCGGCTGGCAAGGCATCTTCTGGTTGAACGTTCCCGTCGGACTACTCGCGCTGGTCGCCGCCCTCGGCGTACCCGAGACCGGTCGTCAGTCACACGTACTCCCTCCGCGCGGCGGCGGATCAAGGTTGATCCGCCAACCGAGTGTCGTGGTCAGCACGGTGAGCGGATTCGCCGTCAACTTCGCGTCGTACGGCGCGATCTTCGTGGTGACGCTATTCCTGCAGCAGTTGATGGGCCGATCCGCCTGGGCGACCGGACTGGTGTTCGTTCCCATGACTGTGCTGATCATCCCGGCGAACCTGCTGGCCGGACGTCTGACGAGCCGGTACGGCGCTCGGCGGATCATGGTGCTGGGGCAACTCCTGATGACGTCCGGGTTGCTTGGCCTGTGCTCGGCGGACGCCGGGGTGTCGCTCTGGGTCGTGATCGGCTGGCTGCTGCCAATCGGTGTCGGGGCGGGCCTGGTGGCTCCCGCGATGACGACGATGATGCTCGACGGCATGCCAGCAGAACGGGGCGGCTTCGGAGCGGGCCTACTGAACGCGAGCCGCCAGGTCGGCAGTGGTGCCTCCGCTGCGCTGTTCGGCGCGCTTCTTAGCGGCGTTGGCATCTTCGTCACCGGCTTACGGGCGAGCCTGCTGCTCGCCGCCATCGTGGTGATTCTCAGCGCGATCCTCGGTTCCCGGCGATGGGCCTGACCGTCCCTGACAGGTGTACCCGGCGACCGGTTCGATCGGAGAGCCATGTCGCCATTGATTGCCCTGAACAACAGACAGTTCAGTTACGAGGACGCCGGCGGACCGGGAGTGCCGATGCTGGCGCTGCACGGCAGCTTCGGGCGGCGAAGATTTTCGCGAAGGTGGCCGAAGCGCTGCGGCCGCAATACCGGGTGATTGCGCCGGATTTGCGCGGTCACGGGCTATTTTGTTGCTTAGGGCAACGGAAAGCTTCCTCCTCGGTGCGCGACCCGCGGGGGAGTTCTGTCGGTGGGCCCGACTAGCGTGTTCGCCATGACAAAGCCTGACCAGGACCTTCGGGATCTCCACCGCCGCGTGATGCACGCCTCGGCCGAGATCGTGGCGCAGGTATCAGCGGACCAACTCAAACTCAGGACGCCTTGCTCGCAGTGGGATCTGGGCCAACTGCTCGCCCACATGATCGGCCAGAACCACGGCTTCGCGGCGGTCGCCGACGGCGAGACCTCCGACCTGTCGGTGTGGGCGGACAGGTTCGTCAGCAGCGATCCAGCTGCTGAGTACACCGCCTCGGCCGAGCGGGTGGTGTCGGCTTTCGCGGCCGACGATCTGCTCGGGCGGGAGTTCTGGCTGCCCGAGATCCGAGGTGGCGTGACACTGCCCGCACCGGCCGGGATCGGCTTCCACCTCGTCGACTACGTGGTGCATAGCTGGGACGTGGCCCGCTCCATCGACGCACCGGTCAGCTTCGACGACGAGGTGCTGGCGGCCGTGCTCCCGATCGCCGAGCAGGTGCCGGACGGAGCGAACCGAACCGTGCCCGGCGCGGCATTCAAGCCCGGCATCGAAGCTACGAGCGGTACGTCGATGGAGCGGGTGCTCGCCCTGCTGGGTCGCTCGCCGGATTGGCCTAAGTCCAGGTGATGCCGGCAGCTGCTGAGTACACCGCCGGCCGAGGCCGGCGTGATCCTGGTCGCGTTCGCTACCGGCGCTGGCATCGTCTTCAAGGTGCCCAACGCCACCAAGGCTGAGTGATCCCGTGGCTGACGAAGTTACGTTGATCGAGCGCCGAGTTCGCATCGAAACGAAGCTCGACATGTGGCACGAGGCTGCGAACGATCACGAGACGCGCCTACGTCGCCTTGAACGGCTCATGTGGGTTGCCGCTGGCATCTCCATGGCCGGTAGTGCCGGACTGTCCCAGTGGCTCTCCAGCGGCTTCTGACGCAATCAAGCCGGCCACTGGGGCCTCCTCCCGGGCGCTCACTGCTCCTCCCAGACGTAGAGCCGGTCGAGCCTGGTGTTGGCCTCGGCCAGGTCTGGGTGTTCTGCGATCACGTGGTCAATCTCGGCAATAGGCCGAGCGTGGAGCACATAGTGGACCATCGCGGCCCTGTAGTGGGCGTTCACTGCTCCGACCTCCTCTGCCGCAGCTCACGCATTCGAAGGTATCGATCACGGGACGCCTCGCCATGCGCGGTAGTGGGTGCTGGAAACCCCCGCCAGCCAGAATGTGTGCTGCATACAGGATCCGCGATCCTTTAGATGTGTCCCGGCCACCCCGCGGGACATGCGCCACCAGTCGCCCCCTGCTCTCGGGTGGCGCGGATGCGGTGGCTCTACGATGTGTGACGCGAGACTGGCCTGGTAGCGTCCTCCCAGCGTCGTAGAGTTGCCGCACCTATTCAAGGGCTCCACCGCTAGCTCAACGCAAAAGGCCCCCGACCATGGAGGTCGGGTGCCGGCGTATGTCTACCTACGAGGAACACCCTCGCTCCGATGCCGCGCGCACCGGTCGGGATCAGCTTCCACCTCGTCGACTACGTGGTGCACCAGCTGGGACGTGGGCCGCTCCATCGACGTACCGGTCAGGTTCGACGACGAGGTGCTGGCGGCCGTGCTCCCGATCGCCGAGCGGGTGCCGGACGGAGCGAACCGAACCGTGCCCGGCGCGGCGTTCAAGCCCGGCATCGAAGCTACGAGCGGTACGACGGCTCCGGGGAACAATGGAACAGCGGTTGGCGCTAAGGGCTGATCTTCCACGCTGGGCCGTCGCCGAAGTACTACCACTTCAAGCGCGGCATCACCTGGCTGAACGCAGTAAATGACCAGGTCGTGGGTATTGGGCAGATGGTCGTGCCGGGCACGCCGCGCGACTCCCTGCACATCCTGGACGCGCTGCTGAACCTGGATGCCGGGGTGAAGCCGGAGATGGTCGCCACCGACAACGCCTCGTACTCCGACATAGTGTTCGGCCTGTTCACGATGCTGGGCTACAACTTCTCGCCGCGCTTCAAGGACCTGGGCGACCAGCGGTTCTGGCGGGCGGAGATGCCCGGTGTGGAGACCGGTGACTACGTCACGGCACAAGCTCGCCCGCGACATCTGCCACGGCAAGCGCGGACAGATCATGCAGGCATACAGGACGGGGCAGGAGGACCAACTCGGCGCGCTCGGCCTGGTCCTCAAGGCCGCCGTGCTCTGGACAA
>JAWWPC010000008.1:0-14550 GCA_033851055.1 Kribbellaceae bacterium | reverse complement strand
TGGCCTACGCCACCAATATAGGTTCGACGGCCGGCGCAACCCCGCCGGTGACCTTCCCCAGCCGACTCGATCCGATGTCCCGCTCGCGGCTTCACGGCCCGCCGCCTGGCCCGCGTGGACCTGGCCGGCGATTTCCGCGATGGGGACCAGGTCCCCCGGTGGGCCTGCGGCCTGAGCGGCGCGCTCTCATCCGTCGAGATGAGTTCCTGGACCACGGCCGGACACCCCGCAGCACAACGACCCCGAAGGAGTGGCGCCATGAGGGCGACAGCAGGCGACTGGCTGATGGTGGAGGGCAACCACCTGAGCGATCCGAAACGGCACGGCCAGATCCTGGAGGTGCACAGCGCCGACGGCTCCCCGCCGTACCTGGTCCGCTGGGCCGACAGCGACATTGAGACGCTGGTCTTCCCAGGCCCCGATGCGTGGATCATCACCACCGATCAACTCCACGAACGCGACGCTCACACACACTCGAAGCACTGAACGACCGAGACTTCTGGTCGGGGTCAGGGGGTATCTGTCGGCGATCCCCTGCCAGCACGCCATGGCCGCGCGCAGCCGTACTTCTTGCGGATCCAACGCGACCAGATAGGCATTGATACGCGACAGGAGGGCTCCGGAAAAGCGGCTCAGAGATTCAGAATACCTCCGAAAAGCGCGCGGCTTCCGGTCGACATGACTGCGTACCAACACGACGCGATGTCGCCGCGGTCAATCGTGGAGCTATTTCTTATGTCACCGAACTGGGGTATGCTCCCGAATGCTAAGGACCTCGGAGTGGGTTTATTCGGGGATGGGGTGGGTATTCCGCACCGCCGGTGCGAGAGGGGGTCGGCGATGACCAGCGCGGTGAAGGTTGATGTCCGTGCGTTCTGGGACCATGGCTATCAGATCGTCCGTGGTGTTTACAGCCCCGACGAGATCAAGCAACTGCGCGAGAATGCCTATGCCTCGCGGGCGGTGGGCGGTGATCTGCTCTCCAAGCCGCTCATGCGCGACGTATTGCTCGACGGCACCCTGGTCGGCATTGCCCGCCAGATTCTGGGCAGTGACGAGATCCTGTACGCCGGGGATAGCTCCTACACCATCAATTCCAACCAGCATGGCTACCACAAGGACAACGCCGATCGGAAAGATCCCTCGGCCCCTGATTGGCGTGGCCGCTACACGATCTTGCGATTCGGCATCTACCTCCAGGACCACACCACCCACACCGGCGGGCTGAATCTGCGCGACCGTTCGCACAACAGCGTTTCACTGCGCAAGGGACGTAATGTCTATGTCCGGTCCAGCGTCGGAGACGTGGTCGTCTGGAGCTTGAGGACCAGCCACAGCGGTAACGGAAGCCTGCTGACGTTTCCCCGCTGGTTCCACCCCGCACCACACCTGGCGGAGCTACCACGGCGACTTCGGCGGCGGAACGGCAAGTATCCCCGCTGGTGGCCAGAGGCAACTGCCGACGGCGACCGGATCGCTGTCTTCGCAGCCCTCGGCCTGGACGACGCTCACCACCGCCGCTACACCGACTACCTGAAGACCCGGACCTATATGTGTGACATCTGGCGGCGCTCACTCTTCGACGAGGAAGTCTTCACAGCCGCCCGGAAGATCGGATTGACCGTCTGGGACATGCGCCGCGAGATCGAGGCAGACCCGACGGTCGGCAAGAACCCGACCTGGCAACCCATCGCCTACTAGCCCAGCTGCCGGCCGCGCGTGGTTCCGCGTGCCGAGGTCCGGCCTGGCTGGGCGGATGATCGGCCGAGGTCGGAGACTGTCCGGGTTAGTGAAGCACTCGGAGACTCCCCAACCACTGCATGATGTGCGGGTCCGGACTGAAACGCTGGATGACAACGCGCGGAGACGGTCATGGCGCGTCGACGCCGCGGGGATGACGCGAGCCGTTGCGGTCGCCGTGGCGACCGTCTGCCCGGCTGGGTCGGCGAGAGATGCGTCGAGGAAGGCAAGATCCCCGTCGCGGTGATCCACCCGGCCGCGGCCGATGAGGCGGCCGGGGCGCACCGGGCGGTGAAAGCTCACCTTGATCTCAAGTGGACTGGAACTCGTCCGGTGCCAACGTGGCGATTAACGCCGGCCCGACGGTGTCGTAGAGCATCGCCGCCTGGAACGCGCCCAGAATGTTGCCCAGCGGGTTGGTGAAGTCGTCTGTCGCCGCGAACGCGAGCTGTATGGTGCCGCCGCGTTCGACGTCTGCGTCGAGGAACTCGAAACCGAGCGTGGCAGCCGCGCGAGGCAGTGGCGGACTCCCCAGGAAGACCCGCCACCTCCTGGGCCAGCGCTTCACTGAAGGCTTCCAGGCCCCATTTCGAGGCGTGGTAGAGGCCCAGGGTCGGGAACGCGACGACACCCCCGACGCTGGAGACCTGGAGGATGTGACCGCCCGGCCAGTCGATGGCCCTCGGCTCCCAGTACGTCGTACAGGTCGAGGAGGTGCTCGCTGAGCTCGTCCATCGGCAGGCCGAGGACCGCGTACGCACCAAGCAGCGCCATCGACACCTCCAGGTATGACGGCGAGCATGCGCCGTCGATGACCTGCGACGAGCGCCGTTGACGAACCGAGGCGGTCGACGCGCAGAGTCGCGGAGCTTCAGAACCAGCAGGACCGACCTGGTCGCGGGCGGGATGAATCCGCCGGACGGTTCGGTCGCGCCGGTGAAACCGGCCGGCCATGACCAGATGGCGGATCCTCACCGCTCGGACAAGGTGCGGTCGCCAGGTCCGGCATGACTGCGTGCCTTGACACTGGTTGAACGGCCCTCACATACTGTGGCTAAGCCACATGGCCACTTAGGAGGCGCTGAATATGACACCGCCGTCGCGGGTTTCTGATCCGGGAACGCATTGGGAGGTCCGGGATCCACGAGAGCTGGCGCTGAAGATCCGGCTGCGCGCGTTGAGGATGGTGGCGCCCCAAGGGTTCGGCTACCTGGGCCAGGCGTTGTCGTCCGCGGAGCAGGTGGCGGCGGTCTTCGCCGCCGCGCGGCCGGGACTGGACCGTCTGGTGTGCTCGCCGGGGCACTACATCATCGCGCCATTCGCGGCCGCTGGGGAGCTCGGACTGATCGAAGACGAGGCGCTGAACACCTACGGCCAGAACGGTTCGCAGCTAGAGGCCATCGGTACCGAACGGTCACCGGTCGTCGACTACACCTGCGGCTCGCTCGGGCAGGGCCTGTCGGCCGCGGTCGGCTTCGCGCTGTCCGACCGGTTGCGCGGCCGAGGCGCCCGGATCTTCGCCATGCTCAGCGACGGTGAGTTGGAGGAAGGGCAGGTCTGGGAGGCGGCGATGTTCGCCGCCCACCACGGCCTCGCCGGGCTGACCGTATTGCTCGACGCCAACAACTCCCAGGTCGACGGGCCGGTCGACAGCATCACCACGATCGAGCCCATCGCGGACAAGTGGGCCGCCTTCGGTTGGCATGTGGCCGACCTCGACGGCCACGACCTCGGCCAGATCGGCGCCGCGCTGGCGCAAGCGGCGGAGGAACGGGAGCGTCCCAGCGTTCTCGTCTGCCGAACGTCCACAGTGCATGGTCTGGACTGCCTTCCGACCGATGCGGACGGTCACTTCATCAAGCTTCCCCCCGTGCTCGCCGCGGCCGCCGTCGACGAGCTGACCAGGAAGGTACAGCAGACCCATGCGTGAACCGCCTTACCTCACGGAACTCAAACCGTACGGCCGCGCGCTGCTCGACCTCGCGCGCCGGCGAGACGACGTGCTGTGCCTCAGTGGGGACCTGACCCGGCAGTGCGAGATCGATCTGTTCCAGGCCGAAATACCGGAACGGTTCATCCATGGTGGTATGGCCGAGGCCAACATGATGAGCATGGCGGGCGCGCTTGCGCGCTGCGGCCATATTCCCTTTGTGCACACCTTCGGGGTCTTCGCCACCCGCCGCCCGTTCGACCAGATCGCCAACGCCATCGCCTACCCGAATCTGCCGGTCCGCCTGATCGGCTTCATGCCGGGGGTGTCGAGCCCGGGCGGGCCGAGTCACCAGGCCATCGACGACGTGGCCCTGATGCGCGCGCTGCCGAACATGACCGTGGTCGACGTCGCGGACGCGGTCGAGGTTCGGCAGGTGGTCGATGCCATCGTGGACGTTCCGGGGCCGGTCTATGTGCGACTCAAGCGCGGTGAGATCCCGGTGATCTTCGATGACGACCACGCGCTGTCCCTCGATCGCGCCGACGTACTCACCGAGGGGACCGACGTCGCGTTGTTCGCCAACGGGATGATGCTCGGCTCCGCGTTGGCCGCGGCCCGGACCCTTGGCGCAGATGGCGTTTCGGTGTCGGTAGTCAACGTTCCGGTGGTCAAACCCCTGGACACCGCGACGGTGCAAGGCATCGCCGCAGAGGTGAAAGTCGTCCTCACCGCCGAAAACCATTCCATCATCGGCGGCCTGGGCTCAGCGGTCGCGGAGGCGATCGCGGAAGCCGGGCTCGGCCGCCCGTTACGCCGGATCGGTCTGCGCGACACCTTCGCCGAAGGCTCGCTGACCGGTCCGTACCTGTTCGAAAAATACGGGCTGTCCACCCAGGCGATCATCGACAGCGCCTGGTCCGTTCTCGGCCGCACGTCCGCTCCCCCGGTCGCGCCGAAGGTTGCCGCGGACTCGGGTGAGTACTCGCCGGTCTGACTATCTATGCCCGCCACCTTTCTCACAGGAGACCTTGTATGACCGTTTTCTATTCGGCGTCGACACAACCGACCCCGATCGCTTCTCCCGGCGCGGTACAGGGCGTGGACTGGGAACGCAGGGTCGATTTCGACCGGCTGCGCAATGACCGCTTCGCCAAGGTCAGGGCCGCGCTGGACAAGTCGGACCTTGGTGCGCTGGTCCTGTTCGACATGAACAACATCCGCTACACCACGGCGACCCACATCGGGAACTGGGCGCGGGACAAGTTCTTCCGCTGTGCGCTGGTAATGCGGGGGCAGGACCCGATCCTGTGGGACATCGGGTCGGCGGCGCGGACGCACCAGCAGCACGCGGACTGGTTCGGCAAGGACAGTTGGCGGGCGGGGCTGTCGAGCTGGCGCGGGGCGATTCCTGAGGACGTCGGAGTAGAGGCGGGGAACGCACGGCGGCTGGCAAACCTGTTGCGCGACCACGGTCTTGCGGACGAGCCGGTCGGGGTGGACGTGGTCGAGCTGCCGGTCCTGCGCGCGCTGGAGCGGGAAGGCCTGCGGATCGAAGACGGTCACGGTTTCATGCAGGAAATCCGGGCGATCAAGTCCCCGGACGAGATCGCGCTGCTCGACCACGCGGCCGGCCTGGTCGACGGCGCCTACGACGAGCTGTACCGCTTCCTCCGGCCGGGCATCCGGGAGAACGACTGTGTCGCTCTGGTCAACCGCTATCTCTACGAGAACGGCTCGGACGAGGTGGAGGCGGTCAACTCGATCTCCGGGGAGCGGTGCAGCCCGCATCCGCATGTCTTCTCGGACCGTCTCATCCGTCCTGGCGACACGGCGTATTTCGACATCATTCACGCCTACAACGGCTACCGGACCTGCTACTACCGAACGCTCAACGTGGGGAACTCGAACGCCGCGCAGCGCGGGGCGTACCGCAGGGCCCGGGAATTCATGGACAACGCCATCGCTGAGATCCGCCCCGGCGCCACCTCCGCCGATGTGGTCCGCCATTTCCCGGCCGCGCAGGAGTTCGGCTTCGCCACCGAGGAAGAGGCGTTCGGCCTGCAGTACTGCCATGGCATCGGACTGTCCAACTGGGAACGTCCCTTGATGAGCCGTTACCACTCCTTCGAGCATCCGGTGCAACTGCACGAGGGCATGGTGTTCGCGATCGAGACCTACTGGCCAACGCCGGACGGTACGGCCGCGGCCCGGATCGAGGAGGAGGTGGTGGTCACCCACGACGGCTGCGAGCTGCTCACCCGGTTCCCGGCCGACCAGCTCTACGTCGCGGGCACCCAGTACTGGACCGGGGTCGATTTGCCGCAGCCCTCGGCCAACGGTGCCGCCGCCGCACCCCGGCTCGTACGATGAACTGAGATCCACTGCAAGCCAAGGAGTGCGCATGCCTGATACCACGCGACTCGGCTGGGTGGGCACTGGCCGCATGGGCGCAGCGATGGCCGCCCGGCTGCTCGACGCCGGCGACACGGTCACTGTGTGGAACCGGACCCGAGCCAAGACCGAGCCCTTGGCGGCCAGGGGCGCGACCGTGGCCGGCCGGATCACGGACCTCGGCGAATGCGACATCGTGTTCGTCATGGTGTCCGCGCCGGCCGACGTCGAGGAGGTCGTCACCGGCCAGCATGGGCTGCTCGCCGCCTCGCGCAAGCCCGCTGTCATCGTGGACTGCTCGACCGTGTCGATGGAGAACTCCGCGACGGTGCGGGCGGCCGCCGCGGCGGCCGGAGTCGCGTTCGTCGCCGCGCCGGTGAGCGGCAACCCCCATGTGGTCGCTGAGGGCGACGCCTGCATCGTGGCATCCGGCCCCGCCGAAGCCTACCGGCGGGTAAAGCCCTACCTCGACGAGATCGCGAAGACGGTCGTGTACGCCGGGGCGGAGGAGCAGAGCCGCCTGGTCAAGCTATGCCACAACCTGTATCTCGGCATGATGGTGCAGGCGCTCGTCGAGGTCACCAGCCTGGCAGAGAAGGGCGGTACCGACCGGGCCGCATTCCTCGAATTCCTCAAAGGAACGGTCGTCAGCTCCGACTGGGTCCGCAACCGCAGCGACGATCTGGTCAACCGGGACTGGACACCGACGTTCACCACCGAGTTGCTGCGTAAGGACTTCGACCTCGGTCTCGGTGCAGCTCGCTCCCTCGAGGTGCCGATGCCCGTCGGTTCCGCGGTGTATCAGCTGATCCAGTCGGCGATCGGAACAGGCCTACGCGAGAAGGACTTCCTGTCGTTGTACGAGCAGCAGGCCAGGGTGGCCGCCCTCGACGAGGACTCGCCTGCCGACCGGTGAGGACGACATAGCCTGCCATCCGAAGGGTGAACAGTGGTTGCCAAGATCCACGCCGAAGAACCAGCTATTTGCCAGACACACCACTAGCCGCCCGTCGCTCGGGAAGCGCGAGCCGTTCGAACGTGCTCGGCCATCGCGCGGTGGTGCGCCAGGACGGCTTCCGCAGCCGCTTCGCTGTCCCGTTCGATGACGGCCGTCGCGATGGGCTGGTGGAGCGCCAGTTGCCAGTCCGACCCGATGTCTTGGAGCCACTCGGGCATCGAGTCGGTGTCGACCCAGTGTTTGAACTCGTACGACAGCACCGTGTTGTGCACGCTCTCGTAAATCGCGCCCAGGTAGGGATTTCCTGAGCTCCGGACGACGGTCGCGTGGAACACGGTGTCGGCCGCAATCCATTCCGAAACCTGGCCCGCCGCCTTTTTCAGCCGGTCCAAGGCCTCCTGGATGGCTTCCATCTCCGCGATCTTGAGCGCGGGTTCCCGGGTGGCCGCTTCGCGCACGCCGATGGTTTCCAGCCACAGCCGAAGCGCCATCAGGTGGTCGACCGAGTGCGCGTCGAAGTCGAGCATCAGGTTGACGGAGGCGGCGACCATCGTTTCGGGGCGTCGCAGGACGTAGGCGCCCGAGCCGCGGCGGATGTCGACCAGTCCCATCAGCGCGAGGGTGCGCAAGGCCTGACTGATCGTCGGCCGGCTGGCCCCGAAACGTTCGGCAAGCTCACGCTCCGGGGGCAGCCGGGCTCCCTCGGCGATGTTCTCGCTGATGATGAGGCCGCGAATCCGGTCCGCGACCTCATCTGCGAGCCGGGTGACCGACATGGGTGCCATCGGCGGGAGCGCTACCGCGTCGGGCCGCCGCCGCGGAGCACGTGCCGGACGATCCTGTGCAGCCATGCCATTCCTTCCTGACCGCATATCGTTCACTGTGTTCCGAGGCTGACACTACCGAACTGGCAAGGTCAAAAGGTGGTTTAGCCACCTGGGGAATGGCTGGTATCCGAGTGGGCACGTGCCACGGCCCCGGGCGCGGTAGGCCCGAGCAGTTACGGAAGTTCGGTCGGATTGTCGTACAACTCCGCCAGGCATGCGAAGTCGCGCTCATCCCAGCCGCGATCGTGGCACCGCGCATAGAGATTCCGCGCCAGTTCGGTGACCGGGAGCCGCTGCTCGATGCCTCCTCCCGCGGCGAGCGCCAGATCGAGGTCCTTCAGCATCAGCGCGAGGCTGGCCGTCGGGGTGTAGTCGCGGTCCGCCAACGCGGACACCTTTGCGGAGACGAACGGTGATCCCACCGCGCTCTGCTCGACGGCCTCCAGGAACCGGCGCCTGTCAATGCCCAGCCCGTCGGCGAGTGTGACCGCTTCCACCAAGGCCGCCATTCCGACGCCGACCAACATGTTGATCGCGATCTTGACGGAGCGCGCTTCGTCGGAGTTGCCGACGTGGACGTGGCCGCGTCCCAGGGCGTCGAGCAGCGGGGTGACGCGAACGTAGAGGTGGTGCGGGCCTGAGCACAGGAAACTGATCTGCCGCGCCGCGGCGGCCGGCGCGCTGCCGCTGACCGCCACCCGGAGAAACTCCGAGCCTGCCGCTTCGATCGTCTGGGCGTGCTTGGCCGACGCATCCGGCGATATCGTGCTCAAATCCAGGACGGCCGACCCCGGCGGGAGTGCGGCGAGAAGGCCATCCGGCCCGGTCAGCACCGCGGTGAGGTCGTCGTTCGTACGCACGCAGGTGAACACGACGGCGCTGCCGCGGCCGACCTCCGCCGCCGATTTCGCTTCGCGCCCCCCGCTACGCACGAGGTCGGCCAGAGTTTCGCGGCTCTGGTCGAAGCCGATCACCGGGTACCCGTCGGCAATCAGGTTCCAGGCGATCGGGGCGCCGAGCCTGCCGAGACCGATGAAACCCAGCGTAGAACCTGGGGCAACTTTCTGATCGTCCATGCCTCCACCGTTCATGAGGGGATCAACGGGGCTCCGCCCCGCCTGGATACTTCAGCGTCACACGAGGTTCTCGCCGTCGTCAATAAGTGGATTGTTGGCTTGGCCACTCTTGCGCGCAACGTGGCGAAGTGTTCTTGCGTCGGACGGATCCGTTCCCCATACTCGAAATTGGCAAAGCCACTTTCCGGGGAGGCCGCTGCGGCGGTACGAACAAGGAGGCGGTGACGAGAATGACCTCACCGGGCCACGAGAACCGCGTCGGTGGATCTCTCGCCAATGGCCCCAGCGCCGTGGTGCGCCAGGACTGGTCGCGCGCCGCGACCCCATGGCCGTTCGAGGGACGCGCCGAAGGGTTCGACCGGCTCACGCTGCTCAACCCCGATGTCGGGACGACGCACACCGACCTCGGGATCGGCAGGCTGGCACCGGGCGGGCGGGTGCCGCCGCACGTGCAGTCCTACGAGCAGGCGATCTACGTTCTGGCAGGGCAGGTCGCGGTGCAGATCGAGGAGCGCGCCTACCTGTTGCGTCCCGGGGACTTCGCATTCATTCCGCTGGGCGCGCTGCACGCCTTCGCCAATCACTTCAGCGAAGAGGCACGGTGGATGGACGTCAACAGTCCGGTGGCACTGCGACGGGAATCTGGCCGGCGCGACACCCTTTTCCCATCCGACTCTCCGGACCGCACGACCGCTGCTCTACCGCCGGACCTTGCCGATCCCACCCTGCGGCTGGTCGGTCATTACGAAGGCACCGGGGCCGAGCACGTCAAGAGCGCCGCGTCGAGCCCGGCTCGGGGGCGCGAGTCGGCCGGGATGAACACTGCCCTGCTTGCCTACAGCGGAATTTCCGTCAAAATGCTGGTCGACCAGAACCGCGGAGCCCATCTGCTCACGATGTTCATGGTCGACTACGAAGTCGGCGGCGCCGCGCAGAATCATGACCACCCATTCGAGGAAGCCTACTTCTTCCTTCGTGGTGACACCGATTTCGAGCTCGGTGGGCAGGTCCACCACTTCGGTCCCGGCGACGTCGCCTGGGCCGGGGTCGGCACGACCCACGCCTGCTACAACACCGAGGGCGGACGGGTCCGCTGGATCGAAACCCAGGCGCCGGCGCCGCCGCAACAGCACAGCTACCGGTGGCCCGCGGACTGGGAACGATACGAGGCCGACTACTGTCGAGGAGGAAGCGATGATGCTTGATCACTATGTGGTTTTCCGGCCGTTCGAGGGCAAGGAGCCGGCTCTTTCCGCGGCTCTGCGGGAGTTTGCCGCGGACATCTCCGGTCTGGAGTGCCTTCAAGAATTCACCTGGGGAGAGAACACCAACCAGTCGGGGCTGAAGCACGGGTATACGCACGGCTGCTTTGCCCGGTTGACCAGCGAGGAGGCGCTCCGCTCCGACTACTGGAACCATCCGGCCCACCAAACGCTGCTCGGCAAGCTCGACGAGCTGTGCGCCGACCGGTTCGCCCTGGACTATCCCTCCGATGTGGACGGTTCCCGTGCCGTATGAGCGGCAGGCCGCATCCGGCATCTCGCCGCTCGACGTTCGCAAGGATGGCTCTGCAGCGTGGCTCACGCTACGCCGTCCGCCCGCCAACAAGCTCGATCTGAAACTGACTCTGGCGCTCCATCGCGCACTGGTCGAGGCTGACGACGACACCGCCGTGCGCGCCATCGTGCTCACCGGTTCGGCCGGCGCCTTCTGCGGTGGCGCGGACCACCAGGCGGTCACCGCCGCGGGCGAGCTGCACGCCTTTTCCGACGCGCTGGTTGAACTGTTCGGCGTGTTCCCCGAACTGAGGACTCCGGTCATCGCCGCGGTCAACGGCGACGCGCTGGCCGGCGGTTACGGTCTGCTGTGCTGCGCGGATGTCGTGGTCGCTGTCGAGGACGCCAAGGTCGGTACGGTCGAGGCCCGGTTCGGGTCCTGGCCCGTCGTCGCCCAAGTCGCGGCGCTACGACGGACGCCCTTTCCGGCGCTGATATTCAATGTGCTCACCGGTGTGCCGATGCCGGCCGCCCGGGCCGAACAGCTCGGCATCGTCAACGAAGTGGTCTCTACGGACGCCCTCGACCATCGGGTCAGGGCGCTAGTCGAGGCCGTCACCGCCGCCGGTGACTCCATTGCGATCGGTCGCCCCGCCCTCTACCGGGCCACCACGCTGCCCTTCCGCGAGGCGCTGCGGGCTGGTGCGGACGCGTTTGTCGCGCTCGCGGAAGGCCGCGAACCCCGGAAGTGAGCGGGGCCGGATCCAGTGGGTCAGCTCGGCTGCTTCGTCTCGGCAAGAACCTCTCGCGTGCAGAGCGCCACGGCGATCACCAGTCGCCCACCCCAGTGCCGCGGCACCCCTCCTGACGCGATTCGTCAAAACCCACCGAGGGTTGTGAGGTCGCCATGCGCCCGCGTGTTCCGGCCTGCGCCGTACCGGCTGGTCGCGCGGGCGTACCACTGGACCATGCCGTCCACATCGTTCAGATGGCTATAACTGCCTGGCTCGCTGAGATCTTTGCCACCCGCCGGACGGGCGCGAACCAGGCCAGCTCAGCCGTTGACCAGTTGCAGACAATTCGCTCAGTTTTCTAACTGGAGGACTGCGAGATGGACGGCGCCAACCCGCGAAGCCATTGCTGGGACGAGGCCTCTCCATCTCGTGGAGGAGTTCTTGCTCATGACAGCTAACCGATCTGTCAGCATCACGGACGCGTTGAACGAAGCCCCGCTGAGCCGGTTCCACACCCGCGCGGTCGTCACGGCCGGGATGGGATTCTTCACCGACGCCTACGACCTCTTCATCGTGGGCACCGCGAGCACCTTGATCGCCGCGCGGTGGCACCTGAGCGCCTCGGCGACCGGGCTGATCAACTCGACGTCCTTGATCGCGGCGTTCCTGGGTGCGCTCGCGTTCGGCCGCATCGCAGACATCGTCGGCCGCAAACGCATCTACGGCCTGGAAGCGACGCTGATGGCGGTCGGCGCCCTGGCGTCGGCCTTCGCGCCGAACCTGCTGTGGCTGATCGTGTTCCGGTTCATTATGGGCATCGGCGTCGGCGGCGACTACCCGGTGTCCGCTGTGCTGATGAGCGAGTACGCCAACCGCCGCAACCGGGGCAGACTGGTTGGCCTGGTGTTCTCCATGCAGGCACTGGGCACCGTGGCCGGCTACGTCGCCGGGCTGGCGCTACTCTCCACTGGGATGAGCAACGACCTCGTCTGGCGTCTCCTGCTGGGACTGGGCGCCGTACCGGCCGCCGCGGTCATATACCTCCGCCGCCGGATGCCCGAATCGCCGCGGTTTCTCGAGCGGGTCAAGGGTCACCCCGATCAGGCCGCGAGCAGCCTCGCCACCTACTCCGACGGTGACGTCGTCGCCGTCGGCGACCCGCTGGCCGGCCTGGGCAAGATCAGCTTCGGTGCCTTCCTGAGGAACCGCCGTTACCTGCTCACGCTGATCGGTACCGCTGGCACCTGGTTCGTGTTCGACTACGCGTACTACGGAAACGCGGTGTCGGCCCCGCTGATCGTGAAGAGTGTGCTCGGCGCGGGCAACCACCCGCTCACCCAGGTCCTGGCGTTCAACCTGATCGTGTTCACCGTGGCGGCCGTTCCCGGCTACTACCTCGCGGTCGCGTTCATGGACCGCATCGGACGCCGACGGCTGCAGATCCTCGGGTTTGTCTGCATGGCGTTGGCATTCGGTCTGATCGGCGTCATCCCCGGCATCACGGCCGCCATCGTGCCGTTCCTGGTCTTGTTCGGCATCAGCTTCTTCTTCGCCGAGTTCGGCCCCAACACCACCACCTTCGTGCTTTCCGCCGAGTCCTTCCCCACCAGCGTGCGCGCAACCGCCCAAGGCATCTCGGCGGGAGTGGCCAAGCTCGGCGCCTTCATCGGAGTGTTCCTGTTCCCCATCATCCAGAACAGCCTGGGTACCGCCCGAGCACTCGAACTGTCCGCCGGCTTCTCGCTCGTCGGAGCGCTTCTCACCTTGCTCATCCCCGAGACCGCCCAACGGAGCCTAGAAGACATTTCCGGCGAAGACAGTTTCGTCGTCGCCGAGGCCGAGAGAATCATCGCCCAAGCCAACCTCTGGACCTCAGAGCCACCCAACGACGACAACTAATCGCCCCCTGGGCTGTCTAGATCGTGTCAGGATCGGGTGCTATGGGTGGTGATCTGGGCATTGGCAGGGGTGATCGGCCGAAGTGCGGGCGGGCGACGCGATCTGGGGCGCCATGCGCGGCGGTTGTTCGTCGCTCGGTAGCACTGGGAGCTTTTGCTCCGACTGCCGGAGGCACATGACCGAGAAGGAGCTGGCTGGGTTTGAGTCAAACCCTCTCTGGTCAGACGAAGGCCAGGTTCTGTGGCTGCTCGACCAGCAAGGGGACGCTGCCGAACTACTGACCGCGCAGCAGATCTCTGAGCAATTGTCCGTCGCCCCTCGAGCTTGTCGTGGGTCCTCCAGAAGTTGGCCAGCGAAGGCAAGGTGCGCGATTGCGTAGTCGATCGATGCGCGCGATGGGGGACCAATCGTCAGGTCCAACGATGGGTCGGTCAGCAGCGCAGCGACGAGCGGCAAAGAGCGGACGAGCAGGCGACCTATGCGAGCCCGCATCGCCGGTGACAATGATGCATTGCCCCGCCATGTACTCGTGCTCGCCGCTGACGACCCGGCACGGAGGTCAGAAGGCCGTCGATTGAGGGGAGGACGATCCAGATGCTTCGCAAGACCGCAACTCTGGCTTCGGCCGGCGTACTCGCTTCACGCTCGGCGCCGCGGTAGGCCCGGCCGCACGCCGAGACGTCGGCAGCGAGTGCGACATGCTCGCTCCGGCTCGGCTCGGTGACCGCCACCAGGGTACTTCCGCTGGGCATCCAAGTACGACACGCTCAACGGCGGCTGACCCCGTGGTCCGTCTTGCACAACTCCTGAGGCATTCCAGCCCCGAGGCGTGCAAGACCGGCCAGCTGGGCGCACAAGTCCCGTACGGCGACAGGTGATCGGGAGTCAGACGACACGGATCGGCGCTGGCTGGCACATCACGGAGAACGGCCGGCCGAGAGTCGCTGGCACGGGGTTATGGTCGGCAGGACTCTGGTCGTGATCCCGCACTGTCGCAAGGAACCCAATACCCGGCTGCCGCGATGTTCGGACGGTCCTGGCGTCCGGCACATCGGGGAGGATTCGCTCGCTCCTGGTGCCCGAACCACCTCGATGATTCCGGCTGCTGTACCAGCATCAGTCGGTGAACGCGTTGCGCATCGACACCAGCTCGATGCCCAGCTCCTCGATCGCCTTGCGGATCTCGGGGTCGGTCACGATGTCCTGGTCCGCGACCCGGTATTCCTCGGCCCATCGGTAGGTCTCGGTGCCGGGCGCGGTCAGCGCAGCGAGTTCAGGTCCCGCGACGGCGCAGTGCGTGACCAACAGGTGCACGCCTGGCATCAGGCCCGCGATGTAGGCAAGCATCCAGGGCTTCTTGGCTGCCGCTTCCCGGTCGCTCAGAGTCTCGATCGAGGCGAACCGTCGCGACTCCACGGGGCCGTAGATATACGGCTTGCCGACGGCGTTCGAGATCTCGGCGTACGCCTCCGGCGAGGTCTCGCCCATATGGACAT